>NZ_CP130060.1:1229389-1536736 GCF_030644385.1 Stomatobaculum sp. F0698 | reverse complement strand
GGTGGATATAATTGGTGTAGAAGCGCATAGGGGCATTCGGAAGGGCGGCATACAAAAACAGCGGGTGCAACTGACTCTTGTCAGCTGCACCCGCTGTTTTTGTATGCTGTTATTTCTTTGCTTCTGCTGTTATCGCTTTATTCTGCCGAATTCTTACGCCGCCACGAGGTACAGAATGACAGCGACAATCGTGGAAGTGAGGCCGATCAATGCCTCGAAGGGAATCAGCTTCATGCGGTTCTTGATGTCCATGTAGACGGAGCCGCCGGTCGCGTGGAAGAAGGAGCCGTGCGGCAGGGAGTCAAGGACAGTCGCACCTGCGTGAATCATAGCCGCTGCCGAGAGCGCAGGGACACCGGCGGAAAGCAGAGTGCCCGAGAAGGTCTGAGAGGCAACGGTGGAACCCGCGGTGGTGGAAGCTGTTGCGGCTGCCATCAGGATACCGGAGAGCGGTGCCAGAATGAAGGCCGGCATGTTCATGGCGCTGAGGAGCGCGGTCATATCCTTCTGGAGCGCGGAAGCCTTGATGATACCCGCAATCGTGCCGGTTCCGATCAGAAGAATCGCGACGCCGATGACCTTCGAGAGACCGAAGTCCGTGTACGGAATCAGCTTGCGGATGTTTCCGGTTACCAGAATGCAGACCAGACCGCCGAGCGGCAGCGCAATCAGCGGATCCACCGAAATCTTAGCGAGCGGGCGAAGGGCGAGGAGCACAATCACAGTCAGCGGGCCCGCAAACGCCTGCAGGGCGTTCGGGAGCTTTTCTGCGGGAGCTGCCTCGAGATCGTTCTGCGAAATGCCGTCGCCCGCCTTCTTTGCGAGGAGAGAAGCGAGGACAATGGTCGCGATGAGCGCGCAGAGCGCCGGAATCAGGTTCGTCATCATTACAGCCGTGAGGTCAAGCTTAAAGGCCTCGGTCACGGCAATGGTGTTCGGGTTCGGGGAGACAATGTTACCTGCCTTGCCGCCGCCTATCATTGCAAGCAGAATGCCGCTCTTCGAGAGACCGGCGCGCTCACCGATTGCAAGGGCAATCGGCGCAACCGTGATGACAGCGATGTCAATGAACACGCCGACCGCGCAGATAATCATGGTTGCGACCGCGAGTGCCGCAATGGCGCGCTTTTCGCCTATGGTATCGACGATGGTTTCTGCGATTTTCTGCGCCGCGCCGGTCTTAATGAGTGCGCCCGCCAGAATACCGCTGGTCAGAATGCGGAGCACCGAGGACATCATGGAGCCCGCGCCGCTCACCATCGTGGAGACTGTGCCCGCAAGGCCGCCGCCGCCAATCAGGCCGCCGATTAAGGCACCGAGAATCAGACCGTAGGCCGGCTGTACCTTTTTGATAATCAGAAGAATGGCGACGACCAGACCGATCAGTGCGCCGAGTGTCGTGAATTGTAAGTCCATGGGAAACCTCCGTTTTTTATTTGATCAGGAACAGGCGCAGGGCCTGTTCGACCGTATCCGTCATATTCTGTCTTGCGTTCTCGGGCTCCATCGCCTCCTGCAGTGTCGAGATACGGCGCAGAATCGGGAAAAAGGCATCGATGCCGTGTGCGTTGCAGGCAACCGCATCCGGGGTGACCGCACCCGCGAAGGCAATGACAGGCTTTCCGAACTGCTTCGCGATCTGTGCGACGCCGCTCGGCGCCTTGCCCATGACCGTCTGTCCGTCGAGACGTCCCTCGCCGGTAATCACGAGGTCGGCATCCTTCACATAGTCCTCGAGTCGGGTTTCTTCGAGCACGATTTTAATGCCGGATTCAAGCCGCGCATCGGTGAAGGTCAAGAAGGCAAAGCCGAGGCCGCCCGCAGCGCCGGTGCCCGCCTCACGCGGGTTCGCCTTCTCGTATTTTTCGCGCGCCAGAGCCGCGTAGTAGGCGAGCCACTTGTCCATCTGCATGATCATACCCGGATCCGCGCCCTTCTGCGGGCCGAAGACCGCGCTGCAACCCTGATCACCGCAAAGGGTGTTGGTCACATCGCAGGCCACGCGGAAGGTGCAGTCCGCAAGTTCCGGGATAACGTTCTCGTCCGTGATGCAATCCAGTACCTGCAGACCCTTGGCACCGAAGGGCACCTGCTTGCCTTCGCTGTCCAGAAGCCCGTAACCGAGCGCCTGTAACATGCCGATACCGCCGTCATTCGTCGCGGAACCGCCTATGCCCACAATGAAGTGGCGGCAGCCCTTCGCAATGGCATCCCGTATCATCTCCCCGACCCCGTAGGTCGTCGTGTTCAGCGGGTTGCGCTCCTTTTCCTCGACGAGGGTGATGCCGGCAGCCGCGGCCATCTCGAGGATAGCGGTTTTGCCGTCCTGCAAAATGCCGTAGACCGCGGTGACCGGCGCGCCGAGCGGCCCCGTGACGCGCACCTCCTGCAGGGTGCCCCCCATACCTATGGTGAGCGCCTCCACCGTTCCCTCGCCGCCGTCTGCGAGCGGGCGCACCAGGACTTCGGCGCTGCTGTCCGCCCTTAGAATTCCGGCGCGGATTGCATCGCCCGCCTCAAGAGAACTGAGAGAACCCTTGAGGGAATCAATGGCGACTACTACTTTCATTTGTTTTCCTCCTTGCCTCACTTTCTGCGTTCTGTGACAGCCGGAGCTGTCTCTTATGATTAGAATAACGAAAAGGGCGGGGAGGGTCTATGTTTCAAGGACTAAGAAGTGCTATAGTGTAAGTGGAGTTATTGGTACGGAGAACAAAGAAATGGCAGAAATCAGCAAAAAGACGGCCCAGCAGATTGTGGACAGCGTGAAAGATGTCTGCGGGCACGATGTCAACTTCATTCAGCCGGACGGCAGCATACTGGCGAGTACAAACTCCGAACGAGTCGGAACATACCATGAAATCGGGCACCGCGCCGCGCAGGAAGGACAGTCGATTGAGGTCATGGAGAACGACAGCTTCTACGGCACGCAGCAGGGCGTGAACCTGCCCTTTTCGCACCACGGGACCATAGTCGCGGTCATCGGCATCACCGGCGTCCCCGAGGAAGTGAGAAAGTATGCCTATCTCGCCCAGCGCATCACAGCCCTACTGCTCCGCGAGCAGGAGTACGATGCGAGAAACCGGAATGCGCAGGTCGAGACTGACTATGTGGTGCGGGCGCTGAGTTCCGGGAAACCCATGAACCACGGCTTTTACTTAGACTTCCTTTCCTCCCACGGCCTCAGCGAAGAGGTGCGTTACCGCACCGTGCTGGTGCGCCTCTCGACGCGCTATAACCCCGCGAACCTCTCAATGGTGGAGCAGAAAATACTGACCGTGTTTCGTGAGACCGGAAGCCCGCTCTTTACCTTCCGCTTTCCGAATGAGTACATCTTGATACTGCCGAAGGGCGACTATCCGCCGAGACAGCAGCAATTTGAGCAGCTTGCCGCAGAGTTCCGGGAAATTCTCTCGGTCGGCGTGGGGGCGGATCACAAGCTGGTGCACCAGTACCGCTCGTTTCGGGAGGCACAGATTGCGGCCCGTGCGGGCGATGAGAGAGGGGGCTACGCGGATTTTGAGCAGCTCGATATGGAACTGCTGAGCGGCTCTATTCCGGTCGCGGTTCGTGAGAGCTATGCGGCGCGCACGCTCGGGAAATTGAGTGAAAAAGAAAGGCACATTTTAGCGGTTTACTTTGCCGCGGACTGCAGCTTAAAGACAGCGGCGGAAAAGCTATACATCCATAAAAACACGCTCCAATATCAGCTCGATAAGATACACGCGCTGACCGGCTACGACCCCAGAGTGTTTCGCGAGGGTGTAATCCTGTATCTCGGCCTGCAACTCGGTTTCGGAAACACAGAGGCGAATGCGGCGGAAAATACCATGGGAACGACATCCGGGTTCTGACGGGATAGAGCTAAGAAGGCCGGGTGCAGCGTACGGGAAGAGGCAAAAAGAAGAAAGCCAAAGGCAGAAAACCGGAGCGGCTCTATCCGTATTTCGGAAGCGAAATCTTGGGCGAAATGTGTAATCGGAAGCGCAAGCAGGTAATCTGTATACAGTTAATCGGAAGTCGGTACTTTAGAAAAAGTGCCGAAACAGGCGCGTTGGCTTGAGATTTGCGGGGCGGAATTCTATAATAAAAAAGATGTGAACCATAGTCACGGTAGGGTAATCCGGAAAGCCAAGGAGGCAGAGAAAAGTCATGTCAGACTTACGTATCAACTGGATTGACGAGTGGGAAAAGAAGGACGTGGATCTCGAAGAACTGCGCCGTGCGCTGGAAAGCGGTGATTCCGCGCGCTACAGCGGAAAGGCGTTTCGAGACATCGGCGGCAAGTGGAAAAAGTACGCAAAGCGCGGCGTGTCGAATCTGTACCTCTTAAAGGAGACCGAGGACGATAACGACGGCCTTGCAAACGCCTATTATGCCTACTCCATCACGGACGGTGTGATTGCCGACGAGGACCTCGAACAGGTTCGCGCGGTCTGCGCCGAGAACCTGAGCACGAGCGAGATGCGTGCGGTTTGCTCCTTCTGTAAGCCGAACGAGTGGTGGGACACCAATCCGAGCTACCACACAAAGCTGGCCGAAAAAGGCGAGACGGATTCTCTCTACAGCTTTCTGATTGCGAAGCTCTTCCCGGCGGGCATTTTGCTGACCTCGCGGAGCGTCAAAAAGAAAGAGTCGCAGCGCCTTGCCTGCTCTGCAATTGCCTGGGGTTTAAAGGAGGGCGGTCTCTTTAAGAAGGGCGCCTACATGAGCTATACCATTGACAACGAGCTTCTTTGAGTGAGCGGAAGCCAATAGAGGGGAGAAGAGATGAAGACATATTTTGATGACGGCGCAACCATGGAGTTTTCTAATAAAGGCATGCTCGGTGCGGGCTATACCCTCCGGATTGCGAAGGACGGTTTCAGCTATAAGAGCTTAAACGGCAAGGTCGATGTGGATATGAAGTTTGCGGAGATCGGCTCCCTGTTTTTGACCAACTACTGCAGCCAGAACTTCCACTACAGGGTTATGCTCCGCGACCTGAACATGAAGAATATGAGCGTTCCGGAGCTGGACCTCGATACCAGAACCTGGAATAACGGCCACAACGTTCGCGAGACGAAGCCGCTTCTCCTTGCCTTTGCCGCGAGCAAATTGGGAGCTGAATTCCCGAACAATCTGGACAGTCTCGAGACAGTGCTCGGCGCAACGCTCGGTGAAAAAATCATCCGCCTCTCGGGCGGCGTCATCATAGGCGCAAAGCATCAGGTGAAGCTCGCGGATATCAAGAGAGTGAAGTGCGCGAGCAACGGTACGCTCGGAGTGCTCTGTGTTTACACGAAGGAGAAAGGCGGCTTCTTCGACATGCCGGATATGAAGCTTCCGCTGAGCGAGGTCACCCTGCCGCTTCTCGAGGCCGTGATGACGCGCAATACCGGTAACGGCATTGACTTTAGCCAGGGTAACGGCTTTGACCAGAAGAACTCGGAGTACATCATTATCCGCTACATGGATTCCGGCTTCTTTGTAAGCGGAGACGGCAGCTTCCGCGAGCCGTGGCAGGAGATCGCCTACCGCCGCATCAAGGCATATAACTACGATGTCAATGCGCACTGGGGCGAGAAGATGGGATGAGAGATATAAGAGAATAAGTGCACGGTGATAAGGGAAAGCAGCTGCTTCGATAGAGGCAGCTACTTTTTAGTAGAAAAGGGTGTATAGGAGAGGAAGGCATATTATATTCTTCAGTATATGGAGGTGAGTACACAGATGGGCTTTGACTGGGAGATGGCAGCAAATGTAGCGACTACAGTGTCAGCGCTACTGTTATTTTCAATGGCGGTTTATAGATATAAGAAAACGCCTCCATTAGAAGCATTGATGCTGGAGGGAGCGGATAAAGCTTTACTACAATTCGGGATGTTTATCGAAGAATCTTTGGAAAAATTATTGCTTCTGTGCGTAAAAAGCGTGTCATTAATAATGTTGGTCGAGATTTCTAGAAGAATTGAAGAACGTTTGTTTTGGCTCGAGTATTATATTTTGACAATACTGTGCATATTGACGTTTTTTTTATTTTTTGCTTACATCTTGTTGCGATTGTTTCACTGGTGTATAACTGCAAAAACTTTGGGGAATTGGCTCAAAAAATTTATTGTTGGAGTATTGTTTTGGGTTGCGTTTCCGTGGTTGATAAAGAACACTGTAATTCCAGGGGGGATTAATATAGAAAGCTTTCAGGAAACGAGTGGATTGCTTTGGGATTCGATACTATATTATATTATTATATTCGCAGAACTTTCAGTCAAAGTGCTTTCTGTTGAGATATTTGAGTGGATTGTTCTAGTTTCTCTTGGGGTGGAATGGCTGAAAATAGGACAGAAAACCAGAGTTCCAGAGCTCATGCTCATAAGTGAGGGGGAGTCGATATTTTGTTTATGGACAAAAGGACGGTAATTTAATATGCGGCGAGAATCTAAAGCAAGAATATCAGGCGGATTTTGGAATTGTGCCGCTGGAAGAAATTAAGAAGAAAAAATACAGACTGTGTACAACTAATAAAAATAGAATCGCTTTTGAAGTGGAAAAATCATACTTTGAAAAGAAAGAGAAAGAGTGGGTTAATAATTGCTGGTTAGTAATCTTAAATGTCAATGAATTGAAATGTGACAACCTTGCATTAAATCCATTTTGTTGGCTTGGAGATAAGTATATAGATAGAGAAAATATCCCATTTCCTACAATGAATCGAGATTTTGAAATTTTAATTGAGTGTGCGAATCGGGAAAGAGCAGAAATTGCAGCGTGGAGACTTTGGTCATGGGGATTTAATAATGTTAAATGGTGTGTCAGATAACTGGGGAACAGCTATAGACTATCCAGTCTTTAACTATATTAAACGGAGTAAAAATGGGTGGTAAATGGTATCTTGGAAACTCTATATTTTAGTCGTTGATTATGCAGTGTACATTTCTGCTGATGGAAGTGAGGATTACATATCTGCGGGGTGATTTGCAATAGCAGGAGTATAATGCCCGACAAACGAAAACTCATTATTCTATCAACATTGCCACTGATAGCAACATTTCATCCTTTCATGATGAATCCCTGTTTCTTTTTCCGACCAAAGTGGTATACTATAAGTGAATTTCGAAGCAATTTCGAAATTGACGCATCAGAGCAAAAGTTTGAGAAAGCGATACGATAAAAGGAGGAAAGAAAGCCATGAAGAAGAGACGCTACCTCCTCGCAGTTGTTGCGGCACTTGCACTGCCGCTGCTGGTATCCTGCGGGAAGAAGGCCGAGTCTGCAGAGACAAGTAAGGCAACAGAAAGTGCGGTATCGATGGCGGCTGCCGAGACAAGCAGCAGCGCTTCGATGAGCGCAACAGGCGAGAGCAAGGAGGAACAGGAGACCATGGGCTATCAGACAATCGATCAGGATACGGCGCGGGAGATGATGAAGCAGGACGACGGTCACATCATCCTCGATGTGCGCACCAAGGAGGAGTATGACAGCGGTCACATTCCGGGTGCGGTGCTATTGCCGAACGAGGAAATCAACGGGACGAGACCGGAAATGCTGAAGGATTTGGATCAGGTGCTTTTAATATACTGCCGCAGTGGACATCGAGCGGGACTTGCGGCGGAGAAGTTATCAAAGCTCGGCTATCGAAAGGTCTACAACTTTGGCGGCGTCATGACATGGACGGGGGAACTGGTAAAATGACCATCTATCTCGCAGGTGGATGTTTCTGGGGCTTACAGAAGTACTTTGACCAGTTCCCGGGCGTGCGTGCGACCGAGGTGGGCTATGCAAACGGTCCGGACAGTGCTCCTACCTATCGGGAAGTCTGCGACAGCAGCGGACATGCGGAGACCGTAAAAATCGAGTATGATCCGAATAAGATTTCACTTCGTGAGCTGCTGGATAAGTACTTTTTGGTGATCGATCCGCTCTCCGTAAACAAGCAGGGAAATGACAAAGGCATTCAGTACCGCACCGGTATTTACTATGCGGATCAGAGCCAGCTTCCGGAAATTCAGGCGGTTTATGACGAGCAGGAGGCAAAGTACGGCACAAAGCTCGCGGTAGAGCTGGCGCCCATCCAAAACTTCTATTCCGCGGAGGAATACCATCAGAAGTATCTCGATAAAAATCCGGACGGCTACTGCCACATTCCGCAGAAGATGTTTCATCTTGCGGAAGAGGAGAGCAAGGAGACGCTCCGCGAAAAAATCGGTGATCTCTCTTATGAGGTCACGCAGAACGCCGCGACCGAGCGTCCCTTCACCGGGGAGTACGATGACTTCTTTGAGAAGGGCATCTATGTCGATATTGTGAGCGGTGAGCCGCTGTTCAGCTCCCTCGACAAGTTTGATTCCGGCTGCGGCTGGCCTGCTTTTTCCAAGCCGATTGAAGGAAAGGAACTGAAGGAGACCACCGACCGCTCACACGGCATGGTTCGCACGGAAGTGCGCTCCAAAGAGGGAAATTCGCACTTGGGTCATGTCTTTAACGACGGTCCCAGCGAGACAGGCGGCCTCCGCTACTGCATTAATTCCGCCTCCCTCCGCTTTATTCCCTATGACAAGTTGGAAGAAGAGGGCTACGGGGAATACAAGAAATTGTTTGAGCGTTGAGTGGCAGAAAAGCAGGCGTTTGAAAGCAAATGGCTGCAGTGCCCCCCCGCCGAGTCGAGAGACTCGGCGGGGGCTTTTTCTGCGAATCATTGCAGCTTAGATTCCCGATTCCTTTTGCGACGGCGCGGGAAATGCGCTATCATGGTGCTGATTTATCATTTTGAAGAGTAAGAGGAAAATGCTTTGTATTTAGAACACGGCAGACCGAAGGACTGCACCGAAAGAACGGCGCGGGAACTCGCGGTCTATGATTTGTTGGATCGACTGGAAATTCCGTATGCGCGTGTGGATCACGCGCCCGCCGAGACCATGGAGGTCTGCGCGGCCATAGATGAGGTGTTAAACTGCCACATTTGTAAGAACCTGTTTCTTTGCAACCGCCAGCAGACCGCTTTTTATCTTCTGATGATGCCGGGGGATAAGCCCTTTAAAACGAAGGAACTCTCGGCGCAAATCGGTTCCGCACGCCTAAGCTTTGCCCCGGCCGGAAAGATGGTCGAATACCTGGGGCTCTACCCGGGTTCGGTGAGTGTCATGGGACTGATGAACGACAATGAGCACAGGGTGCAACTCCTCGTAGATCAAGACCTCTTTCGGGACGAGTACATCGGCTGCCATCCCTGCGTGAACACTTCGTCGATCAAATTGCGGCGTGCGGATATTTTTGAGACCTTTTTGCCAGCGGTCAAGCACAGTTACCTTTCCGTGGAATTGCACGGGGAATGAAGTGCAGGGGAGTTAAGAAGACAAGAGAGTTGGTTACACGGTATTGCATCTTTGAAGAGAAGAGAAGGGAGAGGCGGTTGCGGAAGCAGCGGCCTCTTTTTTTGTGTCGGAAAAATTTGAAAAGGAAACGGGAGCGAATAATGGAGTCCGGAAATTCGGACAGGTGCTGTGGTAAAGTGAAACTATCAAAGATGAGGGCTAGAGATTGCAGTCGAGAGTTTTGAATACTGCACTGAATAGAAATGACAATTCGAAACATTGAAAAGATGATGTTACCGCACCAAATTAGACAAAATCGAGATGAGAATCAAAGCAAAAATATGCAATTGTAACTTGAAATTAAGATTATAAGCGCTAAACTGTAAGAGAATGTTAAGAACTCCGGGAGGGAAGCATGGACGTAAACAAGCTGATGCGCAGTCTTGCGGCAAAAACCAATCCGAACGACAGCGCGCAGTGGCTGCCGCTCTGGATGCACGCGCGGGACACGGCGGGAATCATGGAGAAACTCTGGAAGCATTGGCTTCCGGCTGCCGTACGGCGAGAAATCTGCGGCGGCAGCGAGGAGGCCCTGCAGGAAAACGAAGTGCTGTTTCAGAAGGTATGTGTATTCCTGGGTATGGCGCACGATATCGGCAAGGCGACAGCCGTGTTTCAGGCGCGTATTCTGGAAATGTTGCCGGAGGTGCGGGAACGGCTTGCGGAAAAGGGGCTGGAGATACAGAATATATCAACATTTACAGAGCCCTCTGCGATAGCGCATGCGTTGGCCGGTCAGGTGATTTTACAGCAGCGGGGTGTGAACGAAGGAATTTGTGAGATTGTCGGCGCACATCACGGAAAACCTCAGGAGGCGGTGAGTGATGCCACGTTTGACGGACATCTCGTCAACTTCAGAGGCAAGGATAGTGATGCCCGGCTGTGGGCTGAGATTTGGGATGCCTTTCTTCGATACGCCTTAGAAGTAAGCGGCATCCAAGATGCATCGATTATCCCGGAACTCTCCGGACCGCAGCGCGTTTTACTCTCGGGGCTTCTCGTCATGGCGGACTGGGTCGCGAGCAATCAGTTCTACCACCCGACCATTTCGATTGACGAGTTGGGGCAGGAAGAAATGTATCCCAAGCGGACTCGCAGTGCTTGGAAAAAGTTAAAGCTTCCGGCTGTCTGGTCGGCCGAGCTTGGCGGAATGGACGAGGTAGCTTTTGCGGAGAACTTTGGCTTTCCCCCCAACGAACTGCAGAAGGCAGTGCTTGAGATATCAGATGCTGTCAGCTCGCCGGGTATCCTAATTGTTGAGGCGCAGATGGGCGTCGGTAAGACCGAGGCGGCACTTGCGGCCGCCGAAACATTTGCCGGTAAGTGCGGAAGCGGCGGGCTCTTTTTCGGCCTGCCGACACAGGCGACGGCAAACGGTATATTCCCGCGTATAAGGACTTGGGCGGAGGAGCAGGTTGCGGTTCAGGGGGAGAGCAGAGAGAAACTCTCGATACGCCTTGCGCACGGCAAAGCAGAGTTAAATCAGGACTATGCCGATTTGCTGGAAACAGGACAGGGAGAGTTCACGGGGGAAGCGTGCATCGGCGAGGATGAAGATAAGGCGCTGGTGGTACACAGCTTTTTCCGCGGCCGCAAGCAGGTATTGCTCTCCGATTTTGTCATTGCAACGGTCGATCAGATTTTGATGGCCGCGCTGAAGCAAAAACACTTGATGCTCAGGCATCTCGGCATGGCGGGAAAAATCGTGATTATCGATGAGGTGCATGCCTACGACGCCTACATGAACGTGTACCTGGAGCGCGCACTCTGCTGGCTCGGTGCCTATCATGTGCCGGTGATTCTTCTCTCAGCCACTCTGCCCGCTTCAAGGCGCATCGATTTTGTGGATGCCTATCTGAATACATCCAAGCGAGAAATACGTGAGCGCGAAAAGCGGTTTACGCAAGGCGAAGAAGCGGATTGGAGATATTCGCGTGCGTATCCGCTGCTCACCTGGACCGACGGAAAAGAGGTTCATCAAAAGGGACTGCATCTACAGAGTGCATCGCGAAGTGTAGCGATTCGACGAGTCAAAGAATCAGGGCGCATTCAAATACTACAAGAAAAGTTGCGGGACGGCGGCTGCGCAATCGTGATATTAAGTACCATACGGCGAGCGCAAGAGTTTGCCAAGGAAGTAAGAGAGCAGATGCCGGACACGGATATTGTCCTCCTGCACAGTGCGTTTTTGATGCCGGATCGCGCAGCGCGTGAGCGTGAATTGTTGCAAAAACTGGGAAAGCGCTCCACCAAAGCGGAACGGGATCATTTGATTGTAATCGGAACATCGGTGCTCGAACAAAGCCTGGACATTGACGGAGATGTGATGCTCACCGACCTCTGCCCCATGGACTTACTCCTGCAACGTCTGGGACGCTTACATCGTCATCCGATTCATGACAATATGCGGCCGGAACAGCTGAAAGCAGCGCAGTGCTATGTCATAGAGCCGGATGAAGATGCGTTTGAATCCGGAACGCGCGCCATTTACGGGGACTATCTTCTCATGAGAACCAAAAAGCGTTTGCCGGACAAAATCACACTGCCGACGGATATTCCGAATTTGGTGCAGGATTGCTACGACGACCGGGAACCTGATTGGGAAACCGAAGCTGAGAAGATAATGTACGGAAAAGCGAAAAAGGAAGAGGCGAATAAGACCGGACATAAAAAGACGAAGGCAGATTCCTATTGCCTAGATAAGCCCAGAAGAAGTCTTGAAAACTGGATCAGCAATGTGGAGACCAAATTGGACGAGGAGGAAGCACAGGCACAGGTAAGAGACTCCGAAAACAGCATCGAGGTGCTCTTATTTATGCAGAAAGGAAACGAAATTCACTATCTTCCCTGGCAATATGAGGGGCAGAGACTTCCGGTCGAACGAATTCCCTCCCCGGAAGAGAAGCGAGACTTGTTGCGGCAAAGTGTAAAGTTGCCAGGTGCGCTCTGCCGTGAATATCAAATCAAAAAGACTCTCGAAGCTCTGAAGCCGATGAATGAGCTTGTGTTATCCGGTGAGTGGAAGCACGATCCGATGTTGCGAGAGGAATCATTTCTCCTGTTGAACGAACGGTTGGAAACAGAACTTGCGGGGTTTCGCTTGTGGTACTCGGAGGAGGAAGGTCTGTTTTATGAGAAAGGAGCTGCGGATGATAAAACCTGAGTTTAACCTGCTGGATGAGCCGTGGATACGGGTTCGAACACGAGATTGCCATATCGAAGAGGTATCGCTCAAAGATGTCTTTGTCCATGCGCATGAATATGAGGATTTGGCCGGTGAAACGGCTGCGCAGGATGTGGCTATGCTGCGTCTGCTACTTGCAGTGCTTCACTGCACCTTTTCTCGGGTAGATGAGAACGGAGAAGAGAACCTGCTGTTTGATTTGGAGGACGATGAGTTAGAGGATGAAGTGTTTCGGCGCTGGAAAGCACTATATGACCGGGGACATTTTCCGATAGAGCCGATTCAAGACTACCTAGAGCAGTGGCGGGAGCGGTTCTGGTTGTTTCATGAGGAGAGGCCGTTTTGGCAGGCAACCAGCGCAGAAGCGGGAACCGAATATGAAGTATCTAAGTTAAACGGTGAGATTTCAGAGAGTAGCAACAAGCTGCGTTTATTCTCGACGCGTGCGGGCGAAGGAAAGAAAGTGCTTTCCAATGCGGAAGCGGCAAGATGGCTCTTATATCTCAATGGATTTGATGACACTTCAGCCAAGCCAAAGAAAAAGGGGCTGCCCTCGCCCGGAGCCGGATGGCTTGGAAAATTAGGCATCATCACAGCTGCCGGAAAAACACTGTTTGAAACATTACTCTTAAATCTAACTTTGCTGAAAGATGGGAGTAAAGCGTGGCAGCAAGAGAATATTGCAGTATGGGAGAAAGAAAAGGCGCCTTACAAAGAGAGGGAAGAGATACAATTGCCGGAAAATCAGGCGGAATTACTAACCTTACAGTCAAGACGGCTTTTACTGCATAGAGCTGATGAATTCTCCGTAGATGGATTTACGCTGTTAGGTGGGGATTTCTTCCCGAAGGAAAGCGCCTCGACAGAGCAAATGACTCTTTGGGGAAGAACGGCAGACAAGAAAGTTATTCAATATCAGCCGAAACGGCATAGAGCCGGTATACAAATGTGGAGAGAATTTGCTTCGATTTTTTGCGCGGAGGAAGGAACCTATCTGCCGGGAATTGTCAGGTGGAATCAGGCGCTTTACAAGAAAGCCAAGATAGGGGAAAAGCGGCAGTGCAACTTCAGAATTGTTTCCGTGCAATACGGGGACAAGGACTTTTTTGTCAATGATGCGTTTGAAGATCGGCTCTCATTTGCGGCCGGTTTGCTTTCAGAGATGCAACAGAATTCCGGAGAAGCCTGGTTGTCACGAATAAAAGGTGAAGTTGAAAGTTGCGATAAGCTTGCCGGTATTGTCGGAGGACTGGCAAAAGATTTAACCATCGCAGCGGGAAATGATACCGGTGGGAGCGCTTTTCCGGATGCAAGAGAAACTTGCTACGCTGCCCTGGATTTTCCTTTCCGTGCATGGCTAAATTCGATTGAACCGAGTAGTTTGGGTGAAGCGATGGAAGAAAAGATACTGGAATGGCAGCGGCAGGCGAAAGAGCGAGCATTGGTGCTCGGACGAGAGCTGACGCGCAATGCGGGTTTGGTAGCCATGGTGGGAAGAGAGCAGGGAGAAGTGTATTACTCGGCTCCGAAAGCATTTGAAAGCATGGTGCGAAAAATTAACAAGTTATATCCTGCTTTGCGAAGCGTGAACAAGAATTAAAGGAGGCGTGCATGGAAGAAAAACAGAGGGCACTTAGTAAGGCGAGTCGTATCTCCGGATTTGTAAAGTTCAAGCTATTGCAGCTACAACAGAATCCGAGAGATGCTGTGGTTCGTGCAAAGCTCGCGAAGATGCGGCGCGGTATCGGTGAACAGCCGGGGGCAGTTCCGGAGCTCTGGGATTTATTATTCGATGGTTTGCCGGAGGAACTGGAAGGAAAGGGGAATGAACCCAGTCGAGCAGAGAAGGCAGTATATACGGCACTGACACTTTACGCTTTGCATCAGCAGGGAAAAGATCTTCACAGCGAATTCATGTATCTGGAGAACAATACGTTGGGACGTGCGGTCGGACAGTTGGCACGAAGATCGAATGGGAATGAAGAGGCAGTTATTCGACGCTTTAATGTGGTCGTTACCTCGGCAGACCTGACGGAGTTCAGTTGGCATTTACGAAACATCATTCAGCTTTGCAAGCGCGAGAGCATTCCGTTGGACTATGCGGCAATGGCGAGAGATTTGTACGAATATCAGGACTTGAATCGTCTTGACAATGTGCGGCTCAAATGGGGGCGTGATTTTTACAGGGAACTATCCTATCGCGAGAAGGATGAAGATGAGGCAGGAACCGAATCGAAAGAGTAAAGCGTCGGATTCGCTGTAAGAAAGAGCAGATTTTAACTCTGGTGAGGTCATAAAGACCGGAAAGGATAAAGATATGGATAAGAATAGATTGTTTGTGGACCTGCATGTGATTCAGACGGTTCCGCCGAGCTGCATCAACCGCGATGATACTGGGAGTCCGAAGACCGCTATTTACGGTGGAACCACGCGAGCAAGGGTTTCCTCTCAGGCATGGAAGCATGCAATGCGCGAGTACTTCAAGGATGTGATGACGGAGGAGGAGCTTTCTAAGAGAAGCAAGAAAGTGGTTGGATTGCTGGCAGAGGAGATACAGAAGTTAAATTCCAGTCTGAACGGTGAGAAGCTGGCAATTGATGCTTTGACGAAAGCAGGCCTCAAGGTCAAGATCGATGAGAAAAAAGGTAAGAAGGCAGAGTTAGACGCGTTGTTTTTTATCAGCAGTGCACAAATCCAGGCATTGGCACAGCTTGCAGCGGATGGTTGTGAAGAAAAAGAGTCATTTAAGAAGGCACTGAAAGATATTCCCGGATTTGAAATTGCACTGTTCGGTCGCATGGTTGCCGCGGATCCTTCGTTGAATTATGACGCAGCTTCTCAGGTTGCGCACAGTATTTCAACCCATGCAGTGCACAGTGAGTATGATTACTTTACGGCAGTGGATGATCTTGCGCCGGAGGACAATGCTGGAGCCGGACATCTTGGAACGGTTGAGTTCAATTCTTCGACTTTGTATCGCTATGCAACGGTCAACGTGTCAGAGTTGAAGAAGTGGGTAAAGAATCCGGAGCATATTGTCAGAGTTTTTACAGAGGCATTTATTTATGCGATGCCGACCGGAAAGCAGAATACGTTCGCTAATCGTACTGTCCCGGATGCAGTTTATATCGCGATTCGTGAGGATCAGCCGGTGAATTTCAGCGGTGCCTTTGAAGAGGCAGTGATGAGCCGCAACGGATATAGCAAAGCGTCTATTGAGCGGCTTCAGGAATACGCAGAGAAGAGTTACCGAAACTTTGTTGAAGTTCCGGCCTATGCATTTGGAACCGGCGAAGGCGTCGAGAGACTCTGCGGAACCAAATCAGTGAAAGAGAATCTGGATACTCTGGAGAATTGTGTTCGTGAACTCTTGGATAAAGCAGGGGAGGCGGAATGAGTACCTTGTTACTGCGCCTCGCTGCACCGCTGCAGGCGTGGGGAACCGATTCAAAATTTGAGGTAAGACGTACCAATCGTGAGCCCTCGAAGAGTGGAGTGATTGGACTGTTGGCGGCGGCCTTGGGACTTAGACGAGATGCAGATTTATCGGAACTCTCAGCACTTCGTTTTGGCGTTCGCGTCGACAGAAACGGTGAAGTCATAAAGGATTTCCATATGGCGAAGGCTGACAAAACCTCATATCTCACCTATCGTTATTATCTTTCCGATGCAGTTTTTTTAGTCGGATTGGAATCGGAAGATCGAAATTTCTTGGAAAAGATAGAGAGAGCGCTACGGAATCCCTGCTTTCCGCTTTTTCTCGGAAGACGTTCTTGTCCGCCTACCCTCCCATTGGTGCTCGGCATTCGAGAGGAGGCGTTAGAGATTGCGTTACGGGAAGAAGAGAATCAAAATAAAGATCTGAAGAGCATACAGCAGAGTCATCGCTACATTCGTTTAGACTGTGGCGTGGCGGAACAAGAAGGTGCTGTTGTACAGGATTTGCCGATTTCTTTTAATCCGATGAAACGAGAATTCGGTTATCGGCGTGCAAAGGAAATCTGGCTTCGGGATGATGTGAATACAGAAGAATCGGCAGAAGAACACGATGCCATGGCAGAACTGTGAAAGGAGGGAGGATATGTATCTGACAAGAATGGAATTAGATACAGACAAAAGAAGCACAAGGAGACTCCTCAGCTCCCGCAGTAAAATCCACGGGATGGTGGAAAGTGCCTTTGCCGGAAGCAGAGAGCGGAGACTCTGGCGCTTGGATTCACTTGGAGGTAGGCTTTATATCCTTGTACTCAGTGAAGAAAAACCCAATTTGGAGGCTGCGGTACGTGAATACGGGAATCCGAAAGAAGGCTTTTTGACGAGAGAGTATGAATCTCTCTTAGCGCGCATTACCGACCAGAGCCGGTGGCGTTTTCGCCTAGTCGCGAATCCAACGCAGAGCATTTCTCGTGCAAGCACAGGGCAACGCGGCGAGGTAAGGGCTTGCGTGGGCGCAGAGCAGCAAGAGAGTTGGCTCAAGAAACGAGCTGAAAAGAATGGGTTTACGCTGGAAGAAGGAGGCTTTCGCGCTGTCGGAAACAGTTGGCACATTTTCCATAAGCGGGAAGAAAAAGACAAGTCTGTTTCTCTGCGAGAAGTGAGTTACGAAGGCATTTTAACTGTAACGGATGTAGAAAAATTCAAAGAGCTTCTGTGCCGCGGGATGGGCAGAGGAAGAGCTTACGGCATGGGATTGCTCACCATTATGCGTCTGCCCTGAGGTGAGAAATGAAGGAGATTCCAGGCATCATACGCCCGGAATTACAACAGTTGCCACAGGTCAAGGATCGAATGACCTTTCTGTATCTGGAGCGCTGCAAGTTGAATCGACGTGACGGTGCGATTGAAGTGATAGACGATGACGGTACGGTAGATATTCCGGCAGCAGCCATCTCGGTACTGATGCTGGGGCCGGGCAGCAGTATTACGCATCGTGCGATGGAACTGATCGGAGATGCAGGTGTTACTGTCATTTGGGTTGGAGAGCACGGCGTTCGCTATTATGCGAGCGGACGCCCGCTCACCAAGCGAGCGGGTCTTTTGTTGCAACAAGCCAAATTAGTTAGTAATCAGCGGTTACATTTGGCTGTCGTGCGAAAGATGTATGCAATGCGCTTTCCTTCAGAAGATGTAAGCAAGTTAACGTTACAGCAACTTCGCGGACGTGAGGGAAGCCGTGTGCGGGAAATATACCGCAAGCTATCCAAGCAATACGACGTTTCATGGTCCGGCAGAGAATACAATCCAGAGGATTTTTTTGAAAGCAATGCGGTGAATCAAGCACTCAGTGCAGGGCATGTGTGTCTTTACGGGCTTGCGCATGCAGTTATTGTTGCTTTGGGATGTTCCCCGGGACTCGGTTTTGTTCATGTCGGACATGAACTCTCATTTGTATATGATATTGCAGACCTTTACAAAGCTCAGGTGACTATCCCTATCGCATTTGAAGCGGCTTCGCAAGATTTGCCGGACTTGCCCGCTTATGTCAGAAGGAAGACTCGTGATGCGATGGTAGAGCAGCACATTTTAGAGCGAATGATACGAGATTTGCACTATTTGCTTGCAGATGAGGGGGAAGAAGCGGGAGAGGAAGAGAGTGCGGTTTACCTTTGGGATGACATAAGAGATACTGTTCCAAACGCCACCTCATATCGGATGGGTGATACACCATGATAGTGATTACACTTACCGATTGTCCCCCCAAGGTGCGAGGGGATTTGTCTAAATGGTTGCTTGAAATTTCGACAGGCGTTTATGTTGGGAATCTCAGTGCACGCGTTCGCGATGAACTTTGGAGACGCATTTGTGAGCACGTCAAAGATGGCAGAGCGACCATGGTTTACAGCAGCAACGGAGAGCAGAAACTAGACTTTGCAATTCATAATACCAGTTGGCTGCCGGTGGATTATGACGGCATCAAGTTGGTGAGAAAGCCCGGAATAAAAAAACGAGAAAAGAATTCCGAACAAGTTGAGACAGAAAAAGCTGCAATGAGCCGTGCAGAGACATGCTATCAGATGCAGCAGATTCAGAAGCATCAGGCACGCAAACGGAGTACAGCTGAGTATGTAGTCCTGGATGTAGAGACGACCGGACTCAATATAGCGCATGACCGGATGATTGAAGTTGCAGCTATCCGGGTAGAAAAAGGGCAAGAAGTTTCCTGCTATAGCAGTTTGATTCACTGCGATTCTTTACCAGAGACAATCGTTGAATTGACCGGAATTACTCAGGATCAGCTAAAAAATGAGGGAAGGCCGATTGCACAGGTGCTCAAAGAGCTACTGGAGTTCATCGGAGATACTCGAATTGTGAGCCACAATGCAAGCTTTGATTGGCGCTTCCTGCAGCAGGCTTGCAAGCAAAACGATATCTTGCCGGGACATCCCCACATTACCGATACACTGAATCTTGCACGGCAAAAGATAGAAGAGGTGGAAGATTACAAACTCTTGACCTTATCAAAGTACTTTCATTTTGCTATACTGGAGCCGCACAGGGCGCTCGCTGACTGCCGCTTGACGCATCAGCTCTACGAGAAGTTAAAGAGGATTGAGGCTGAGGACTAGGATCAACCACGGAAATACGCCATTTCCAAAGTGTTTTCCCCGCACACGCGGGGGTGATCCTTCCTCCGCCTCTGTCCGCCCGTAGCTTCCGCCGTTTTCCCCGCACACGCGGGGGTGATCCTATATCGCAGCCGCTCAAAGGCCTTTTCATACTGTTTTCCCCGCACACGCGGGGGTGATCCATTTTTTTGGCGTCCGTTTATGCGGACGCCTTTTGTTTTCCCCGCACACGCGGGGGTGATCCTCCAGTAGCCAAAAACTTCGGCTTTCATGTTATGTTTTCCCCGCACACGCGGGGGTGATCCCGAGAGAATGCACGCATACGAGTTTGACCCGAAGTTTTCCCCGCACACGCGGGGGTGATCCCCTATAGCGCGGTCATGGCTGCTGTCTATCAGGGTTTTCCCCGCACACGCGGGGGTGATCCTACATCGCTTCCGTTCTTTGTAACGGTCGCTACGTTTTCCCCGCACACGCGGGGGTGATCCTTTTCGCCTGTCAAGTTCTTGTAAGTTTCGGCAGTTTTCCCCGCACACGCGGGGGTGATCCTTCCGTACCGCTTGCCGAGAAGCTCCGCGGCTTGTTTTCCCCGCACACGCGGGGGTGATCCCGCCCGCACGCTCTGGATGCACGCGCCTGCCCAGTTTTCCCCGCACACGCGGGGGTGATCCTGCGCTTTCCATCGCCCGCTGACTACTGCGGCCGTTTTCCCCGCACACGCGGGGGTGATCCCGGCATCGTGATCATGTTGCCGCCCAGCGGCGTGTTTTCCCCGCACACGCGGGGGTGATCCTTTTGACAACGGCAATGTTATAAGTTTCAGCGAGTTTTCCCCGCACACGCGGGGGTGATCCTTGTTGGCGCGATTCCAAGCGTGCCTATAAATTGTTTTCCCCGCACACGCGGGGGTGATCCTAATCCAGCGTTAACTGAAACTCAACGGTATAAGTTTTCCCCGCACACGCGGGGGTGATCCTGCTTGTGGTTGCATAGTATCTAACACCGTCAAGTTTTCCCCGCACACGCGGGGGTGATCCTTGTTAAGTTCCTTTAATCCGAAAATATTGCCCGTTTTCCCCGCACACGCGGGGGTGATCCCAACCACGCATATATACAGGGGAACTTACAATAGTTTTCCCCGCACACGCGGGGGTGATCCTCGCGATATGATAAGGCCATCACACAGACAAAGGTTTTCCCCGCACACGCGGGGGTGATCCTACACAATACCGGAGCACTGCACAAATTTAAGAGTTTTCCCCGCACACGCGGGGGTGATCCTGCTTCCGCACGGAGCTCTGCAGCGTTTTCGGTGTTTTCCCCGCACACGCGGGGGTGATCCTATGACTCACAGCTCAACCCCCTCTATCCTCTCGTTTTCCCCGCACACGCGGGGGTGATCCCGGTTAGCAGGAGGTGAGTCTTGCGGGTCCGGCGTTTTCCCCGCACACGCGGGGGTGATCCTTTCCTCTACATTTTCCATGAGAAGGACTTTCGGTTTTCCCCGCACACGCGGGGGTGATCCTGACCACCTTATCCGCGCCGAGGATTGCACCTGGTTTTCCCCGCACACGCGGGGGTGATCCTTTTATCAGAGAACTCAGGAAATCAACGGCGTGGTTTTCCCCGCACACGCGGGGGTGATCCTATAAGCGCTCTTGTTTTCATGTGTTATTGTCCGTTTTCCCCGCACACGCGGGGGTGATCCTCGTGATTCCGGAGCGGTCCTTTTTGCGTGCAGGTTTTCCCCGCACACGCGGGGGTGATCCTCCGCAGGCGCAGCGCTTCCGGGCTCTCCGGAAGTTTTCCCCGCACACGCGGGGGTGATCCCTTCGGATGCTTTCCGGAGAGATTACTCAGGAGGTTTTCCCCGCACACGCGGGGGTGATCCCGCTCGCACGCTCTGGATGCACGCGCCTGCCCAGTTTTCCCCGCACACGCGGGGGTGATCCTGCTCCGGTACGACTACCATGTTTGCAAACTTCGTTTTCCCCGCACACGCGGGGGTGATCCTGCCCTGCAGGATAACGTTCTTGTAGGTGAAACGTTTTCCCCGCACACGCGGGGGTGATCCCTGTACGCCGAGGTCGTGAAGCATTTTGTTGAGGTTTTCCCCGCACACGCGGGGGTGATCCTTTCCGAAGGATATTTTGACCTCGGCTCTGAGAGTTTTCCCCGCACACGCGGGGGTGATCCTCGTGCTGCGCTCTAAATCCCAGGGCTCTGCATGTTTTCCCCGCACACGCGGGGGTGATCCTTGCGCGGGACGGCATCCGCATTCTTTCCAGAAGTTTTCCCCGCACACGCGGGGGTGATCCTTTAGCATTATTTTAGAAACCTGCTTTAACGCTGTTTTCCCCGCACACGCGGGGGTGATCCTGATTCTCTGTCCATCATCCGTGACTGTCCAAGGTTTTCCCCGCACACGCGGGGGTGATCCTATATGCGGATCTGGACGGAGTACCGGAAAAGGGTTTTCCCCGCACACGCGGGGGTGATCCTACACAAATTTCGACAACGGCAGGAACGCAATCGTTTTCCCCGCACACGCGGGGGTGATCCTCCGCTCAAGCTGCGGTCTCTGCTTGTAGTCAAGTTTTCCCCGCACACGCGGGGGTGATCCCCGCGAGCCGTCATCTATGTATACGGTACCGACGTTTTCCCCGCACACGCGGGGGTGATCCTATGCCGAGATTCTTACTAATCTTGACGCATTAGTTTTCCCCGCACACGCGGGGGTGATCCTCAGAGTCAAGACCGCTGCGGAACCGGCAAAGAGTTTTCCCCGCACACGCGGGGGTGATCCTATCTAACGCTATCAACAAAAAACTGCCCTTCTGTTTTCCCCGCACACGCGGGGGTGATCCTTTCCCCATGTGATACTATGTTTGTCCGTAGAAGTTTTCCCCGCACACGCGGGGGTGATCCTCCAGCTCTCTGCCCTCTGCGAGGTCGCCCGTTGTTTTCCCCGCACACGCGGGGGTGATCCTATGCCGAGATTCTTACAAATCTTGATGCGTTAGTTTTCCCCGCACACGCGGGGGTGATCCCTGCATCTCTTCATCGTTTTCACTCGTGATATAGTTTTCCCCGCACACGCGGGGGTGATCCTCATAGACGGCTGTTTGCACATAGAAGAAATGTGTTTTCCCCGCACACGCGGGGGTGATCCTAATATGCTGGCTGCTTTGTCTGAATTTGTTGAGTTTTCCCCGCACACGCGGGGGTGATCCTGAACGCAGAAACACGAGAAGAACGAGAAGAACGTTTTCCCCGCACACGCGGGGGTGATCCCCAGCACGGGACAACCACCAAGCAGACTACACAGTTTTCCCCGCACACGCGGGGGTGATCCCTCCGTCGCCCCCGCCTGCGCGTATCAGCTCCTGTTTTCCCCGCACACGCGGGGGTGATCCTGCGTGACCACTGCCGCGACCACAAGGGCGACTGTTTTCCCCGCACACGCGGGGGTGATCCTGTCAACATTTATATAAAACAACGGGGTTTATAGTTTTCCCCGCACACGCGGGGGTGATCCTAATGACATATCCAGAATAAAAATCTGAACTTGGTTTTCCCCGCACACGCGGGGGTGATCCTATCACCACCGCCGTGAGAGGCGAGATGTCTCCGTTTTCCCCGCACACGCGGGGGTGATCCTACGACCTGATTCATCCGTCTACCTCCGTGAAAGTTTTCCCCGCACACGCGGGGGTGATCCCTGTATAGCCGCCGTCAGCGTCTCCGCCCTCCCGTTTTCCCCGCACACGCGGGGGTGATCCCTCTACGCGCTCAAACTTCGGACCGTCCTCCTTGTTTTCCCCGCACACGCGGGGGTGATCCCTCGACCACCCCCGACGCCGCGCGGATGATGCCGTTTTCCCCGCACACGCGGGGGTGATCCCTTTGATGCGGGGATTTTTAAGGCGTGCACAGGGTTTTCCCCGCACACGCGGGGGTGATCCTCGCCGCCCACGGCAGTAACTTCCGCCGCACGGGTTTTCCCCGCACACGCGGGGGTGATCCCAGGCGCGTTAATCGGCATGGCGTTAGGTGGTCGTTTTCCCCGCACACGCGGGGGTGATCCCGCCATCGAGGTACTGAAAAAGGAAAAGGACAAGTTTTCCCCGCACACGCGGAGGTGATCCCTATCTCGATGTACCCAAGGGCAAACTCAAGGAGTTTTCCCCGCACACGCGGGGGTGATCCTGTCGATGCTGTGGAAATCTCTAAGCGCGGCGGGTTTTCCCCGCACACGCGGGGGTGATCCCGAGGTGGGCGGAAAGCATCTGATTGATGGTTTGTTTTCCCCGCATGCGCGGGGGTGATCCCGACTAAGGTAATGGCCACATGGATTCAGTATGGTGATGATTACCGTTTGACCAGTGTATACGTTACGAACAGGAGCTGAGATAATGGAGCGATATTCACAGTATTCTAAAGTGATTTTGAAAGATGGTAGGACAGCTACGGTAGTGGAGATTCTGAAAGAAAACGTCGAGTATATCGTAGATGTAGACTTAGAGGGTCCTGATTGGGATACGATTGAAGTCAGTGCAGATGAGATTTCAGGGTTACTCAAGGATAAAGAGGGCGCTGGGCTACAGTAGTTTTCCCCGCATGCGCGGGGGTGACCCCTCTCGCGAGTTCGGGGGCAGCTCGTCGCCGCGCTTGCGCTTGAGCTCGGATGGAGTGCACAGACGCTTTGCGATATCACTATCGGAGATTAAGGCGGAGCCGCCATGGCTGTACTCTGCCCAGCTAGAGGCGCCGTTGAGTAGAGCAGAGCGTTCTAGCTCGGTTGCGGAGGCGTCTATGAAGGCGTCCGGTAGATCAAGCGCGTAAACGGTAACGCCGTGATTCCACGCGCTGCGGTCTTTGCGTGCGTGAGAAGCTCGCGAGTAGCAGTAAGGGCGGAAGAGTTGACTGTCATGGTACATCTCCTTTCGGGTGTGCGCCGCACTCGCGGCGCTTGCTTGAGATGGCCTTATGATAACGCTGATGTGCAGACAACTAGATGCCAGAAAAATCCAAAAAACAAAGAGCAAAAAAATGCGAGAAATGCTGTATGCACAACTGCGGAGGTATGTGTTAGTATGAGAGGACAGGAAAAAAACGCGCGAGAGTGGGGGCTACATGGATAAGAGCAGAACGCAGAAGATCAACGCCTATAAAAAGCGCGTATACAAGCGCTTTATGCTGGAGCTGAAAAAGGAGGACTTTGAGCGAGTACGTGCCGTAGCCGATGCGACGTGCGAGACGGTGAGCGGCTTTATAAAGCGAGTACTTGCGGAGCATATAGGAGACACGGCGAATCGGGATGGCGTAGGCGGGCGTTAAGAGGTGAAAAGCGAGGTTGAAAGGGGCAAGTAAAAAGGAGGGCATAGGCCCGCCTTTTCTTTGTTCCGTAGAGGAGTCAGCATGCATCCGACAGCGCTCGGCGGAGCAGCGTCCGCCTTCATAGAGCGCCAAAGAGAGCTATATATAGTGGCCGTTTTCGTGTGCCCGTCTGCGAGGTAAGCGCTTTGCGAGATAGCTATATCATACCGCCCCACGCCTGCAAGCGCGGCGCGCTATGACTAGCGGCGGAGCCGGTGCGAGGCGCGAGACATCGTGTCGCATGTGGACGCTGCAAGCACGCACATACCAGGCGCAAGCACATGCCCGCTTATGAGATACACGACATAGAAAACGCACATAGCTATAAAAAAGATATTTTCTTTCATGCGGTTTATGCTAGAATAAAAAAGAGGAAACCCGCTGCACACGCGGTGGATTCCCTACACCTATTAGCGGAGCAGGCTATATTGGTGATGAAGCGTTTTTGACAGCTCGTGTAGTAGTGCGACGACTACGGGTAGTAGATGGTGTCCATGGGTATAGACTACATGCACTTTTACGATAGCGCCGAGCGCGTATGCTGTGGCTGATATCCAGCTAAAACGCTTCTTTTTTCTTGCTCTTTTTCTTCGCATAGCACTTCCTCCGTTTTCCCCGCATGCGCGGGGGTAATCCCTTGCTTCATCATGCTTTTCACTTTGGGATTCACCACTGCACAGTTTAGTGCTTCTTTTAACCGCTCCCGTACCTCTTTTTTCGCCTTCTGGATTTCCCGGAGGCAATGCCGCCATTTCTCCCTCGATCCCTTGCTTCATCACTGCTTCGAACCGGACCCATGTTCTTTTCATTATTCATCCTCTCACCAGTTCATTTTCTCTGTTTCTCGGGCCATCTGTACCCCATATTTTCCTCTTTTCTGCACAGCAAAAAGGACCGCATCTCTGCGATCCTTTACGCAAATCCCCGGATTTGCACCGGGCTCCAATGGCATTCCTTCGTATGCTAGTCTTTGCTTTTCCTAATGTCCCACACTCTTAAAATAGTGTCAAGTGTTTTTTGCTCTCTCACTGATAGACTTCGCGTCTTTCCATCATGCATATAACCCAAATGTGTATGTGGTGTAGGAATAACCACATCGCCGATGCGATGTGCGTTGCTGCTGATATCAATTTGCTTTCGCTTTTTACCTTTTTATCATAATATGTTACTGTTTTGGCGTATCCTGATTTTTCCCTCCAAGCGTAACATATATGCAATCTCTCGTTCTCGTTTCCAAAGGTGCCTTTGAAGATCCGGATTTCACCTTTATAAACTTAATGTTGCGATATTGATCCACAAACTGATATTCATCTCCATAAGTGTCCCGCGCGTCTCCCACGTGATAACCACCGCTTGCCCCTCTTTCCCCATCAACCGAACTTCCTCGCGCTGACGAATCTCACCGGAAGCGACCCAAAATCATAGTCGGGTTTGGATCCATAGCAAAGAATTCCAGACGACCTTAGCCTTTGCCCCGCTTCATTCATTCCAGCAGCCCAAACTTATTGCGCACTCTTGTTACGCATCACCCCAACTGTTGATACGGCAACCACGCCGCCTTGCTCCAGCATCTCAAAGCAAAAAGAAAAGGTTTCGGGCTCAGCCCAACTAAGCGTTGAAATAACCACTATGTCGGCATCCTGCATCATCTGACCAATAAGCCGAGAGCGATACACATTCCAAATTTTCATAGCCATGGGTATATCCATATATAAGCTAAAATCTAGCGTCAGGGCACACGGGAATTCCCTCAAACGTTCTATATAAGGATAGGGGTCATTTCAAAGTCGTTCAAACTGATAGTCGTCAATAAAAAAAAGAAACCCGGAGTCTCGTCGGTCTGTGCTTAAAACATAATTGAATCGTTTTCCCCGCACACGCGGGGGGGGATTGCGACGGGACGAAACATCCCCCGCTTTATCCGGTTTTTCCCCGCATGCGGGGGGCCCGCTGCACACGTCCGCGCGATGCGAGCCGCTGTCGTCGTGAAGAGCTGCATGCCAACGGCGACGTGACGAGCTACATACATGGACGTGGGACATCTAGAGGTCGGTCCGATGCTTCAGCATATACAGCAGATAGCAAGCGGTGGATACTACAAGCACTATGCTAGGGACAAGCGCCCCCCGCCGAGTAGGAAAAGCGCGACGCAAGCCCATACAAAGCCCATTCGTAGCAGGAGTGTACTTTTCATGGAGTTCAAGCTATACTAGAAAAGAACCGAGCGCCGGTTGCGGCCGGCGCCCGCTTCTCGCGAGCATTAGCTCGCGATTAGATAAAGCGTTTTGAGCAGCTTCATCGTCGCTTGTACTATGCCAGGTGCATAGGTGATTGCCATATGCACGGTAGAGATTATGGCAGATATAGCCGTGCAGTATTCAGCGAAGAGTTTGAGCTTTTCAAGACGCTTATCTTTTTTTGCTCTTTTCCGTTTCACAGCTTTTTCCTCCTTTCATTTTTCTCGCTTTGCTTGCGGTGCTGTCACAGTTTTCTTCGCATACGCGGGGTAATCCCGGCACTTGATCCACATCCATTTTACAAACCACGTTTTCCCCGCATACGCGGAGATGATCCTGCCTCCGGCCTGCTCACTGCCGCGCTCACGCTGTTTTCCCCGCACACGCGGGGGTGATCCAAATCGGAGATTTTGGAGATACCAGATTATCGAGTTTTCCCCGCACACGCGGGGGTGATCCGGTTTATACCACCGACGTGATTCTGACGAGCCAGTTTTCCCCGCACACGCGGGGGTGATCCGGGGGTGTGAGATGGCAGAGTGTACCATCATGGCTTTTCCCCGCACACGCGGGGGTGATTCGCTGAAAGTACAGCTTTTGTCGTATGCAGCCACCTTTTCCCCGCACACGCGGGGGTGATCCCGAGGCGCTGATTAACGGGGGCTTGGGTCTTTGGTTTTCCCCGCATGCGCGGGGGTAATCCCAAGTTGCATTCAAAGAATTAAGGTTGTTCCAACTTTTCCCCGCATGCGCGGGGGTAATCCTAGAGTCATAGAGTTAAAGGAGCGCGGAGAATATGAGAGAACTGACAAACGATGAATGGGAGTATATAGTTTCGAGAGTTCTGCGAAACGCTAAAGACGCGGCAGAAGAGGCGAGACAACTGCCCTATAGGGAATACAAGGCGGGACGGGCTCTCGCGTATTATGAAGCGCTGGACACAATAAAAAATGAGCTTCTGGCCCGCGATGCGGACGTGAGAAAGTTCGGACTTGATATCAATCTGAATGATCTACTATCTTCGCACGGCGAAGCTCATAATGGATAACTCTGGTAATATATCTGGCCACAGCAACACCAACTGAATAACAGTAACGTAAGCACAGTTTTCCCCGCATGAGCGGGGGTGATCCAACACCTATGCCCCGCGGACGCGCTAAGGCGCGGTTTTCCCCGCACACGCGGGGGTGATTCGTGATAATCTCAGCCTGTGGTTTTGATGGAATAGTTTTCCCTGCATGCGCAGGGGTAATCCCCCGTTGTACATAGAGACTAAGAGCTACCGGGTGTTATTGCCGCACACACGAAGAGAATCCGGCGCGTACAAAGTCAAATAGGGAATCTGAGGAGTTTCCCCCAACATCTGCTTTCGTTTTAAAGAAAGCGGATTTGTACTCCAAGGAGTCCCATCAATCTGATAAGCAGACAGCGGAACAAACCAATGAAAAGGAGAAAATGAACATGGCTTTTTCAATAGAAGAACGAACTCTAATAGAGCTCTATTCAGATTTGGGAAGTTCGTCTCTCGAAAAGGTGATGCAGAATATAGAGCACAATCTTCCCGCAATAGAAGACTCTGAATTGGTCGAGCAACTAACAAGCCTTCTCCATAAGCTTTCTGCGCTTACAGATGCCGACTTCCGGAAGATTGATTTTACAGATATCATTGGATACTAATTGATTTATCTCGTTTGTTCTGGTATACTAAACATGCAGACATTTAGTCTGCGGTGGGCTGACACCTTAATTCGACGCTCGATATGATTAGCGTAAACATATCTGGTGGGCTTGCACATGAGGAGCCGTAAGGTAGCAAGAAATCGTGCCGAACGAATGGGTCGGCGAGCTGGCGAACAGCGAAAAAATCAGCCGCCAAGAGGGAACATTAGCACTGCGGTGCCAATGTTCCCTCTTGAAATTTTAGGAGAAAACGCAATGAAAATCTCGAAGAGGCTTGCAACAAGAATCATCGTATGCTGTGCGAGGGAATACCACAATAACCTGGAGAACCGAAATCTATTAATTGTATACGGTTCTCCAAGCAAGCCGGACTTCTTTGAAACTATTTTTCTGCCAAGTAATTTTCTTCATCTCACGGGAGTCAGGCCTGTCTCTGATAAGATTCTGAGCAGCAGTGTTTTCTATCAGAAGGCCATGAATGGAATTCTAAATCCGAATGACTTCTCTATGGCGGTGAATGGAACAACTGAGAGAAAACTCTCCGTTCTCCCATGGCTAACCAAAGTACATCTCATAGCTAAAATGGTCGGTACCTACAATCCCGTTCGATCTATGCAATATACCGATAAACTGGTTGGAAATACAAAAGCGTTTCTGGGATTCATTTTCCAAAATGGATTTTATATACCGAATACTGCTCGTGAAGGGGATATCCGCAATTTCTCACTCTATCAGCCTCAAAAAGTTCTGGCTATATTCAGAAAACATGTTGACATTGGTCAGTATCAAGAACTGTGTTACATCGCGAAGGGGTTGGATGTCAATACTATTGTCTTGCCCAGAAATATAAAAAGGTGTTTGAAGCTACCTACGGTTGGAGCTACGATAGGTGACTTCCCTACACGCGTGGAAATAATCCGTATCAGTCACACGGACCCGGGAAATATTGTGCAAGTAAATTCTTCCTATTCAAAAGCGAAAGGAGAAAAACGTGATTATAACGGTTGAGCAGATTGAGGCGTTGAGACCTTACATCGAGAATATTGGGGAATTGATATCTGCCGATGATGTCGATGCGCTATTGGATGCTGTTGATGATGTGGTAGTAGATAACATTGTCTCGCATAATGATGAACCGGATGAGGAAGGGCGAAGAATTCAGAGGATATATGACGACATCGCTGCCCAGAATCACGTTTACTGGGATTAATGGAATGAAGGCGGCATGTCGTCCTTACCCCGCCCCCCTGAGCACAAAATAAGCACAGCCGTTATGGCTGTGCTTTCGTCGCTGTGATTCAGTTGTCTTGGTTATCGCCCGATAAATCGCAAGAATCCTTATGAATAGGTTTAATAGGTATCGAATACGGGCTCAGATATTGGTTGGTTATCTCTACCAGTCTGGCATAGATAGCTTGAATCTCCGGAGGCGCATCCGGGCGAAGCCCCCATCCTTTCGTAGCGGCGTAGGGCCTGACCTTATCAAACAATCGCTTCTCTTCTTCGGTGAACTTGATTCTCATTTAAACCTCCTTTCCCGCCTCACGGGGGGCGGCACACGTTCTTTTAGAACAATCAATCAAAGCATTTTATTTTTTAGACTTATTCCCATAGAATATCATCGAAATCAAAAAAAATGATCAAACCGTTATAGGGCTTATCCTGATTTGATTTGATAGCAAAGAAGGACTCAATATACGCTTCGGGATAAGAAATGCTTCCGTCGCCATCGAGATCGATTGGATGCAGTTCTCCTGCCTCACACTTCTCAATGAACTTATTCAGGTTGATTTTAATATCCATAAGGAAGCGATTCAGATCATCGCCCTGAAGATAATTGGGATTATCTACGCTGCCGATATAGTAATAATTTCCGTCGTCCGTCTCAGGCTCCCAATACCAGATCCAACCCTTATCTACTCTTGCAATGTAAACACCGGGGTATGCATCGGAGGCGTAGGCTTCTTTGAGCTTCTGCGCATATTGGTTGTTTTCGTCATAGGACGGAATGTTGTAGGGGCCGTATGTTCCGTCGTTATAGGTATACATCTTTACTTCGCGCTTAGGACTTGCACTTGTTTCTGCGGACGCTTCAACAGAAGTGCTTGCTGTGGTTTCAACTTCTTTTTTCTCGTTTCCGCAACCAATAAGGACAGATCCAAGCATCGCCACTGCCGTTATCAAAACAAAAATTCTCTTCTTTAACATTTCTGTCTCCTTTCGGCGTTTGCGATTCTTATTATACAACATGTTCATATGGGGGTCTACGATACTGCACTGCGAACTATCGGAGTAAAAATTTCAAAGGGGAAGATAGACACCGTAGTGTCTATCTTCCCCTTTGTCGGCTGATTTTTCCGCTGTCCGCCAGCCACCGGCACATTCGTCCGGCAAGGTTTCTTGCTGCCTTACGGCTCTTAATGTGCAAGCCCACTAGACGAGTTTACGCCGTTCTCGTCAGGCGTCGGATTTAGGTGTCAGCCCACCGTACAATTTAGTTATCAACTATTCTACCGGCGTAACAGCGCTATGTCAATAAGGGGCTTTTGGCTTGAAACCTTCATCGTGATGCATCTTTGAGACTTCCCTGATTCCAAGGGAGGAGCCGTCCTTTACATTTGTTCGGCGCGTGAGTAGAATGATAATTGTTAAGATTGCTTAAAGTTAAGCAATCATTTCAAAACAGGGGGCAGAGATGAAGAAGAGGGTTTTCCTTGCGGCTGCGGTGGCACTTGGCACCATGCTCATGGCTACGCCGGTTTTTGCCGGCAACAACGGTTGGAATCGTGACAACCGCGGCTGGTGGTATCAGTTTTCGAACGGTTCGTACGCGCGCTCTTCCTGGGTGTCGGTCAACAATTCCTGGTACTTCATGGATGCTTCCGGTTACATGCAGACCGGTTGGCTGAATGACGGAAGCGGTTGGTATTATCTGGACACCAACAACGGAAACATGTGCGTGGGTTGGGTCAATGTGAACGGGAACTGGTATTACATGAATCCCGCGAACGGCGGCCGCATGCTCGCAAACAGCTATACGCCGGACGGTTATTATGTGGACGGAAACGGAGTGTACCGGCCGGGCGTCGGCACCGCGCAGTCCGGCGGACAGGACAACAGTCAGAGCAGCGGACAGAACAGCACGCAGCTTTCCGAGGCGCAGTTTGAGGATCAGGTAATCGAGCTTGTGAATCAGGAGAGAGCAAAGCAGGGGATTTCGCCGGTTAAAAAGGACGCCGGGCTCACAAATACGGCGGATGTGCGTGCGGCGGAACTCGAAGTTTTGTTCTCGCATGACAGACCCGACGGCTCGGACTGCTTTACGGCGTATCCGAGAGGATTCGGCTATAAGGGTGAGAACATTGCCGCAGGCCAGAGAAATCCGGAAGAGGTAATGGATTCCTGGATGCATTCCAGCGGACACAGAGCCAATATTTTGAATCCGAATTATGACTCCATCGGTGTGGGGTATTCGAATCTGAACGGAAGGGCGAATTGGGTCCAGAACTTCGGCAAAAAGAACAGCGGTTGGAATTAAGGAAGGTGTGGCGCTTGCAATTAGGCCTTCCACCGATAGAGCTTAAGGGACACATGTGTTGCGTCGATTAGCGCAACGCCTTCTGCCTGTAAGAGCGTGGCCTGCGCTGCCCAGCCGGGGGCCAGGCGGCCTGTTGCATTCACCACGCGGTGGCAGGGATAGTCGCCGTAATATTCCGCATGCGAGAGAACGCGCGCCACGAGGCGCGCGTTTTTTGGATACCCGATCAGGCGGGCAAGCTGTCCGTAGGTCGCGACGCATCCTTCCGGAATTTCCGCGACGGCGGAGAGCACGGCATAGGCAAAGTCATCGTTCAGTGCGGCGGTCTCGGACATGGAACTCCTTTCTCTGTCAGCGAAACATGGGCGCGGTTTACATCTCCCGCAAGATGCGCAGCCCGAGTAAGAGGGCGTCTTCGTGCGCATCCCGCCCGAAGTTTCGGGCATCGTAGTCATGGATGCAGGCGAGAGAGTCGGCGGTAAAGAGCAGCTGTCCGAAGGCAGCGCCGCGAAGGCGGGCACAGGCGGCAAGCGCCGCACACTCCATCTCGACGCAGAGACAGCCCTCGCTTCGGCGGTATGCGACCATATCCTTGGTCTCGCGGTAAAAGGCATCTGTGGTCCAGCTGGTGCAGGGGACAAAGGGGAGGCCTTCTGTCTTCAGTACGCTTTCTATGGTCGTAAGGACTTCGCTGTCAAGTTCGATATAGCGGGAAGCGGGCAGATAGTGGTAGGAACTGCCCTCGTCGCGAAGCGCGCGGGTCGGCACCAGAAAAGCATTTTCCGGGAGCTTTTCCAGTACGCCGCAGGAGCCGAGCGCCAGGATGCTGCGGCAGCCGCTCGCAATCAGCGCATCCAGCATGGAACTTGCGGGCGGTGCACCGACCGGCGCCTGCGCAAGGCAGATTTCTTCGCCGTTCTCCTCAAATACATAGATGGGGTAGGTGGCGGAGACGGTGCGAAATTCGCAGCGTTTTTCCGCATGCTTTGCCTCGGCGTAGCGGTGGATGGTATCGCCGAGGAAGGCAAAGAGGCACTTTTTCGGAAAGCGGCAGTCGCCGAATTCATGAGCGGGGGGAATCACTTCGGGAGAAGTCGCATCGTATTCAAAGAGCGGGATTTCGTGTCGTTCTATCATGGCAGCTCCGTTTCTTGCAAGAATTTTTAGCAGTCTAGCAAAGCGCCGATCTGCTGTCAATCCGGACGCGCGAAGGGCTCACTTTATGCTATGATTTCCTTTGAGGAGGCGTGAATATGATTGAGGCAATCAAGGCGCGGCGCAGCATACGGCATTTTTTGCCGACGCCGCTTTCGAAAGAGCAGTTGGAAGAAATTGTAAGGGCAGGCATGGCGGCGCCGTCCGCGAAGAACTTGCAGCCCTGGCACTTTGTCGTGACCGAGGGAGAAGCAAAGGAGAGGGTCTGCGCGGCCATGGAGGCGGGTATCGAGCGGGAGCGGCATGCCCCCATGTTGCCGGACACGCGCCATTATCTGGACGGGGCATTTGAGACCCTGCGGGTGATGCGGGAGGCGGCAGCAGTAATCCTGATTACATCGCCGATTGCGCGGCCGCTATCCGCGACCATGACGCTAGACCAGCGGGTCACGGAAATCTGCACGGCGCAGTCGGTCGGCGCGGCCATCGAGAACATGTGCCTGCAGGCGACGACGCTTGGCATCGGCAGTCTCTGGATTTGCGACAGTTTCTTTGCGCAGGCGGAGTTAAGAGAGGAGGCGGGCGGAGACAGCGAGCTCTACGCGCTGTTGGCGCTCGGCTTTGCGGCGGAAGAACCGGCCGCCCGGCCGCGGCGCGCCCTTTCGGAGAGTTCAGAGTGGAGAACGGAATAACAGGCCTTCAGGAGACAACTGCTTTGCCGGAACCGCTGTGTGTTACGGCAAGAAACGAGATTTTTTAGGCATCGGGATAGCCGATTCCATAGATGGGTTTAACAGATAAAAGGAGAGAATCATGCGGAAAATCTTAGTGGTCATTGACATGCAGCGCGACTTTATTGACGGCGCACTCGGAACGGCGGAGGCGCGCGCCATTGTCCCTGCGGTTATCGAGAAAATCAAGGGCTATGCGCCGGAGGATGTCTTTGCGACGCGGGATACGCACGGCGAGGACTATCTGAACACGCAGGAGGGGCATTACCTTCCGGTGAAGCACTGCATTCGCGGAACGGACGGCTGGGAGCTGGATGCGGAGATTGCGGCACTGATTCCGAAAGACCATATCTTTAACAAGGGTACTTTTGGCTCGACGGAACTCGCGGCGGCTGTGAAAGAGCTCGCGGCGCGGGAGAGTGTGGAACTTGAGCTCATCGGCCTCTGCACGGATATCTGTGTGGTTTCGAACGCGCTGCTCTTAAAGGCGTCGCTTCCGGAGGTGAAGATTTCCGTGGATCCCGCCTGCTGCGCCGGTGTGACGCCGGAAAAACATGCGGCGGCGCTGGAGACGCTGCGCTCTTGTCAGGTTCAGTGCGGCTGAGTTCCGGGATCTCGTGTTGTCGCGATGCTTAGCTGCGGAAGCAGTCCGATTGTCGGCAGGAGTCAACAAATGAAGCGGCACTAAGGTTAAGGGAGGAAAGAAATGAGAGTCATTGATTTAACCCATACCATCAAAGAGGATATGCCGGTTTATCCCGGCACGGAGACGCCGACTCTCACACCGGTGAGCGTATATGAAAAGGATGGCTTTCGGGAGAGTCTTTTAAGGATGACTACGCACACAGGTACGCACATGGATCCGCCGGCACATCTCTTTCCGGGGCGCACCACGCTGGACGAATTTCCGGCATCGCAGTTTATCGGCAAGGCGCTTGTGATTGATTGCAGCAGCCTGAAGGAAGGGGAAGAGATTACGCTTGCCCACATCACCCGCTACGGGGTGAAGGCTGAGAAGGCGGACTTTCTTCTCTTTTATCTCGGCTGGGACAAGCGCTGGGGGAGCGAGCGCTATTTCGGCGACTACCCCTGCCTCAATGAAGAGGCACTCGACTTTGTAATTCGGGGCGCGTATAAGGGCATCGGTTTTGATGTGATTGGCCTCGACCCGATTGCGGATGCCGGACTGCCGCGGCATAAGAAGCTGTTCCGCGAGAAGGATATCGTGAACATCGAGAATCTCAAGAATCTGGGGCTCTGCGGCGAAGAGCTCTTTTCCTTCAGCTGTTTTCCGCTGAAATTGGAACATGGTGACGGTTCGCCGGTGCGAGCGGTCGCTTGGTTTGAGGAGGAAACTTGACAGGAACGTATGTTTTGGCTACACTGAAATCAGAACATACATTCGGAGAAGCGGGCTGTGCGACTGTCGGAACTCATTAGCTATGCGCGGGAGCGCCATCATATCGAAGAGCTGCACAAGTGGCGGGAGATGCCGGGACTCTCGGTCTTAGTCTCCCCGGCAAGCGGAAAGTGGATTGCGCTGCTCATGCGGGAGCGGGATGCGGGCGGAAGAATCAGGGAGCGCTGTGATTTAAAGTACAGCGCGTTTCGCGAGCTGCCCGCGCGGGACTATCTCACACAGGGCTTTCGCATGCCGGGCTGGCTCGGGGTTCGCTTCGGCGCGGAAACGGAGCGAGCGTTCCTGTTACATGTGTTTGATCTTGCGATGGAGGAAGAGGCAGAGAAGGTGGAAGGGTATTACCGTGAGACGGCCATACCGGGGCGCAGTGAGCTTCCGGCGCGGATAGAGGCAATCTACGCCTGCGAGGACTTTCTCTCTGCGGCGCGTGCCATGGAGGACTATGAGGACGATTGCCCCTTTGCGGGCACGGTGCCGCTCTATCAGCCGGAGTATCGCGATTTGACGCCGAACGAGCTCCGCGGTTATTTCACCTGGCGCGCGGCGCTTCGGCGAGGAGAGGTCTCTCCGCACTGCGATGCCTTTGTTTATCTCTATCTCAGCGAGCTCATGCTGGGGGTCGGCGCGGCGACTGCCGCAGAGGCGCTTGATTGCATGGATGCCTTTGCGTCTGCCTATTTTTCCGCTGGCTACGGGAGCGAGGCTCTGCAGCGGAATTTTAAAAATTGGCGCTTTGAATATGCGGTGTTAAACCGCGTGGATGCGGCGCGCGTGCGGGCGTATGAAAACCCCGCGCTGCGTCACTGGGACGAGGCGCTCACCGTGCTGCGGGAGCCGGAAAAGCAGAGCGATGAAGCTGTTTTTGCGGCGCTCGCGGAGTTAGGCGGCAAGAAGCTAACGGAAGCGAGGGGCGTCAAGGGACTCGGGGATAAGGCAGCGTTTTACTATGCCGCAATCTGGAGAAGCTCAGCGCCGCTTTTATTTGCGGCCTGTTTCGGAAACTTGCGCATGCGCGAGTGGAAGCCCTTTTCGGATGCGCCGCGGCTTAAGGCGGTTTGCGAGAATGCGGGACAAGGCTTTTCCTATCAACTGAACGAGCTTCGAAGTTTCGCGGCGACGGGAAACGGCTTTACGGAATACAGCTATTTGCGGCAGCAGTTTGACAGCAAGCACTTTTTTGCCTTTTTAAAAGAGGCGGATACAGCGCTTCGCGTTCGTTTTTTGCGCGGCAAAGCTTCGAAAAGCGCGTCTTCGGCGCAGGATATCGCGCTGCAAGAAACCTTTTCGCGCGCCTTTGCAAGTTGTGAGGCTATGGAAGCGGCGCAAAAGCTTGCGGCGGTTCCCGTGCGGCGGGAAAGGCTCGCGGACATACGCGCAGCTGCCGAGATCACGACGGCGGCTCTGCTCACCGAGGCAGAGGCCGGGGCCGAGCGGGAAGAACTGCTACGGCGGGAAGCAGAAAGAAATTGCGGCTTAGCAGAGCTTATAAACGGCGAGGAGAGCAAGCAGACCGGCAGTGCGTTTGCGCAAAGCGAGTCGGCTGTGTGTGCGGAGTCAGCAGAGCATACCGAGACTTTGCGCGCTGCGTCGTGCGCAGCGGGCAAGCAGGGCTACGAAGGCACGACGAGTGAAACCGAGGAGATTCACGTTGTGGTGGCCGGTGCAACGCCTGCCGAGCTTGCAAACAGAGGCGAAACGGAGCAAACAGACCAAACGGAAAGAACAGGAATGTTGGATGCGCTCGAACGCCGCTGCCTTGCGGCCTTGCTCCGCGGGGAGAGCGTGCGCGCGGAACTGCGCGCGGCGCATTGTTTGACCAGCCTCTTTGCCGAGCGGTTCAACGAGAAACTGTATGAGCGTTTTCGGGATATTTGCCTTGAATCCGAGGGAGAGGAACTTTTCCTTGTGCCGGATTACCGGGAAGAGCTGGAGACTTTATTGCGGGAGACAGAGAAATGAGTGAGACGGAACGCGCTGTGCCGCGGCGCATTGCACAGGCAATTTTAAATTCCCTGCAGAGCGGCGTGGTGCCGCGCGTCGGTTTGCCGTACATTGCGGTCGGGAGGAAGGAGGAGATTGCGGCGCTGCTTCGCGACACGGAACTCATTGCGGAGGGCGGCGCTTCCTTTCGTTTTCTGATCGGAAAGTACGGTGCGGGCAAGAGTTTTCTCTTGCAGACCATGCGAAACTATGTCTTTGAACAGGGCTTTGTGGTCGCGGATGCGGATTTATCGCCCGAGCGGCGTTTGCAGGGCAGCAAGGGGCAGGGGCTTGCGACCTACCGCGAATTGATTGCGAACCTCGCGACCAAGACCAAGCCGGAGGGCGGTGCGCTGCGCCTTATTTTAGACCGCTGGGTATCTCAGGCGGAGCGGGAAGCCGCGGAGGAACAGGGCGGCTTCCGAGAGGACGGCGCTTTCTTTTCGCTGGTCGAAAAAAAGATTGCGGCCGCGGTCGATTCGTTGCAAGACATGGTGCATGGCTTTGAATTTGCCAAGCTCCTGCGGGGCTATTATCTCGCGGGGGCGGAGGGCGACGATGAGAAAAAGGAGCTGATACTCAAGTGGTTTCGCGGGGAGTATGAGAACAAGCGCGAAGCGCGGGAGGCGCTCGGCATCAACCTCATTGTGAGCGACGAGAATTGGTACGATTACATCAAACTCTTCTCGCAGTTCTTTCGCCGCGCGGGCTATGCGGGCACGCTGATTCTGCTCGATGAGGCGGCGAATCTCTGCAAGATACCGAATGCGATTGCAAGACAGTATAACTACGAGGTGCTGCTCACCATGTACAACGACATGATGCAGGGCAAGGCGCAGCACATCGGCATCTGGATGGGAGCTACGCCCGAGGCGCTCGAGGATAAGCGCCGCGGCCTCTTTAGCTACGAGGCACTTTCTTCGCGGCTTGCGGAGAGCCGCTTTTCCCGGGCGGGCAGCAAGGATTTGTTTTCACCGGTGCTCCGCCTCGAGGCGCTCACGCCGGAGGAGATGCTGGTGCTCACGGAGAAGCTCTCTGCCATACACGCGGCGCTCTACGGGGATGCGCGGTGCTTCCGTGCCGATGAATTGGAACTCTTTGTGCGGACCTGTTATGCGCGGGTCGGGGCGAGCGCACAGCTTACACCGCGGGAGATGACGCGCGACTTTATTTTTCTTCTGGACGCACTGCATCGGGAGCCGGAAAGCAGCATGGAGCAGTTACTTAAGCAGGAAGCGGCCAGTGCGGCATTGGAGAGTGTTGCGAGCGAGTTAAGGGAGACGGGCGGTGGGGACGATGCGCCCTTTGATTTTTCCTTCTGAGGACAGTGCATGGATATCTTTCGGCGCTATGCGCCCTTCATTCAGGACTTTATTTACCGCGAGCGCTGGCAGTCGCTTCGCGCCGTGCAGAATGCGGCGGGAGATGTACTCTTTAACAGCGGGGATAACCTGCTGCTCTCAGCGGCCACAGCCTCCGGAAAGACGGAGGCTGCTTTTTTTCCGATTTTAACCTTGCTCTCGGAGGAGCCCTCTGCTTCGGTCGGTGTGCTCTACATTGCGCCCTTGAAGGCGTTAATCAACGACCAGTTTGAGCGCCTCGACAGGCTTTGCGAGCGCGCGGACATACGGGTTACCAAGTGGCACGGAGATGCCTCGCGGAGCGCAAAGGAGAGGCTTATCAAGCACCCGGAGGGGATATTGCAGATTACGCCGGAGTCGCTGGAAGCCCTGCTTCTTCATCGAAAGGCGGCGGTTCCGACTCTCTTTTCGGATTTACGCTTTGTCGTGATCGATGAGATTCACGCGCTGCTTCGGCAGGATCGCGGGCGGCAGACCTTTTGCCTGATTGAGCGACTCATGCGGCTCTCGGGCTGCAGGCCGCGGCGGGTCGGGCTCTCCGCGACCATAGGCAATCCAAAGGAAGTGGGGCGTCTGCTCGCGGCGGGAAGCGGCCGTGCGACCGCGATTCCGCGCATGGAGCCCGGCAAAGAGCACTGGCGGCTTTCGCTCGAGCACTTTTGGAAGACAGGGCCGCAGTCGGGCACAGCGGATACGCGCTTTCCCACGCTGCCGCTCGACCGGGCGTTAGAGAGCGCGCCGCGGGGGGCGGATCCCGGTCTCGGCTATATTTACGCCCACAGCGCCGGCAAAAAGTGCCTCATTTTTACAAACTCCCGCGAGGAGTGCGAGCTGGTCTGTCAGGAGTTAAGGCAGTACTGCGAGGCCATGCGGGAACAAGACCGCTTTCTCATTCATCACGGAAATCTCTCGGCCTCCTATCGCGAGAGCGCGGAGGAGGAGATGCAGCGCGCGGACTCCTTAAAGAGCATCTGCGCGACGGCGACCTTAGAACTCGGCATCGACGTGGGCAGGCTGGAGCGCGCCTTTCAGCTCGATGCGCCGTTTACGGTATCCGGCTTTTTGCAGAGGCTCGGCAGAACGGGGCGGCGCGGTGCCCCCGCGGAGCTCTGGTTTGTGATGCGGGAAGAGCCCGCCGAAGCGCGGGCTTCGCTCCCCGAGGCCTTTCCCTGGTATCTCTTACAGGGCATTGCCTTGGTGCAGCTTTACGCGGAGGAGCGCTATGTGGAACCGCCGGACACACGGCGTCTGCCCTACAGTCTCCTCTACCACCAGACCATGAGTACGCTCGCCTCGGAGGGGGAACTCACGCCCCGGGAGCTTGCGCGCCGCGTCTTGACGCTTACGCCGTTTGAACGCATCCGGAAGGAGGAATACGGCCTTCTCTTACAGCATTTACTCCGCATAGACCACATCAACCGCACGGCGGAAGGCGGGCTCATCGTCGGCATCGCGGGAGAGCGTGTGGTGAACAATCATAAGTTCTATGCGGTTTTTCAGGAGAATGTGGAGTATACGGTTCGAACCGGGAGCGAGACCCTCGGCACCATTGTGAAGCCGCCGCCTGCGGGCGAAAAAATCGCGATTGCGGGGCGGGTCTGGGCCGTGGATGAGGTGGATCATAAGACCCACACCGTGCTCTGCACCTTAATTAAGGGCAGGGTTCCGGCCTACTTTGGCGATGTTCCGGGCGCGATTGAAACGCACATTCTGGAGCGCATGCGGAAGGCGCTTCTCGAAGAGCGGATTTATCCCTATCTACAGAGGAATGCGGCGGGGCGGCTTTCGGAAGCGCGAACGCTGGCGGCGCGCACGCGGCTTAAAAAGACTTCGCTCTTGCCCCTCGGTGAAAAAATATGGGCGCTCTTTCCCTGGCTCGGGAGCTATGCCTTTCTCGCGCTGGAGCGCTTTTTAAAGCTGCGTTGTAAGGAGAGGCTCGGTCTAAGGGGCTTCACCTCCGCGCGGCCGTATTATATGATGTTTTCGATGGAGGTCGGGGAAGAGGAGTTCTTTGAGATTTTGCTCGACGAGGCCGAAAAAGAATTTGCGCCGGAAGAGTTGCTCTACGAGCGTGAGGTCCCGGTTTTTGAAAAGTTTGACTGCTATGTACCGGAGGAACTGGTGCGGCGCGGCTTTGCGCGCGGGGTGCTGGACATCGAGACCATGTTAGAGCGCGTGCGCGGGCGGTTCGCATTGCAAGATTGTGATAGACCTGCTATAACAGGCTGAGAGAAGCCCATGTCGGGCGCTCGGAAAGGAAAGGCATATGCAGCGGGAATTCAGTGCAAAACAGTCGATTATCACACCGGAGGCCGTATTTATTATCGGAACTTACGATGAGAACGGTGTCCCGAATGCGATGAACGCAGCCTGGGGCATGCAGAGTGACTACGGGGAAATTACGATACAGCTCGCAAAGCATAAGACCACGGATAATTTAAAGAAGACCGGCGGCTTTACGGTCGCCTTTGCAACCGAGAGCACGGTGGTCATCTCCGATTATTTCGGCATCGAGAGCGGCAACAAGATCAATAAAATCGAAAAAGCGGGCTGCCATGTGAGGAAGAGCGCGCATGTGAACGCGCCTGTCATCGAAGAGTATCCGGTCACCTTAGAGTGCAGGGTGAAAAGTTACAGCGATGAGACCGGCCTTTTGGTCGGCGAGATTGTGGCGATGCAGGCGGACGAAGCGGTCTTAACGGACGGCAAGGTGGATTACGATAAGCTGCGCCCCATCATGTTTGACATTTCGAGCATGAGCTACCGCGTGATCGGACCGGTGGTCGGCAAGGCGTATCACGACGGTCTGGCACTGAAAAAATGAGAGAGAGCTGCGGGGTCAAAGCCGCAGCTTTTTTGACAGCGGCGACTCCCCGGGAGCGTCGTGAGGGAAAAGCATGAGATTATTCGGCGGCACGGATTTGGTGCTGTATTTCTTTTTCTACGCCTTTGCGGCGTGGGTACTGGAAACCTTATTTTTCAGCCTCAAAAAACAGCGCTTCGTAAACTGCGGCATTCTGGATTTGCCGCTGCTCCTAACGCACGGTGCGGCCATGGCAAATTTGATTCTGGTGAGTAGCGGGGAGATGCCGGAGCGTTCACGCTTTTTGTTCGGTTTGGTGCAGACCTTGGCAATCGGATATCTCTCCGAGTTTTTTGCGGAGCACTTACTCCGGAAAAAACGCTCTGCGCTCGGCAGAATCAAACTGCGACCCAATTTTATGCTGCGCTTATTATGGGCGCTCGGACTCAGCGCAATCTATGAATCCCTGTTAATCGTCGTGCAGCCCCTGCTCTTTTCGCTGATTTCCCTGCTGCCCGTACTTGCGCTGCGCATCATTGCCGGGGTGTTGATGCTTCTTTTGCTCAGCGACCTCGTGCTGGTGGCTGTCTTGGCGCGCTATGTCACGGACTCTGCGGAGCGGCAGTTTCTGCAGGCGCATAAGATGAAACTCGGAGAGCGGCTTTCCGCGCATCTCTGGGACAGGGTGTACCGTGTGTATCCTTCGCTTCGGCAGACCGAGAGCGGCGGCATTGAGGCTGCGGAGCGGGAACTCCGCGCGCAGGGTGTGGTCTTTGCGGAGGGTATCAGCTTCGGAAAACTGGTTTGGATGCTGTTTCTCTGTGCCATGCTCGGCGATGTCATCGAGACCTTTTATGTCTTTTTTACGGCGGGAATTTGGATGCGGCGTTCCAGTCTGGTGCTTGGCCCGTTCAGCATTGTCTGGGGCCTCGGAGCGGTCGTATTGACCCTGGTATTATCCCGGGTCGAAAAGAAAAATAATTTGAGCATCTTCTTTGCCGGCTTTTTCTTCGGCGGGGCCTTTGAATATCTCTGCTCGGTCTTTACCGAGGCCTTTTTCGGCATGAAGTTCTGGGACTACAGTCATATCCCGCTGAACATAGACGGGAGAACCAATGTGCCCTTTATGGTATTCTGGGGCTTGCTCTCGCTACTCTGGCTTCGCTACGCCTACCCGCCGATTTCCGCACAAATTCAGCGGATTACGCCGGTGCTCGGACTGGTGCTCAGTTGGGGCATCGCGATATTCTTAACTTGTGATATGCTGGTCACGGCGGCCGTCATGGTGCGCGCCCATGCGAGGCTTACAAAGCCCGAGGCGACAAATGTCGTGGAGAAATTCATAGACCGCTATTATCCGGAAGAAAGGGTCGGGAAACTCTGGCCGAATATGAAGTTTCTGGAGTCGTAGGAGAAGGGAGGAACTATGCCGTTTTTAATTTTTGCTTTGCTCATGTGGCTCATCTTAAAGGGTACGGGACTTTTGTTTCGCATCATCGGCAAGGCGCTCAGCCTTACCTTTGGCGTGATCGGCTACATATTGCTCGCGGCAATCGGGATTATCGGTTTCGGCGTGAGCCTTCTGGCAGGCGCCGTGGTGGTGATTGCCGGGATACTCGCGTTGTTTTTCATGTTCTTGCGTTAACAACATCCGGTGGAGGAAAAAGAAGTGCAGGAGAACGAGAATAGGGGCTTGGAACTGGAAGTATGCGTGGACAGCGTGGCATCCGGCATCGCTGCGGAAGCGGGCGGCGCGGACCGTCTGGAACTCTGCGGGAGCTTAGAGATCGGTGGCATCACGCCGAGTTTCGGCTTATTTTTGGAACTGAGAAAGCGGGTCACGCTGCCGCTCTTTGTCATGCTGCGTCCGCGTTTCGGCGATTTCTGCTATACGGAGGAAGAGTGCCGTGAGCTCGAAACGGAGGCAGAGCGCTTTGCGGCGGCCGGGGCGGATGGGTTTGTGCTCGGGATGCTGAAACCCGACGGAAGCTTAGACCGTGAGCGCATTGCGGAACTCATGAAGCACTGCGGCGGGCGGCCGATCACGCTGCACCGCTGCTTTGATCTCTGCAAAGATCCCCTGGAGGCGCTTCGGACAGCGGAGGAACTTGGGATAGCGCGCATTCTGACTTCCGGTCAGGCAAATACCGCTGAAGAGGGCGTCGCAGCTCTAGCCTCTCTCGCGCAGGAGGCAAAGAGCCTTCGTCTTATGGCGGGTTCCGGTGTCTCGGCGGAAAAAATCGAGGCGCTTTACCGAGAGACCGGGATACTCTCGTATCATATGTCCGGCAAGGTAAACGAGGAGAGCCCCATGCAGTTTCGGAGAGAGGGGGTCTCCATGGGGCTTCCGGGCTTCAGTGAGTACAGCCGGAGCTATACTTCTTTAGAGAAGGTGAAAGCGGCGAGAGAAGTGCTTAAGCGCCTGGACCGCGAACGGAATCCATCTGATTGGCGTCCCTCTGCGGAAACGGAGCGAGAGATTGATGCTGCCTTCTTTGCGCGCCTCAAAAAAAGCGAAGCACTCCGGGCGGGCTACCGCGCGAGCGTTGCCGCAGCGGGAACATTGACAAGCGCTGAGAAAACGGCGCTCCGCTACTATTATGCGCTGCTTCCGGAGAGCGATCTCTGCGGCTATGACTTTTCGCCCGAGACCTTGCTTTCCTTCCTTCGACCGGCGCTTGCGCTTTACCGCGCGCGGGCGGAAGTAAAAGCACTGCCGGAGAGCTACTTCCTCCAGTATGTCCTTTTGCCGCGCGTCAACAACGAGGAGCTCCGCCCGGTGCGGGAAAAGCTCGCAAACTGCATTGCCGCTCACTTAGCGGAACAGGGCGAGGAGACACTGACCGGAGCAGCGCTGGCGCGCGCGGTGAACTATGCTTGCGCTTCCGAGGGCAGCTATGTGTCGAGCGACGGCAGAACCATTTCCGCGGCGGGCTTTTTGGAGTCCGGGCAGGGGCGCTGCGGTGAGGAGTCGGTTTTCTATGTCAATGCGCTTCGCGCGGTCGGCATTCCGGCACGCCAGGTCTATGCACCCTGGTGGGCGCACTGCGAGGACAATCACGCCTGGGTTGAGTATTGGGTGGACGGCGCTTGGCACTTTGCGGGTGCCTGCGAGCCCACGGAGAAGGATGACAACGGCTGGTTCATCGCGGCGGCGGCACGCGCCATGCTTGTGCACGCCCGCTATTACCCGCTGACCCCTCAGGCCGACACGGCACTGGATCGTGCGACCCTCGCGGGAGAAGAAATTCTCGGCGGTCAGAACGGTGTTCTCTACTTAAATCAGCTTGCGCGCTACGCGGATCCCGTGAAACTCAGAATTCAGGCGGAAGATGCGGAGCTCGTGGAGCTTTGTCTCTTAAACAGCGCGGGCATACGCCCCATCTCGATGTACAAGCCGGAGGCGGGCGTCGAAAAGACGGTCTCCCTCGGAAAGGGCAGTGTGTATGTCCGCTTCCGTCATCCCGGAAAAAATAAGGCTGTCATGGCGGATCTCCGCGCCGGAGAGCTTCGCATCGCGGAGCGCGAGTGCAAAGAAGAGGCAGAGGAGCAAGAATACCGCTTCTTTGCGCCGAACGGTTCCCGCAGTGCGCCGAAGCAGACCGCGGAAGAGCAGGCGCTCGGCCGCGAAAAGTATGCGCGCTGCAATGAAAAGCTTAAGGCAAAGCGCGCCGCGCGCCGCGACCGTACCCGTGCCTTTTTGGAGCGTGCAAGTTCGCAGGAAGAGCGCATGTATCGGAATGCCTTTGTGGCCTCGCTCTCCGAAAAAGACAGAATAGACTTAAGAGAGGATTTACTTGAGCCGGAATTTCAGGCTGCCATCAGCCATGTCGGAAGCCTTTCGGCACGCGCCTTCTTGGAGGGCGTACTGCCGGAGCGCTTCGGCCTTGAGCCGCTCTGCCGTTTCCGCGGCGAAGAGGAGCTCAGCACAGCTGAGCGGAAGGCACTGACAGCACGCCTTGCGAGCGCCGACTGCAGCGATGTAGAGGCCCTCGCGGCCCTCCGTCGCTTAAGAGGCAGCGGCATTCCGGTGAAGCTTAGAAATGAGGACGGCGCTCCGCTCTATTTTGAGGACGGCGATTTTCGTCCCTTCCGGGAGGCGGATGCGGCGAGAAATCATCTCACGCTTAGGAAGCCGGAGGGTGAGCTCCGCTACGAGCAGCACTGGACGCTCTACCGAGACGGGAAGGAGCTGGACCTTGAGAAGAAGCAGTGGGAAGAGAATACGCTTACCCTGCTTCTGCCGGACGGCGAGTATGAGCTATTCACCGAGAAGCGCCTGCCGAACGGAAATGCCTACGGAAAGCGCGTGGCCTTCCGCCTTACGGGCGGCGAAGAAAAAGCGCTTGTGCTCGGCTTCCCGGAGGTGACGGCAGAGGAATTGCTCGGCAAAATCATCATTCCGGAAATCGGCGGGCAGGGCTACGAGACCCCGTTTACCATGGAGTTTTTCATGGCGCCGGGCGAAGAGCCGAGTGAGCACATCGCAAATGAAATTCTTGCGGAGACAGAGTCCCTGAAGGCGCTCTGCGCGCAAAAAAAACTCTCCCTGCGCTTCTACCTCAGAGAGGCAGATGCGGCAGAGAGAGGAAGTTGTAAGATACTGAAGAGCCTGTTCCCCGAAGCATTTTCCTGCCCGGCTGATTACGATGCACAGGAGGAAGTCCTGGCGCGTAAGCTCTTCCTGGAACCCGGTCAGTTGCCGCTCAGCATTTTGCGTCGCGGCCGTGACTGCGCGATTTTCTCAGCGGCAGGCTACCGGGTCGGGCTCATTGCCCTGATGTCAGAACTCTTGACGGTGAGTGAGGCGAGCGCTCCTTCTCTTTGAGGCGTGTGAGCATTAGGGTATCGCCCTCAAGAATCTCGGTTTGACCGTTCGGAATAATACTTTGATTACCGCGTTGGATGAGGAAAATAATCTCTCCGCGCGGTAATTTTATGTCCCGAATATGGCGGTGGAGATATTCGCTCGACTTGTCGATCTCGATCTCCGAGAGCTGCATGGCGTTTTTCGTCTGCACCGCGGGGGCACAGAGAATCAGAGAGTCGCCTGCCTCGAGCAAGGTGGTGCCCTTCGGAACCAGCTTTTTATCCTCTCGCACAATCAAGAGGAAGAGAAACTGGAGCGGCAGGGAGAGCTCGGAGATATGCTTACCGACCCACTCATTGTCCTCGGCGAGTGTGAGCTGAATGAACTGTACCGGCAGTTCTTCGCTGTAGTCGGTGAAGGTCTTCATGACATCGTTGCTTAAGTCGATCATATCGAAGCGTTGCGCCGCAAAGGGCAGGAGACTGCCCTGCACCAGGAGGGATAAGAGAACGACAAAGAAGATAATGTGAAAGAAGCGCGTGTCGCTCTTTAAGGTTTGCACCGCCATAATCGCAAAGACAATCGAGGAGGCACCGCGGAGACCCGCAAAGGAAATCAGGCGGCCCTGTCCCTTGCTCGCGCGGAACGGCAGGAGCAGAAGTTTTACCGCAAGCGGGCGCGCAATCAGGGTGAGGAACAGAAACACCGAAACTGCGGACATCAGGACGCCCGGAAGCAGTGAGGGCGTAGCGAGCAGGCCGAGCAGGAAAAAGACCGCAATCTGCATGAGACCGGTCAAGCCGTCAAAGAAGTGGACAATGTTCTTCTTGTCGCTCATCTTCACATTTCCGAGGATGATGCCGGTCAGATAGGTCGAGAGATAGCCGTTTCCGCCGAGCGCCGCGGAGAGCGCGTAGGAGAAGAGGGCGATGCCGGCGATAAAAATCACGTCGAAACCGTCTACCTCAAAAGAAACGCTCTTTAAAATGCGGTAGGACAGAAGGCCGCAGAGCACGCCGATTGCGATGCCGAAGACAAGCTGCGCGGTCAAGAGGCGGAGTATGCTGCCGACATCGGCCTCGCCGGTCAAAAAGGAAAGGCAGACCAGGGTCAGCATATAGGCAATGGGGTCGTTACTTCCGCTCTCAAGTTCGAGAATAGAAGCTGTGTTCTCTTTTAAGTCCAGTTTCCGGGAGCGCAGCACCGAGAAGACGGAGGCCGCGTCCGTGCTGGCAAGCGCGGAGCCGGTCAAAAAGCAGAGCCAGAGCTCGCGCCGCAGCAGCAGAAAGAGGAAGAGCCCGAGAAACAGGGCGGTCAGAAACACGCCCGCCGTTGATAGCAGTATGGATTGGCGCGCCACCGGGCGCGCCATTTTCCAATTGGTGCCGAAACCGCCGTAAAACATGATGAAGATCAGGGCAACGGAGCACACGGTCTCCGAGAGCGCAAAGTTATCAAAGGAAATGCGCGCAAAGCCGTCGGTCCCGAAGGCCATTCCGAGGAGTATAAAGACAAAGAGGGTCGGAATGCCGAAACGGAACGAGATTTTATTGAAGAAGATGCAGGAAAAAATAATCAGTGTGATCAGCAGCAGGTTTACATTCATGAGCAGGGTTCCTTTGCGCCCGCGTCAGAGAAAGAGCGAGAGATCCGGTTTCTCGCTGCGGAGTGCATCGCGGAAATCGGGGTGTGCAATCGCAATCATGGCCTCACGGCGCTCGGCGAGACTCTTTCCCGCGATGTGGGCAATGCCGTACTCCGTTGCGACCGCCTCAATCAGCGTGCGCGGCGCGGAGACCGTGCTGCCGCCCGGAATAAAGGGGAGAATGTTCGATTTCCGCACGCCGTCCTTCGTGAGGCGGGAGGAATTGAGGCAGATGTAGCCGCAACCGCCCTCCGAGCGGAACGCGCCCTCCAGAAAGTCCATCTGGCCGCCTATGCCCGAGAGCTGCATGCCGTTTGCGGATTCTGCGTTTTCCTGTCCCATGAGATCCACCTGCACGCCGCCGTTGATGCTGATGACGCGGCTAAGCTTCGCGATGCGGAGCGGATCGTGAATGTAGTCGACGGAATCCGGGCGGAAGAGCTCAGGATTCTCCCGGAGCCAGTCATAGAAGGCAGCGCTGCCCATCGCAAGGTTAAAGCTGCTGAGGCCGGTGTCGAATTCCTTGCGGGCATTCGTGAGCTTACCCGCGAGGTAGAGCTTCCGATAGGCGTCGCTGATGGTGCCGGTGTGGCAGCCGAGATCTTTTTTATCGGAGTCCGCGAGAGCGGAGGCAATCGCAAAGGGAACCGTGCCGACACCGAGCGAGAGCACGGCACCGTCCGGAATTTCGTTTACCACGAGTTCCGCAATTCTTTGGTCAATCTCCGAAGGCGCACGGTAATTCCGCTCGGGCAGCGGCGTGTGCGTGCCCTCGACAACCATATCCGCTTCATCGAGGCGGCAGAGGTTGGAGCCGTCGACACCCGGCAGGAAGGGAAGGTGCTCGTTGATTTCAAAGATGACCGTCTTTGCGCTCGCAATGATGGTCTTCCAGAGGTAGCAACCCGTGCCGAGACTCACATTCCCCTCGGCATCCGGACGGGAAACCGGGACAAAGGCAAAGTCCGAGCGAAATTTTCCCTGCCGATAGAGGAAGGGAACCAGGCGAAGTGCGGTCGGCACAAATTCGATGCGGCCTGCGCGGTAGAATTTGCGCTCGTAGTCGCCGAGGTGTGTGCTCTCATAGCGAAAGGACTGTCCCTCCGGATCTGCCTCGAGAATCGCAATCTTGGGGGCAATGATGAGACCGCCGCGCACGGTCACATTGCGAACCGTGCCGCAGCGCGCCGCAAGTGCCGCGTCCAAAAGTTCGGGAAAGCTTCCGCCGAAGCCGTAGTCAATATAATCACCGTCCCGTACGGCCAGAACCGCCTGCGCCGCCGTGACATAGTTTGTTTTTCCGCTCATGGGTGTAACTCCTTTTTTATTGTCAGAATAGCGGGAAGTACATGGAAAGTCAATCTGAGCGCAGTGCAAAGCGGAGAAACAGCTTGACTAAAGTAAATAAATAACATAAAATTTGTACTATACTACCGCGTGAATCATGGGGCGGAGGGGAAATAAGCGCCAAAGCAAAAGCGGTAATTACATAACGAAAGTTTAATAAAGGACAATTGTTAAAATACATGGAACAATCAAACTTTCGAGAGGAGAGGCAAGATGAGAAGAGGACGCGCGCAGGCTTATATGAGAGGCATCGCAGTGACAATCGCAGCGTTTGTTTTGCTCGGCACCGGCGGGTGCGGCGGCAAGGCGGAGAGCAGCGGACAAGCGAGTCAGAGTGAGGTGACGGAAGAAGCCCACGCATCCTCGACAAAGCGAAAGCAGGAGGCACAAAAAGAAACGAACGAAAGCGAGCAGCTTTCGGAGTCGGCGGAAACAGAGGTTCATGATACAGCAGAGGAAAGCACTGCAGAAGAAAGTACCGCAGAGGAGCAAAGCGAGGCAGCGCGCGAGCCAGCCGAGACCTTAACTGCGGAGGAACAGCGTGCTTTGCAGGAAAGCGTGGAAGCGGCAATGCGAGACTCGGAGATGTTTCGGGAGCATAGGGAGCGTTTAAAGCCGAGCCTCGACGAGATAAAAGAAATGAATCAGCAAATACTGACTCAAAAATATTGGAAATACGGAGATAAGCTGACTCCGTACTATGATTTTGATGTCTCTTGTTTCGGCGACAAAAAATATGAAGAGCTCGCCGGAAGCAGTCAAACAGAAAAATACGCGGGTACCAACCAACTGATTAACTCTTACTATCGCTGGAACCCCACCAGACAAAAGGACAATTATATGTCCTTTGTTTATCGCGAGTTTGTGGAGCGAGAATATCAAAAACTCTTTGCGGAAATCTACGGCGAAGAGAATGTCAAACTGATCTGTGAACCGCTGGCCTATTTTTGGACGGATGAGCCGATCGACGGGACCACAAGTCTTAAGGACTATATGACACTTATCGACGAGCAGGAAATCGTGGCGCTGGTCAAGGGAGAAGAGAAGGATAAGAAAAAAGCCATGCGGAAGCTGGACAGCCTGCTCACGGAGCGCGGCTGGGGCATAAACCTCATGATTTACTATGTCACGGAAGAACAATTTGCGGAAGTCGATATGGCGGAGGTCCTTAGAAAGGGAATTTACGACGGCAGCTGCATTTGTCAGGGAATTGTGAGTCGTAATCCGCAGCGGAGAGAACGGCTCTACCAAGACTGGCAAGTCGGAAGCCCCATGCCGGATCTCTGGGCGCTGCGGAAAGAAAAGTTTGAGGATCCGAAGAGAATTCAAACTCAATATCAACTTTACAACCATCTCTTGGATTTGCCGCTCAAAAAACTGGGCGTCAATACGGGGTGGACCATAGAGCATGTGGTGAAAAAGGCGGAGCTCAGAAAAGATCAATTCAATACGGTGGAAAGCCACGCACTTGCCGGCATTCAGCGCATCCTGAAAAAGGGAGACTATGAGGACTTAAAGAATACCCGCGTTTTGATGGTTTCCTACCGGAGCGGACACGGAGGCCCCATGGTTACGGAGGAGTTTGCAAACCAAACGGAGCTCTGGAAGGCGAGCAACGAGCGAATCAACCTCTATCTCGAGTTCTGGCCGAAGGAGACCGTCGGCTTTGCCGAAGGAACCCTCTTTGTCTATTTGGTGCCCTGAGGAGGAAGCCATGGATGTCTATCTGAATTTACAGCGGCTTAGGGAAGCCTCAGCCCAAAACCTCGCGCTGCGCCGCCGCCTGGCAGCCGCGGCACGGGATATTCAGGCCTTGGAGCGCGATATGGATTTTACGGTTTGGAGCGGCAAAGGAAGAGATAGCTTTATTCGTCTCTTCCGGCTCTGGGAACACGCGCTGGATGTGGCACAGGCCACCGCTGCGGAGAAGCAGAGACTTTTGGAAGAAGCCGCACTCAGCGAAGGGGCTTTGCGCAAACAGGAGACAGAAGCTCTTTGCGAGCGCTTTATCGCGGCAGAGAGCTGAAGAGGTGACGGATGGAAATACGCATTCAACACGAAGAACTGCGCCTTCGCAGCGCACAGTGGGGCTTACTCGGAGAAGAATTGCGCCTCATCTGGGCAGGCTTCCGCGAACTCGACCAAAGTCTCTCGGAGATGTTTGTCGGAGAAATGCAGGGGGCTTACCGGAGTGCTGCGGAACGCGCGGATCGGGAGGGCATGCAGATTTCGGGTATCTTTGAGGCACTGCTTGCGCAGCTCGATGAGGTGAACAGCACAGCGGAGGACTTTGACCGGGCGATGGGCGCCCTGATTCAGAGAGGGGGAAGAACGGGATGAGTTGCCGCTGCGGAGACATTCGGGATTGTGAGCGGGATTTGCATACGCTTCGACTGGCTCACGGAGATGCCGAGCGACTCGGAATACGCCTCAGGCAGCTCGCCGAGCGCGGGCGGGAAGGAAGCTGGCAGAACAGCCGGGCCTACCCCTTGGAAGCCGGACTGCGCGAACGGATGAGGCAGAAGACAGAGCAATTCTGTGACCGCACAGAATTGGCACAGCGAAATTATCTTCGTTACTTGGAGTACCGCATTTCGGAAGCGGAGGATGAACTCGCCTGCATGCAGGATGAGGACGATGCGTATCACGAGGACGATGAGGATTGAAGCCGAGAAGACAGCGGAGAAGGACAACGGGTAGTGCGGATGCAGAATCAAAAACCAAGTGAACAGATTAAGAAGCAAGAGATACAGCAGCAGGAGATTCAAAATCTGCTGCTGTATTTGTCATGGAACGAAATGGGAATCTTAGACGGCGGAACGCTGTCCCGCATTGCGGCGGATATCCGTGCGGAAGAGCAGGAGAAGTAAAGGCACGAAAATATGGGATTTGATGCCAATTACAATTTCCCTGAGAGGAGATCGGAAATGCAAGAAGAGAAGCAAGAGAAGCGGCAGCCTAAGAAGCACCGTTGGCTCCGTTTTGTACCACAGATAACCTTAGGTCTGGGTCTGTTGGCTGCGTATTTCAGTTGGCACGACCATCACCGTAAACCGACGCAGCAGGAACTTGACACCGCCCTGACCAGATACATGCAGGGAAAGTATGCGATTTACGGAGATACGCTGACACCGGTGGGGGAGGGGAAGGTCGTTTATGCGCCTAACGACCTCTTCTTTCCGACAACCAATAAATATGAATTGGAGTTGGAATCAGAGAAGTACCCCAAGCGCAGTGAGAAGGAAACAGTGGTGCTTCAGTATAACTATGAAGAAAATACGCTGAGAGATACGTATATGAGCTTTGTTCTTCGAGAACAAGCGGAAGAAAAATTTCGAGAGATTTTTGATCGGATTTATGAACCAAATAGTTATTACTTAGTCATGACTGTCCAAGCAGCTCCTTGGAAGAACCACGATCACAGTGCGGTAGAAACGGTGGATGAGTATTTGCGATATGAAATACAGACGTCTATCTATCTTTGTGTGATTCGTGATGCTGTTTACAAAGATATGGACATGGAGAAGCTTTTGGAATTAGTTAAATCACAAAATTACGGCATAAAGGCGGAAATATTCTATATGAATGAAACCCAGTATAATAATGAGGAGTGGAAGGAAAAGTGGTTTACCACACTTGAGTTTGATTATGAAGAGAATGGGCTTATGATTTGGAACAAAGGTGAAGAAGACTTCTCTGTAAATCTATGGGAGAAGGATTAACATTGGAATATAAGGTGAAGAAGGGGGGAGAGAGAAAAACAATGACAAAGGAAATGGATGAGAAGGAGACAATACAGCAAGTTGTCTATAATGAAATACTGTATTTACCTTTGAAGAACATGGGGATTAAGGATGGAGCAAGAATTAAGAGAATCATTAAGGAGGCAAGAGACTCTTATAATCAAGGAAATGAATACAACATCGATATCAACGATTTAATTCTTCTTGAAGCCTGCATAGATAAAAAATCAGGAATATCTGATGTTGGAAATGCGAAGATGTATTATTCCAGCTTTAATAAGAAGACTAAAGATCTACTTGCTCATGGTATTACGCTGGAAGAAGCAAAGAGTATTGAAAATACGGACGCAATTGTCGCGGTCGTATTTATTTATCAGGGAAGTGAGGAGCAGGGAATCAAAGAAGGAGTAAGCCTGGTGTTTCGAGGAACACCGGGAGGTGCTTGGTGCGACAACGCAAATATGGAAAGTGACTGTACGAGTCAATTTGAAAAAGACGGATTTATCTACGATTGGATATCACCTCTCGACAGAGCCAGTTTATTGAATGTGGAGGACACCTTACTGAAAATCAAAGAAGACGATGATGATGTAGCACGGTTATGCAGGCGTTTTATGAAAGAGGGGAAACTGGTACTCTCTGCGCATTCACAGGGAGGGAAGCGGGCTGTAACGGCAAAAGGCATTGTCGAGGAATTGCAGAATACGCGTTGTATGGTTTTTGACGCGCCGGGAATTTCGCCGGAGTATTGGGATGAGCTTGTAAAGCGCTGGGGAATAGAGAAAGTAGAAGGAATGCGCAAGGATATTTTCAATATTTATGCGTATCAAGACGTTGTTCATGGAATCGGCTATACAGAGAAAAACGGATATTTTGCCGGAAATCAGTTGGTTCTGGGAGTACCGGAACTGGATCGTGATAAAAACACAAATGTGATGGGGTACCACTACTTGTTTCGACTGCTCCACGTGAATGAGGATGGCAGCGTTAGATTACAGGACGAAGCAAAGAAAGAAGGGCTATGGGCAGAGTACAGCAAAGTACTTTCAGATATATTAATGAGTTTTCCGACTGAGAAACGAGCGGAATTAATGCATCCTGCGATGGCAATTGTCCAGGCGATGCACGCGCGCAAATTGCCACACAACTATAAGTTTCATGATTATTTTGAATTGGGAGCGAAATTTAAACGTTTTTTGCCGGAGATTATCCCGGTGCTACATTATGCGGTACACAAATGGTATGATCTCTATTTGCAAGAAAATCCATTTGATCGTCGTCCTGCCGGGCTCGGAGAAATTGCTATTAAGCTGAGAAGTTACCTTCCGCAAGAAGTGAAAAACACGCAGGATGGTGCGAGAGATGTATGGAACACGGGAGTGGATATTTATAGAAATGTAGAGAAAACAGCGTTGAGCCTGCCGAAGCTGTTGAGCGGATATATATGTGACTACATTCTTGAAAAGTTGGAAGCTACCAAAAGCCTATCGGATGATACCAGCATGAAAGCGCTACCGCCGTACCGGATGGAGGGAGGACTTCCGATTATTCGTCATGATCTGACCTTTAATCGTTGTACGATTGATTTATTTCAATTCGGTGTAAAGGCATTCAACGGATTAGTAACCGAAGCAAACGATTTCGTAGTAAATACATTCATGGATTTATCCCAAGTTCTGCACCTTGACGATTACAAACTGTTTTGCATGCTGAATCACCCATTTAGCCTCGTTATCAATCCGCTACTGGCACGTTGCAGTTCGGAAAAATTTACGAGGGAACAGAAGTCCGCCATAGCCCGCGCCCTTAAGCTGAGCAAGACCTATGCCTATATCTGCCAAGCAGTGGATGAGGTGATGCAAAGCTGGGGGGAAAGTTGCTATCCGTTTTTCCCTATTCCGGAGGAACCGCATTATACACGAAAGATGGCAGAACTTTTAAAGAGCCAGCGTACAGCGGAGCTTAAAGCCGGAGTTTCAAGTATCGTGCGAGACAGGGCGCTGTTGGAAGCAAGCATACTGAAATGTTGCGGCGTTTCCTCTCTCGATGAACTCGAAACAGACATACCTGCCAAACGTCCCCTTGTTAATTTTGCAAAGCAAGTCCTTTACGACGCGCGGGAGATAGAGGGCATTTTACTGAATTACGCGTCGCGCTTGGAAAAGGGCTTACGGGAGCAGTTTGTGCTGCTCGGTGAGCGGGAAAATGCGGGGCAGGGATCTGCCTTTGATACGGTCGCATTCTTACAAGGCAGTAATGAGAGCGCAGTTTCTGCCATGGCAGCGGGTGAGGTCGGCGAAGCAGGAATCGACTATGCGGCGGCGGAGCATGCCCTTGTCTGTGCGGCGGATGTGAGTCTCCACTGCGGAAGCTTGCTTCGGGATATCGAGCAACTGAACGAAAGACTGTCTCACCTTCGTTATGTCTCGGTCTCGCGGGAAGGACTGTCGGAACTTAGCCGTCTGCTCGGAAGCTGGAAATCTCAGCAGGAAGAATACCGAGAGGCGCTCGGAAGCTATGTGATGCGCTGCCGAGAGACAGAAGAACAGTTTTGCGGGCGTTGCGCGGGGATAGCGATAGAGAAGTAAAACCAAGGGAGGATTTGTGATGGATAGTCGAAAAATATATCGCATGCTGGTGGCATCCCCGTTTCTGCTTCTGCTGCTTTTAATCGTATACTGTTTCTATACCGGTCGGGGACAGCATAGAAAACCGACGCATGAGGAGCTTGACCAAGCGCTGCTTCGTTATATGCAGTCGAAATACGCGATTTATGAGGATACGTTCACGATTGATAAGCCGGGAGATGAAGTATGGGCCTCCTCGGATATATTTTACTCATCAACGAATAAATATGAATTAAAATTAGACGCGAAGAAATACAAAAAGCGCAGAAGTGATGAGAAGGTTGTGGTTAGATATAACTATGAGAAAAGCGAACTATACGATAATTATATGAGCTTTGTGCTTCGCGATGAAGTGGAGCAAAAGTTCAAAGAAGTTTTTGATAGGGTATATTCTCCTGAAACATATGAACTTGTAATGATAGTTCCGAACACACCATGGGAGAAAGAAAACTTTGGAGTAACAGTAACTGCTGAGGAATATCTTGAGAATATTCTCGAGAATAATATTCATGTGTGCGTAGCGAGAGATTCAAGACTTATAGATCAAGATCTTGACAATTTACTTGGTGAATTAAAGGAGAAATCGCTTGCGGTAGACGCTAATATATACTACATGACGGAAGATCAGTTACGTGCCATTAAGCAAATGACGATTTGGGCTGATGAATACTGGACAAGTTATAATGATAGAGTGTGGATACTCTTGGGAAAAATGGACGAAGACTATTATATCCGCTCAGTATACCATAACGAATAACCTTACGTTGTCCGCTGAAATGGAACGAGGTGAAGAGAATGGAAATGGTGAGAAAGCCTACAAGATGTAATGAAAAATCGGAACAGGAGATGATGCAGCAAATTGTATACAATTTGTTGCTATACTTACCATTGAAACAGTTGGAAGTAAAAAACGGGAGTACAATAAGAGATATTGTTAAAAAGGCAAGAAGGTCCTACTTGGAAGGGAACAAAAAAGATATCGACCTCCAAGACCTCGAACTCCTGGAAGCCTGCTTAGATGAAAAGTCCGGCATTTCAGACATCGGCGAAGCAAGGATGTTCTATGCGAGTTTTAACAAGGATGTCAATGGACTGGTTGCTCGAGGTGTGGACAGGAAACAGGCCGAGGGGATCGTAAATCCGGAAGTGCTGGTCACGGTCGTGTTTGTTTACGATGGCAGCGAAAAGCAGGGATTAAAACGGAATCTCTGCTTCACATTCCGGGGAACTCCGGGCCGGGCATGGATTGACAATGCCGACATGGAAAGCAGTTGCACGGGCTCGTTTCAAAAAGACCGATATGTCTTTGAATCGCTTTCCAAGATAGGCGAGCTTGCAATGATTGACGCGCAGGACACCTTACAGCTCATGTATGAGGGGAAGGATGCAATTGCGCGAAAGTGCCGTCGCCTGATTGCCGAGGGGAGAGTGTGGCTTGCGGGACACTCAAAGGGCGGACTCTTCGCGGTTCTTGTCAAATGCATCTTTCCGGAGTTGAATGCGGTCTGCTTTGCAAACGATGCACCCGGACCGCCGCCGGAGTTTATTCAGGAATTGCTGGTGTATCGCGGTGAGGCCTGGGTTGAGAAAAAGCGCTCGGAAATTTTCAGCATCAACTCCTACAAGGACCTGGTACACGCCATTGGCTATACCGATAGAAGCGGGTATTTTGCAAAGAATGTTCTGCTTTTGGGCGCGCCGGAACTCGATCGGAGGTTCGGAACCGGGGCTATGGACTATCATTACATCCGTCAGTTACTGCGAATCGGTGCGGACGGTCGGGTGCACCTGCAGCCAAGGACCCGAAGAGAGGGCGCTTTGGTCGAAATCGTCAAGGATATTTCCCACGATTTGATGCACAAGGCACCACGGTCACGCGCCGAACCCATGCATGTGTTGCTTGCCGCAGTTCAGTTCGGATATGCGAAAAAAAAGCCCTATGATTACCGACTCTGGGACTATTTTAAGCTTGGTGCTTATACAGGTCCGGGAAGTTCGGAGCTTCTCTGTCAAGGAAGCGTCAATTCGATTGAGTGGTTAAGAAAGGAATTAATCGCGATGAAGTATCGCGCCACGCATCCGAATGCTGTATGTGAGGTGCTGCGAGCGGAGTGGAAGGCGGCAAGGCTTGCGATGGAAGAAGAGCTCCTGCATCTCAAACAGTGGAAGCGGGCGGGAGAAAGGGTCAAGTTATATATAAATCGAACAAAACTGGTCATACGCGGCGAGTTAGCCTGCGGAAGCTTGTTTTCCGGGGAGCCGGAGGGCTTTTCTCTTTTGGCACACGACAGTCTCAATCGCGGTCTCTTAGAGCTCTTTAAGCAGGGGGTTGCGTACTCCCGGAATAGCACAAAACGAATGTGCGAAACGCTGACGGATGCCGCTATCCTATCGAGTTTACGTTGGAGCGGGCACCAGCTGTTCACGCCGAGCGGTTTTATTGCGCAGGGAAAGCTCAGACTCTCATTGAAGGCGCCAAAGAACCTCTCCTTGGATTGGGGGCAATTTGCGGATGGGAGAGCGGCGCTGCGGCGTCGCTATTCCGAGATGGAGGAAGTGCTCGGAAGTTGCGATTTGGACGGCTATCCCCTGCTCTCCATCGATGCAGGGACAAGTTATCCGTGGAAAATGGCAGAGCTTTTACGGGTGCAGCATGAATCAGAGTTGCGGAACGGGCTTGCGAGCTTAATTCAGGACAGGCAGCAGTTAAAGGCCTGCATACTGGAATGTTGCGGAATCTCCTCTCTCGCCGAACTCCAAACAGACATACCGGACAAACGTCCCCTCCTTCATATGGCAAAGCAAGTCCTTTACGACGCGCGGGAGATAGAGGGCATTTTACTGAATTACGCGTCGCGCTTGGAAAAGGGCTTACGAGAGCAGTTTGTGCTGCTCGGGCAACATGAGAGTACCGGACAGGGAACGACCTTTGATACGGTTGCGTTCCTTCAGAGCGGTAGTGAGAACGCTGTTCCGGCTATGGCAGCGGGAGAGGTCGGCGAAGCTGGAATCGACTATGCGGCGGCGGAGCATGCCCTTGCCTGTGCGGCGGATGTGAGTCTCCACTGCGGAAGCTTACTTCGGGATATCGAACAGCTGAACGAAAGCCTGTCTCACCTTCGTTATGTCTCGGTATCGCGGGATGGCCTCTCGGAACTCAGCCGTCTGCTCGGAAGCTGGAAATCTCAGCAGGAAGAATACCGAGAAGCGCTCGGAAGCTATGTGATGCGCTGCCGAGAGACAGAGGAACAGTTTTGCGGGCGTTGTGCCGGGATAGCGTCGGAATAAATTTCTGTTTTGTTGCAGCGGTCACGGTTTTTCTCGGAAGATGTGTTATAGTGGGGGAGTAAGGAAAAACAAACCATAGGGGAGGCACATCCATGGATAAGATAATTGATTTCAGAAAGACAGTGTACGAGCTTGCAACGGAGCACCCGGAGTTCAAGGAGATTATGGCGAGTGTCGGTTTTAAGGAGATCACTGAGCCGGAGATTCTCGCTTCCGCGGGCAAGATTATGACGGTTCCGAAGGGGTCTCGGATGAAGGGAATCCCGATGGAGCAGATTTTGAAGGCGTTTCGGGAGAGGGGCTTTCAGGTAATCGGTGTGGACGAAGCGCCGGTGCCGCCGACTCCGCCCACACCGCCGAGCGCTCCGGCAAAAGCACCGGTGCCGCCGACCGCACAGTATAATTTCCCGAATGCAAAGCCCGAGCGTGCGGAAGCGCTGAAGGGCTACTTGGAGCGCCTCAGCAAAGGAGAGTCTCTGGAAACCGTTCGCGAAGATTTCCGCAAGGAATTTCACTCGGTAGAGGCGGCGGAAATCATGCAGGCAGAGCAGCAGCTCATGAAGGACGGCATGCCGCTTGAGGAAGTACAGAAGCTCTGCGACATTCACTCGGCTCTTTTCCACGGCGCGACGCAGGAAGAGCGCGTTGCGAATGCGGAGCGCGAGGTTGCGGCTTCCATGATTCGCATTTCGGATCACGAGAAGGCAGAGCAGCAGGCACAGTACGGCGACAAGAATGCGCTGGCTGCAAAGCTCATTGCGATTCCCGGCCATCCGCTTGAGACCTTAACGCGTGAGAACCAGGCGCTTGCATTGCGCATCGAGAGCTTCCGCGAGGCGGCAAAACTCGGCGTATCTTTAAAGGATGCGGTGCATGCAATTCGCGAAGTCACGGTTCATTACGCGAAAAAGGGAGATTTGCTTTACCCGCTCTTAAAGGTGAAGTATGATGTCACAGGTCCCTCCTCGGTCATGTGGACGGTGGACGATGAAATCCGCGACGAACTGGGTCGCCTTGACAAGGCAAGTGTCGAAGATGAGGCTTGGAAGGCTGCCGCAGAGGCTGTGGTACAGCGTGCGGATGAGATGATTTACAAGGAGACAAATATCTTGTTCCCGATTTGCGCCGTGAATTTTACGGAAGATGAGTGGAAGAGAATTTATCGGGATTCTAAGGATTATGAGAACTGCCTCGGCGTGGAGAGCAAGGTTTACGCTGCGGCGGAGGAGGAGAAGGCGGCAGAGCAGCCGTCGCTTAAGGTCGCTGTGAACACAGCGGATACGAAGAGCCGTACGTCTTCCTTTGTTGGTGAGGTTGTGATGCCGGGCGGGCACCTGAAACTCGATCAGCTGGAGTGGCTTCTCAACACAATTCCGATGGAAATCACCTTTGTCGATGCAGACAACATCAACCGCTACTTTAACGAGAGCGAGGGACAGAAGGCGTTTAAGCGCCCGAAGATGGCACTGGACCGCGAGGTCTTTTCCTGCCACCCGCCGAAGATTGAGCCTATGGTGCGCCAGATTATCACGGAATTCCGTTCCGGAAGACAGAGCAGCGTATCCATTTGGGCCGAGAAGGGCGGAAAGACCATGTTGGTCAACTACCGCGCCGTGAGAGATCAGGACGGAAATTACTTGGGAACGGCGGAGTTTGTCCAGGACATGGAATTTGCAAAAAGACATTTTCTACAGGGAGAAAAGAAACATGATTAAGGTTTATGGAATGCCGAGCTGCCCGGATTGCGCAGAAGTCGAAGAGAGAATCAAGGCGAGCGGCAAAGAGAACGATTTCACTTTGGTTGACATCGGAAAGCATGTCGTTTACCTCAAGGCTTTCTTACAGCTTCGCGACCGGGATGAGGCATTTCGGGAGGCAAGAGAGCAGGGTTACGTGGGAATTCCCTGCTTTGTCCGTGAGGATGGCAGCGTAACGCTTTCGCATGAGGACGTTGGCCTCTGAGGACTTGACATCTGCCTCTGAATCTGTCAAAATAGGATTAGTTCCTATTTTGGTACCTTGGGTACCGCAGCATGAGGAGGTAGCACGATGGAGTATCGTTTTACAAAAGCTGATTTTGAGAAGGAAGTGTTGCAGTCGAAGGAGCCGGTGTTCATTGACTTCTATGCGGATTGGTGCGGTCCCTGCAAGATGATGGCACCGGTCGTCGAGAAGCTCGCAGAGAAGTACGAGGGCAAGGTTAAGGTCGGCAAGGTCAACACGGACGATGAGCCGGAGCTTGCTCAGATGTTCCAGGTCATGAGCATCCCGAACATGGTCATTATCAAGGACGGCCAGGTTGTGGACCGCATTATCGGCGCGGTTCCGCAGAAGGAGCTCGAGGCAAAGTTGGACGCACAGCTCTGAAGCAAAGAAAAGATAGGCTGAGAAGAGTCGCACGGTCATTGGTACCGTGCGGCTTTTTTGGTATGCAATTGGTATGCAATAAGTAGAATGGGATTATTTTGAGGGCAAATAACACAAAATAAGGCGGAGTAAGTAGTTGATTCTGTACAAAATTTAAAGAAAATTAAAATCTACTGGAAAGAACTTGGACCCTTTGCTATAATGAGCCCATTGAAAATCGAAAAGGGGGTAACTTAGTATGAACATTCGCGACATTATCCTCCCGAGAGAGAAGACAAAGAACCTAAGATGGTTCGATGTCGTCATCATCACCCTGATTCTCTTCGGGAAGTTCATTGTCATCTCCACGCAGATGTACCTCGACACCCTGAAGCCGGCGGTTGAAGCGGCGGCGACGGCGGTCACGGAAGCGGCGACGGAGGTTGCGGAGGCCACAACCGAGGTATCTTCGGAAGGCGCTGCCTATTCGAGCAACCTGAGCTTTCAGGCGAAGATGCTTGCCATTGTCTTCATCTATCTCTTCATCCGTAACTTTGACTTTAAGCAGATTCCGTTCAAGCTTAATCTCAAGGTCATTCCGCAGTATCTGGTCCTCTTCTTCATCATGGGTCTCAGCGCGGATATCCTGTACATGATTTTTGACCACGGCTACAACTATTTTACGGCAGAGAGCCTGAGTCACATTGACTTGACTTCGGTCATCCCGAAGTTTACGGCGCTCTCCGGTGTCGCAATCATATACTCGCTTCTGAACGCATTCTATGAGGAGTTCTACTTCCTCGGTCTGCTCGGAACGGTCAACCAGAAGTACAAGTGGCCGGTGCTGGTGTTCTCGACCATTATCCGTACCTCCTTCCACACCTACCAGGGTATGGCGTCGGCACTGATCATCGGTATCTTCTTCGGTCTCCTTTACTACGTGGCTTACCGGAAGTTCATCAAGAACCTGCTGCCTGTGGTCCTCGTGCACTCGATGGCAGATATGTTCGGCTCCGGTCTCATCTATATCCTTCAGCGTTGGTAAAACGAAGCGCCTTGCAAGAAAGCTTGCAGGGCGCTTTTTTGTTGCTGTGAAGCAGTCACATGGCTTCAAATGGTGTATGATAAAAGAAAGGAGGGGCGGTCGATGAAGGAGAGAGAACTTTGTCTTGTGAAGGCCGGCTTTGCGGGAAGCACCGCGGAGGCGGCGCAGATGGTAGCGTTTCTTTTGCGGCATGGGATTGCAGCTTCTGCCGCGGCAGGAAGCTTGACGGTTTATGAGGGAAATTCCCCGAGCGGTCAGGCAATACTCGTGGCGGAAGAGGATGCCGCACGGGCGGAAGAACTTTTGCGCGGCTTTACGCCCATACGCACCTATGCGTTTCGCAAAGGGAACAGAGAGACAGCGCTTGGACGCGGGCTCAGTGCAGTATTGATGGCGCTTTGTATGCTGTTTTTGCTTATGCCGTTCGTTCTGCTGTTTGCAAAGCAGCTATTTTAAGCGCTGCTACTCCACGGCGGAAGCCGAAGATTGATGATACAGTGTTCGAAAAACAGGCGAACCGGAGTTGTCACTGAGAAATAAGTAATCAGTCTTCTTTCCATGGGGCTTGTACCGTTATGCCAACAGCTTATATTTCGTACAAGGCCCACTACAAGAAGGACAGTTCGTATGCTTCATGACGTTTTCCGCCAAACATACTGTTTCAAGGAAGATGTAAGCAGAGAAAGGCCTTGTATAGTAAGAGAAAACGCCTCCGCAATGAATTGCGGAGGCGTTCTTTCGGTAGCAAATCAGTCAGCCAAGAGATCTGCCGGGTTTCTGCCCTGAATTCCGGGCTTCGTCATGGTGTAGGGATCGAGGATGGTCTTAAGCTGTTCCTCGGAGAGCAACTTCTTCTGCAGAATCAGCTCGCGGACGGACTGATTGGTGCGGAGTGCTTCCTTCGCAATGTTTGCCGCAGTCTCGTAGCCGACATAGGGGCAGATTGCGGTGATGATGCCGATGGAGCTCTCGACCATCTCGCGGCAGTGCTCTTCGTTTGCCGTGATGCCCACAATGCAGTTGTCCACGAGGGTCTGGACTGCATTGCTGAGGGTCTGGATGGACTCAAAGAGGTTGTAGAAGATAATCGGCTCAAATGCGTTCAGCTCGAGCTGACCCGCCTCTGCCGCCATGGTAATCGTCACATCGTTGCCGATGATGTTGAACGCAACCTGGTTCACAACCTCGGGGATGACGGGGTTAATCTTACCCGGCATGATGGAAGAACCGTTCTGCTTTGCGGGAAGGTTGATCTCGCAGAAGCCGGTGCGCGGTCCGGAGGACATAAGGCGCAGGTCGTTACACATCTTGGAGAGGTTCACGGCACAGCTCTTTACGATGCCGGAGACCATTGCGTAGCTGTCAAGGTTCTGCGTCGCATCGATGGTGTCATAACTCTGCACGAGCTCCTCACCGGTGATCGAGGACATGTTCTTGACGACGCGGTGGAAGTAGGTGCTGTCTGCGTTGAGACCGGTACCGATTGCGGTTCCGCCCATGTTGAGGGAGCGAATCTCTTCCTTCGCGGTATCAAAGCGCTTAATATCGCGGCTGATGGCGCTTGCGTATGCGTGGAACTCCTGACCAAGACGAATCGGCACGGCGTCCTGAAGCTGGGTGCGGCCCATCTTAATGACGGAGTCGAACTCCTCGGACTTTTCGCGCAGTGCCTTCTCGAGGCGCTTCAGCTGAATCTGCGCCTTGCGGAGCAGGGTAAGTGCTGCCATCTTTCCGCAGGACGGGAACACGTCATTGGTGGACTGACCGAAGTTCACGTGGTCGTTCGGGTTCACGAGGCTGTAGTCGCCCTTCACGCCGCCCAGGATTTCGATGGCGCGGTTTGCGATGACCTCGTTTGCGTTCATGTTGAGAGAGGTACCTGCGCCGCCCTGAATCGGGTCGACAATAAACTGGTTGTGGAGCTTGCCGTCGATGATCTCATCGCAGGCCTTTACGATAGCGCTTGCGCGCTCCTTGGAGAGCTCTCCGACCTCGAAGTTCGTGATTGCGGCGGCCTTCTTAATCTGCGCCACGCTGATGATGAGCTCCGGGTGCATCTTGAGACCCGTGATGTTGAAGTTCTCGTGTGCGCGGAGCGTCTGTACGCCGTAATACGCAGCTGCCGGAACTTCCTTTTCGCCGATGGAATCGTGCTCGAGACGATATCCTTCTCTTACCTTCATCATGGTAATCCTCCCTGGGATTGTTTTCTGTATTGCTTGTCTCCAGTCTAACAGAGCGCTATACTATTCACAAATACCTAAGGAATGATACAAGGTATTCAATAAAAGAAATGTCTCCCGCTGCGAAGGGAGACTTTGGGAGGTGCGGATGATGTCGGGCGAAGAGATGTTTCAGGGCATGCGCTATGTCTATGAAGTCTATCGGGAGATGAGCTTTTCGCGCGCCGCGAAAAAGCTTTTTATTTCGCAGCCTTCGCTCAGCAATGCGGTGCGAAAGACAGAGCAGCGCCTGGGAGCACCGCTCTTTGACCGCAGCACCAATCCGATCGGACTCACGGATTTGGGGAAGGAATACATTCGAGCCGTGGAACTGATTTTGGACGTTGAGAACGGTTTTGTGAACTACCTGCACGACCGAAACGCGCTGCAGAACGGTTCGGTCTCCATCGGCGGAACCAATGTCTTTACCTCCTATGCGCTGCCGCCCTTGGTCTCGCAGTTCACGGAGCAATTTCCGCAGATTCACATAGAGCTTGTCGAGGCCGTGACCTCGGAGTTAAAGGACAGACTCTCGGATGGTTCTCTGGACCTTTTGATTGACAACACAGAGCTCAATGCGGCCGCCTATGAGAAAAAGTTCTTTCGGGAAGAGCATCTCTTACTCACCGTGCCGCGGGCGCTCGCGGTCAATGAGCGCGTCCGGAACTATGCACTCACGGCGGCGGAGATTAAGCAGAATGCACATTTAAACTCCCGCATCCCGCCGGTGCCCTTAATCGAGTTTCGGGAAGAGCGTTTCCTTTTGCTCCGCGAGGGCAATGATACGCGTGAGCGCGCCGACCGCCTCTGCCACGAGGCCGGTTTTGCGCCGAAGTTACGCCTTGAGCCGGAGCAGCAGGTGACCGCCTATAACTTCTCCTGCTACGGGATGGGCATCTCCTTTAACGGCGATGTGCTGATTAAGCATGTGCCGAATGAGGAGAATCTCTGCTTCTATAAGCTCAACGCGCGGGAGGCGGTGCGAGAGGTCAATTTCTACTTCCGGCGGAACCGCTATATGACCCGGGCCGTGCGGGAATTCTTAAAGCTTGTGTAAGCATAATTCTATAAGAGATATAGCTTATCGGTGATAATAGGAGCGGCTGCTCATGAACGGAGCTGAGACCGTGAACCGGGGGATCGGGTCTGCGAATCTTTGACTTATTCGCATCGGAAACACGGTGGGCTTTTGTATGAGCGGGAAGAGGCGGACTTTTAGGGACTTTTGGGGTTGCCGATAGAAGTGGCGGAAAGGACCTTGCCTGTGGTATGCTATTACATTCGAATGAAATGAATCGTAAGGAGGTGGATGCTTGGAGCAAGGAATACAGCTTCTGCTTTTGAATGCCGTTCAAATAGCGGCATTGCTTACCGTAGCGCTTTTCTTGTTTGTCATGTTGCGGGATCCGAGAACACTCTGGAGCGGCGTTTGCTGCTTTTTCGCGCTCGGCGGGATGGCGGTTTTTCTGGTGTTGACGGCCTTTCGCTATTCGGAGCAATTGCAGTCCTTTCCGCCGCTTATGTTTTTGCTTGTGGTGCTTGTGGCCGTCTTTGCGCTGGCGACGTTCTTTTTCCCGTTTTTGCTGATCGGCAGTTTCTTTATAGAAGGAATCCGCATTCTGTTTCGGGAAGGGCTGCGCGTCCGAAACATGCTCTCGTTGCTCTTTGCGATTTTCCTGATTCTGTACCTCATCTACTGGCCGCAAATCGGGAACTGGAGCGGAAATTTTGCCGGGCGTCTCGCCTACAGTCTGGTGGGACTCTGGATTGCCTACGGGCTTGTCCTCTTTGCGATTTACGCGCTTTCATCCCTTTTAAACTTGATTCACCGGCGGGACAACCAGAACTTTGATTACATTGTGGTGCTCGGTGCCGGACTCAAGGGAGAACGCGTTCCGCCGCTGCTTGCGGCCCGCATAGAACGCGGTATTTCGCTCTTAAAGAAGAATAAGAAGGCACTCCTAATACTCTCCGGCGGTCAGGGACCGGGCGAGGATATCACGGAGGGAGAGGCCATGGCGCGTTACGCACTCTCAAGACGGGTGCCCCCGGAGCGCATTCTGGTGGAGCGGCGCTCCAGGAATACGCGGGAAAACCTGGAGTTTTCGAGGGAACTCATGGAGCGGACCCATCCGCGGGTTGCGGTTGTGACGACGAGTTACCATGTATTTCGCGCGTTGCTCATTGCGCGGCGGCTGCATCTGCCGTGTAAGGGGTTCGGTGCAAAGACAAAGTGGTATTACACGCTGAATGCCACGATACGCGAGTATGTGGCGTATCTTAGCTTAAGTTACCGCTTTCATTTGTTCGTGTTACTGGTGCTATCGATACTCATGCTGACGGCGGAAGTTATAGTACACTATCTAAGGTGAATTTCGCTAAAAGCTGTTAGAGTATACAAAATAAGTTTACTTTGCACTTTTTATAGATTGCGGTAAACTATGTTCAAGACAAGAAAACAAACGCAAACAAGGAGGTCAAATATGTTTGGTGTAAAGAATCTGTTTAAGGTTGGTATGTTTGTCGGCGGTGCTCTCTTCGGTACGGCAGGCGTTGCAATTCTCAAGTCCAAGGACGCAAAGGGTGCTTACACGCAGGCAACGGCTGCGGTGCTTCGCGGCAAGGACTGCGTGATGAAGACGGTCTCCACGCTTCGCGAGAACTGCGATGATATCTACGAGGACGCAAAGGACATCAACGAGCGTCGTTACGCAGAGGAGTCCGAGAAGGCATATCAGGAGGCAAAGGCTCTGGTCGAAGAGCACGAGGCAGCGACTGAGGCATGAGATACACAATACGCCACGAATCCAGAAATGTGATGCGTGTCCACTTGGCGGGCACGCGCATGTCGCTCTCCGAGGCGGATATTCTGGAGTACTACTTGCGAGCACTGCCCTTCGTTCAGGATGTCAAAATCTTTGAGCGAACCTGTGACGCAATTGTAAAGTACAATCGAGAGGCGGATCACAGAGAGCGGCTGATTGACGCTCTCTGTGATTTTTCATACAGGGATGAATACGCACTCTCGTTGGTCCCCGAAGACAGCGGCCGTGCGATGAATCGCTACTACCAGGAGAAACTCTTCTGGAAGGTGGTGCTTCACGGCGCGAGAATGCTCTTCTTGCCGGCACCGCTTCGTGCGGCTTGGACAGCGGTTAAGAGCTTACGTTATGTGGCCCACGGTGTAGGCTGCCTCTTGACGCGCGGACTCGAAGTTCCGGTCCTCGATGCGACTGCGATTGCGGCTTCGGTGCTCCGCTCCGACTTCGGCACGGCTTCCTCGGTCATGTTCCTCTTGGAGGTCGGCGAGATTCTCGAAGAGTGGACGCATAAGAAGTCGGTCGGCGACTTGGCACGTGCCATGAGCCTCCAGGTCGAGAAGGTCTGGATGAAGACCGAGGGCGCCGATGTTCTGATCGATGTGAAGGATGTACAGGTGGGCGACCGCATTGTGGTTCGCACTTCGAACGTGATCCCGCTCGACGGAACTGTGGTTGAGGGCGAGATGACGGTGAACCAGGCATCCATGACCGGTGAATCCGTACCGGTTGAGAAGAAGGCGGGCGCCTATGTCTATGCGGGCACCGTGGTCGAAGAGGGCGAGTGCATCATTAGCGTCGCAAAGGTACAGGGTACCGGCCACTACGACAAGATAGTCAAGATGATTGAGGAGTCGGAGAAGTTAAAGTCCAACACCGAGGCGAGAGCCTACCATCTTGCGGACAGTTTGGTTCCGTATTCGCTCGGCGGTGCGGCACTTACCTTCCTTCTGACGCGAAATGTCGCAAAGGCGCTCGCGTTCCTGATGGTCGATTTCTCCTGCGCGCTGAAGCTTTCCATGCCGCTCTCCGTGCTCTCGGCAATCCGTGAGGCGGGAGACCACAATGTATCCGTGAAGGGCGGTAAGTTCATGGAGGCCATTGCGGAGGCGGATACCATTGTCTTCGATAAGACAGGTACGCTGACCCGCGCTACGCCGACTGTCATGCAAATTGAGACCTTCAATGACATGGAAGAGGCGGAAGCACTGAAGATTGCGGCTTGCCTCGAGGAGCATTACCCGCACTCCATTGCAAACGCCGTGGTCGGTGAGGCAAAGAAGCGCGGCATCCGCCATAAGGAGATGCACTCCAAGGTGCACTACGTGGTTGCACACGGCATTGCCTCCGAAATTGACGGCAAGAAGGCAGTCATCGGTTCCTATCACTTTGTCTTTGAGGACGAGAAGTGCAAGCTCTTAAAGAAGGATGAGAAGAAGCTCGAGGCGCTGCCGGATGAGTATTCCAGACTGTATCTTGCAATCGACGGCAAGCTCTGCGCGGTCATCTGCATCTTTGACCCGATTCGCGAGGAAGCGCCGGAGATTGTGAAGGGACTTCGCGCCCTGGGCATTTCCAAAATCTGCATGATGACGGGCGATTCCGAGAAGACCGCAGCAGCGGTTGCGGCTCAGCTGGAGCTGGATGAGTACCACGCAGAGGTGCTCCCGGGAACCAAGGCAGAGTTTGTTCGGAAGGAACATGAGGCGGGCCGCAAGGTCATCATGATCGGTGACGGTGTCAACGATACCCCGGCACTCTCCGAGGCGGATGTCGGCATTGCGATTTCCGACGGCGCCGCCATTGCGCGCGAGGTCGCGGATGTCACGCTTTCCGCGGAGAACCTGCGCGAGCTGGTGTTCTTAAGGGCGCTCAGCATGGCTCTGATGCGCCGCATTCACTCGAATTACAACTTCATCATCGGCTTCAACGCGCTCTTAATTGCGCTCGGTGTCGGCGGCATGCTTCCGCCCGCGACCGGTGCGCTCCTGCACAACGGCTCCACCCTTGTGACCGGCTTAAAGAGCATGACCAATCTCCTAGAGGAAGAGAAGAGCACGTAAGGCGGGGCGTTAAAAACAGAATAGCAATCAAAGAAGTCCGCCGGACCATACGGGAGTATGGGACGGCGGACTTTTGCGTGGGAAACGATGACAGATTTGAGGCTGTGCTTATGAATCCAAGGAAAACATATGATACATCTCGGTGATATTCTTTTCATGAATCACCGGTAGATGTGCCTGTATCAAATAGCTGGGAAACACACCGGACGAGATGCGTGCATGACGGATGTCTGTTACGATTCCGGCAATAGACTCGTAGCTATAAGGCGGAAGAATGGTAATAGGCGGCATGAGAAATTGAAAGTCATTTATATCGATAAAGAGCGGGTTAAAAGAGTCTTCCGGATAGTCCGGGCACATGACGACATAATCTTCGCTGCAAAGTTTTCTCCACAGAGTAGCGGTTGAAAGAATCCAACAGGAAGCGGTACAGTTCTTCCAGGGGAGGGCTTTGTATCACAAAGGGACTCTTAGAAATGTCGGCTTGATAATAGCCATTCATTTCTATGATATCGAGGACAGATTTGTGTTGCACGGTCCAAAATCGAAACATGTTACACCTCACATAGGATGATACTTGCTACTACGAACCGTTTCGCATATGAGGGGACGCTTGTAAAGCCCCGGTTTCGTTGCGACGAAGGTCGTTACCTGTCCGGAGTGGTACATTGTTACAGTTGGTCGGCGAATGATGCGGGCCGATGCGTAGGCTGTGACACAAAATAATTGTGACGAAATTTATGCGTGCAGGCAATCTGTTCGGAATAAAAACATGGAACAGAAATGCGATATGTGCTGTCAATTGGTGATTGCGTTGAAAATAACTTTGAAAATTGTACGTTTTGGATAGCGAGGGGGACTTGAAGAAAGCGAATCCCTGTCGCACAATAAAATCATCAAGACGAAAGGAGGAGGAGGTTTGGCGTTCATACGGAAAAAAATCTTGGGCGGAAAGTATACGCCCGCGTTGTTGAAAAAGGACTTGAAACGCATGTCTCAGGCAGAGAGGCGAAGCTTCTTGGAGTTTTTTGTTGAGAAACGAGGAAGCGCTGTTCCGGCAAAACAGCGTAAGAACCTACATCTTTTGCCTCTGCCGATGCTGTTTCATCTCTTGGATCAGTCGAATCAGATGACCATCGAGATGGGCGAGATACTCTATCACGCGAAGGAGGACATGTCGTCTACGACTTGGCGGATGCCGGAGGAAGAGAAGGCAGAGGCGGAGAAGGCAGAGGAAGAGTGCGCAGTCGAAACGGAGGCGCAGGAACAGAAGCTAGAGGTTCCGACCGCCGAGGAGACGCGTGAGGCCGAGACAGACAAGCAACTTGAAGCTTTTGCGGCACAACTAAGGGAGTTGCAAAGACAGCTGGAGGAACTCAGGGAGGAAAATCAAGAACAGAAGAAAAAGAACAAAGAAGAAAAACAGGAATTTCGCATTCGCTTGGACAATGAAAAACGCGAGACGGAATCGGCCAGAAAAGAGCAGAGGCGCGCGGAAGCCAGATGTGAGGAGTTAAAGAAAATTGCGGAAAACGAGGCCGGAATTGCACGAGATAAAATCAGAGAACTCGAAGAGAGACTACGGCAGTCCGAACGCGAAAAAAAGGAACTGTTAAATAGGATTGAAGAACTCAAAAAATATGAGGATAAATATCTCGGTGAAATACGAAAACAACCTAAAATTCTTATTTTTTCACGAATCGATTTGAGGGAACAAGTCGAGGGATTAAACTGTGATCTCTGTGCCAAGGCGGATGCACTGGAAAATCTTTCTTGGAAAGAATATGCGGAAATTTGGAATGTCAGCGGAACCCTGCGATTTGCGGACAAAGTGAGAATCAAACAGTTCAGCAGCTTAAAAATCACCACAATTTCGGATGTCAAAAAGGCCATTGAGGAGAGGCTACGGAAATGACAAAAAATTACAGAGAATATATCGGAAGACTGGCACAGAACGGTGAGACCGGAAGGGGATCTGTTTTTATCAATCGCCTGGGAATTATCCAGTTTAATGTAAAGACACTGATGCTGCCGGATGCCGCAAATTCGTATGTGGCAGGTTTTGGAAATTTAATCAATGACTTCACGGATGATGTGTATGCGAGCGTGGAAGATCGTATCGAACACTTTGAAGAGTTCATGGAAAACCAGCTTTTCATCTTCCGGGTGCAGAGCAAAAACACAAACGGCACCGAAATTCGGAGTATGCAGGATGTTCAGTTGGTTCCGGTTCCGAAGGCCTTCGATAAAAATACGGAATTCTATGCGGTACCGGTTTTCTGCAGCAAAAACAATGAAGGCGTGCGTGAGTGGGAGTACGAAACGAGTTGGAATTTATATCGGAGTTTCGAAACACGCGCGGAGTTCATGTCCTGTATTCTTGCCAAAGAAGGGCTTGGCAGCCTCTACGGGTATGACCTCGAGAGTTCTTCGCCCGCGTTTGTGCTCTGGATGGAGGAGGACGGTAAGTTGTTTGCGATCGGTAGCATTGACCGTGCGGCCACGGATCCGGTCGGCGCTTGCGTCCTGGGGGCAAGGTATCTTTTTACGATCGATCTCAGCGAGTTCATGGAGTACTTTGTCTACGACGACAGCTACAATCCCTGTGTGAGCTATGTGCCGAGCGACATTTACCGGAAGATTGACAACCAGTTAAAGAGCGCTGTGTTGCAGGCAGTGAAGGATGAGAAGGAGGAGCAGAGACAGCGGGAAGCGGAGGCGCGGGCCGAGGCCGAGCGGCTTGCGGAGACAAGCAAGGATGCGCTTGCTTCCGAAGAGAAAGAGGATGAGCTTGCCCTCGATGAGGCGGCAGAGGCAGACGAGCGTGAGGACTTCCGCGGGGCGGAGCTTGAGACGGAACTCAAGGATCCGATTGATGAGAAGGAGCTAGCAGAGATCCCGACCGCCGAGAAAAACGAGGCGCTGATTCTCAACATGATGGAATACTACGCGCAGAAGAGCCGCTGCTACTATAAGCGCAGCGATTTCATCAACTTCCACACGGCGGTCAAGTGCAACGACCTCGTGATTCTCTCGGGCCTCAGCGGCACCGGTAAGTCCTCGCTGGTCAATATCTACGCGAAGGCACTCGGCCTCAACGCGAGCGCGGATCTGGAGGACAGCCAGATTCTCATGGTCCCGGTGCGCCCGTCCTGGAATGACGATGCGGATCTCCTCGGCTACGTGGACCTTGCGCACATGGTCTACCACGCGGCGGATTCCGGCTTTGTGGACTTTTTGGTGCGCGCACAGCGGGAGGAGAATAAGAACAAGCTCTTTTTGGTCTGCTTTGAGGAGATGAATCTCGCGAGAGTGGAGCATTACTTTAGCCAGTTTCTCTCGATACTCGAGAGACCGGCGGGACAGCGGGAACTTCAGCTCTACGACAAGCAGTACATGGGCAAACTCTACAATGCGGCGGATTATCCCTTCCGGATTGAAATCGGCAGCAATGTGAAGTTTATCGGCACGGTCAATGTGGATGAGACCACCTTCCACTTCTCGGACAAGGTGCTGGACCGCGCCAATGTAATCGAACTGGAGGTGCTGAACTACGCGACCGAGTGGGAGGATAAGAGCTTTGCGGCCATCGGAAAAACGCAGATTTGGAGCACCCAGGATTACGAGAAGTTGCTTGCAAAGGACAGTGTTTCGAATGAACTTGAACTGCGTGCCCTCCTCTGGGACGTACACTGCGCCCTGCAGAGTCTCAGCACCAAGTACGGCGCGGGTCCGCGCGTCGTAAAGAGTGTGGTGAAGTATCTCAGTAACCTACCGGCGGAGGAGGGCTTAAGCTTTGAGGACGCTCTGGATTTACAGCTCGCGCAGCGCGTGCTGACCAAGCTTCGAGGTGTCGAGAGCGTGGTAGGTCCCGCCCTCAGGGAGGATGGAGAGAGCAGTCTCTTCGCTGTGTTGGAGAAGCACAAGGCACTTTCGCCGTTTGCGAGATGCCGGGCGATACTCGCACAGAAGAAAAAGGAGATTGAGAGCTATGGCTACTGCAGTTAAGCTCCCCTTTTCTCTTTCGGTGATACGCACAAGCTACATCGACAAAAACGGGGCCGCAATCAGGCGCAGAGCGGAGGCAACGCGCTTTGTTACGGTGCCGGCCGCAAACAGCCTCACGACAACGCCCACTATTTCGGTGAAGGAAAACGAGGGCGTGGCTTTTCTGTTCCGTTCGGAAGATGCGGCGGCAAAACTGTATCTTCCCTGTCTGGATGCGGCGCTCGATCAGCGCTTCGTTGAGAACGATGCGGCGGGCGACTACATCACCCCCTCGGACCGCCCGTTTCAGCTCTGCGGCGGCGGGCAGGAGGGGCTCTTGGTGGAGCGCATGCTGTTCTTTGTCGAGGCGGAGGGGCAGCGCTACTACGGAAACTTTGCCGTGTTGCCGCGCCAGTTGGAGGCCGGAGAATGGCAGCTCATGCAAGAAGAGCTGGAAGAAGAATTCGAGGGCTTAAGCAGGGTATGGAAAAAGGGCGCAGAGGGGCGCGGGATAGGCGGAGAGCAGGTGCTTCCGCTTCGCGCCTTTCGGGATTTGGAGCGCCTGGAAGCGCAGGAGAGCAAGGTGTTCGCTGCGATACGAGATATTGTTGAGCAGCCGCGCTATGCGATCAAGACGAGTTACGAAAAAGAGCCGGTGCAAGCCGGCGGCAGAGTGGATGCCAAGAGCATGCGCAGCAATCTATCGCGCGGCGGCATCTCCCACGTGCAGTTAATCCCGAAGAAGCGGCTCGACTACGACATTGACGAGAATCGCATGCTCCGTATGATGGCGGAACGGATTCTGGCAAGGCTCGCGGGTTTTCAGCGGTACACGGAAGATGCGCAACTCAGCGGCGGGCGCATGCGGGAATTTACCGAGACGGTGCGGCGCTACCGCCACTTGCTGAATGCCCTCCGCAATATGCCTTGGTATCAGGAGATTTCGGCGCGGCAGGTCTATGCGGTCTCGCAGGCCATGTTGGCGGACAATCGCTACTACATTGTGTACTGCCTGTATCTCTCGCTCGAACGGGATCATCTCGGGCTCACCATGCGGGAAATATACCGCCTGAGTTATCAAAAGAGCAGTCTGCTCTACGAGCTCTGGTGCTATTTTAAACTCCGGCATGTACTCGAGGACTTTGCGACGGAGACAGATCGGGAGGAGAGCTACGAGGTCGGTGAGGGCGGCGGTCTTTCCCTACGGGACGGGAGCCGGGTCTATTACGAGAACGAGAGGGTGCGCCTCGCGCTGGTCTATAACCAGACCCTCGGGGAGCGCGGCGCGGATGCAAAGCGGGATCCGCTTTACTTTGCGACGAGTCACAACGGAAGAAACCATAATCATCCGGATCTTCTGCTGCACATCTTCAGCAAGAAGACGGGTTGGTTTATCGGCAGCATCATACTCGAATGCAAGTATCGGAAGGTGCGGCAGATTTGGGCGGGAGAGCGCTCGAGTCTCGGGCAGCTGGAGACTTATTATAAGAATGCGTGCAGCGACGAGATTTACGGCGGAATCGGAAAACTGCTGCGTACCAATCCGGTGTGCGGCGTCATGGCGCTTACGCCGGATACGAGCACTGCGCCGATTCGGTCGGATCATTTTCCACTGGAGACTTTTGCTCTTAGACCGGGGAAGGAGAACCGCACGCGCCACGCACTCTCCGCGCACATCCTGGAACTCATCGAAAAGGCACTGAAAGCCGAGGAAGTTTTCTCGCGCTAAGGGAGCTTCCTGTATTATACTGATAAGCACAGACATTGTGATTCGGAAAGGAGTTTTTATGAAGAAGGCAATCGTGAGCAAGAACGCACCGGCGGCAATCGGACCATACTCGCAGGCAATCGAGGCAAACGGAACCCTCTTTGTCTCGGGGCAGATTCCGCTGGATCCGGCAACCGGAGAGTTTTCCGCGGACGATATCAAGGGGCAGACCACACAGGTGTTCCGCAATATCGCCGCGATTCTCAAAGAAGCGGGACTCGGCTTTGAGCACGTGGTGCAGGCGACGGTTTACCTCGCTGACATCGCGGATTTCGCGGCGATGAACGAGGTCTATGCAGAGTTCTTTGAGGCACCCTATCCGGCGAGAGCCGCTTTCCAGGTCGCGGCGCTCCCGAAGAACGCAAAGGTTGAGATTGCGGTCACGGCGGTGCGCGCATAAAGCGCAGTCTTTGTCATAAAGGCAAGCTGACGGCGGAGACAATGGCAATATAAGCCTGAGGAACGGAATGTAACAGAGCAAGGTACGGATTTGTTGATGAGGTACGGATTTGTTGATTAAGAAAGGAGCAAACAGACATGGCTTTTGACATCACCCCTTATATCGACATGAAACCCTCTGCGGTTCGGCAGCTCATTCGGGAAGGGAAGATTGACTTCCCGACCGCCGGTATGTGCCGCGGTTATGCCCAGGCGAATCTGGTCATACTCCCCGGGGCGTACGCGGCCGATTTTGAGCGCTATGCCGAGAAGAACCCCTTTGCTTGCCCTGTGCTGGAAGTGATTCAGGGAAGTCCCGACACCCATGCGATGGGAGAGGGCGGAAACATCTGCAGCGATGTACCGCGCTACTGGGTATACGAGAACGGCGCTGTGACCAAGGAACTCACCGATGTCACCGCATACTGGAAGGAAGGCTATGTGGGCTTCCTGATCGGTTGCTCGTTCTCGTTTGAGGAGGCTCTGATGGCGGCGGGTGTTCCGGTTCGCCACATTGAGACGAAGCGAAACGTTCCCATGTTTAAGACCAATATTCAGACCGAGAAGGTGGGCCCCTTTGAGGGTCCCATGGTATGCTCCATGCGTCCCATGACGCCGGAGCAGGCAAAGAAGGCCTATGAGATCACGGTGAAGATGCCGAATGTTCACGGCGCGCCGGTGCAGATCGGCGAGCCGGAGAAAATCGGCGTCACGGATGTGATGAAGCCGGATTACGGTGATGCGGTTGAAATTCGTGAAGGTGAGATTCCCGTATTCTGGCCCTGCGGTGTGACGCCCCAGGCGGCGGTGGAAAATGCAAAGCCCCCGGTGGTAATCACCCACGTGCCGGGACACATGTTCATTACGGATATTGTCAATGCCGAGCTGAACGATTATCTGGAGCAGCGAAAGAAGAAGTAAGAAAAATAAGAGTCACTCGTATCAACGCGGTTGTTGATATGGGTGACTCTTTGTTTGTGCTTCGTTTTTTGTCGAAGCGGAAATGCCTACCGTCCGAAAACACAGATCACATTTCATAGATGCTGCTCCTGTGTCCGACTTCGATGACAAGAATAATCAATTCACGGTCTTCGATTTCGGCAAGGATGCGATAATTTCCGACTCGATATCTCCACTGACCGCTGCGGTTTGAAGTCAGGCCTTTTCCGTGACGCCGCGGGTCATCGGTGTCGACTAAGTTCTTTTCGATCCAGGCTTTGATTAAAATGAGGACAGAGCGGTCTAATTTTTTGAGCGACTGAATCGCCTTTTTGGTATAGCGTACGCTGTAGCTCATAGGCCGAGTTCGGCCCAGGTTTCTTCATGCGAGTAGCTTTCCACCTTGCCGCGGGCTTTTGCGGCCTCGTGCGCGGAGAATACCTGTAAATCGTACTCATCCTCCAATTTGGATAACATGGTACGACGAATGAGCTCGGATAAACTGATTTGATTTAACTTGGCAAAGTCTTGAAAGAGTTTTAACTCTTCTTCGCTGACGCGCAAACTGATTGTTGACATAAGAATGACCTCCTGTAATACGATTGTATTAACGGTGTTCGACTTTGTCAAGCAAGCGCAAAAAGAGAGTCGACAGCTTGCTGCCGACTCTCTTTTTCGGAAGGATTTTACTTCAACATGTTGTTGAGGAACCAGATGTGCTTGTCGTAGCCCGTCACGTGATCCTCCATGAGGTTCGTTAAGACAAAGCAATCTTCCTGCTCTGCTTCCTTGCGGATGGTCAGCGCAAGGTCGCGCATGTGCTCGACATACTCCTTCGCGAACTTGATTGCCTCAACGGGGGTATACTCCTTGTAACCGAGTTCCTGAATGTCCGTGTTCTCAAGATACTCCTTTGCGGAAGCGAGCACCGGAAGGCCGAGCTGCTTCTGAAGTTCCGCGACTTCGTCCAGCTTTTCGAAGCTGTCGTCGTAGAGTGCCTCAAGGTACTCGTGAACTGCCTTAAAGGTAAGGCCGGTCACGTTCCAGTGCAAGTTGTGCAGCTTAATGTTTCCTATCATCAGATTGGAGAGATAGCGATCCAAATTCTTCATATCCATGTACCTCCTTATAAAACAAGATAGTCAATGCTAATTAGTTATATATAACAAAAGGGTGGAAAATGCAAGCGAAACAAGGAGATACTGTCTGAATTTTCCGTGAATCTTGCGCGGCGGGCAAAACGCCTTGCGAAAAGCACCGTTTCAGCGCAAAATAGCATGGAAGTAAAAGAAAGCTGAGGTCTTAGGTTTGAAGGGAAATACCGTAAAGGGAATTTGTTTCATTGTGCTCGCGGCGGCGGGTTTTTCGCTGATGTCGGTTTTTGTGCGTCTGGCGGGGCCGTTACCGGTCATGCAAAAGGTGTTTTTCCGGAATCTGGTCGCGGCGCTGGTCGCGATTCTTTTGTTACGGCGCGCCAAAGAGCCGTTCCGCATCGGAAAGGGCAATCGCATGGCTGTGTTCCTGCGCTCGTTTATCGGGATGCTCGGCGTGATCGCGAACTTCTGGGCCATCGATCATCTGCCGATTGCCGATTCGACCATGTTAAATAAGATGTCGCCCTTTTTTGCGATTCTGATGTCCCTCTTTATTTTGCGCGAGCAGCCGGTCAAACGGGACTGGTTCTGCCTGGCGGTCGCACTCACGGGGGCAATTCTGGTCATCAAGCCGGGGCTCGGCCTCGCCTCGGTCTCGGCACTGGTGGGCCTCTTCGGCGGTTTTTGTGCGGGCACGGCCTATACCTTCGTTCGGAAGGCGGGACAGGGCGGTGTCAAGGGGCCTGTGATTATCCTCTCGTTTTCGATTTTTTCCTGTGTCACGGTGTTGCCTTTCATGCTTGCGCAGTATGAGAGCATGGGGGCGCGGCAACTCGCGTTTCTGCTGCTCTCCGGTTGCGCGGCGGCGCTCGGACAGCTCGGCATCACGATGGCCTATACCTATGCGCCGGCAAAGGAAATTTCGGTTTACGACTATATTCAGGTGGTCTTTGCGGCGCTCTTCGGGTTTCTGCTCTTTCAAGAACTCCCGGATCTCCTCAGTGTGCTCGGTTATATACTGATCATCGGCACCGCGATTTACCGTTTTCTGGCAAGTAAAAAGACCGCCTGAATCAGGCGGTCTCCGTGAGAAATTCATCGATTAAGTAGCTGCGGAGGCGCTCAAAGAGTTCGGGAGCCTTGCCGCCGACGGGCTTGCCGTCTATTTTCTCGGCGCGGATGCAGAGGTTTGAGGAGCTTGTGACAATGACCTCGTCCGCATCAAAGAGTTCGGTCAGCGTAAAGGCGGTCTCGTCCGTCGGTACGGAGAGCGCCGCGCAGGCGCGGAGCAGGTGGGCGCGGGCAATGCCGCCTAGAATCAGGTTATCCGCCGGATGGGTCTTTAAGACGCCGTCCTTTAAGATGTGGACATTGGAGTGCGCGCACTCGGTCACGAGTTCGCCCGGGCGATAAAGGACGGCCTCATCGGCACCTGCGTCCTTTGCCTTCTGGGAAGCTATGACCGAGGGAATCAGATTCAGGGTCTTGATATTACAGTGCAAAAAGCGCGTGTCCTCGAGGGTAATCAGAGAGATAGGCTCCTTGCCGTCCGAAATGCGGTTCGGGCTCAGCGAAACCCAGAGCTTTCCGGGGACCCCGTGCTCGTAACAGTGGGAGCGCTTCTGTACGGCGGGATTGCCGCGCGTCACCTGGTAGTAGACAAAGAGTTCGTCGTCATCCATCTCGCCGAGCAGGCGCTGTAAGAGTGCCTTCAGCTCTTCCTTCGTAAGCGGCATCGTGATATCGAGCAGTGCCGCGCTGCGGAAGAAGCGGTCCACATGTTCATCCAGCGCAAAAATGACCCCGTGTCTCGCGGGACCTGCGTCGTAGACGCCGTCGCCGAACCAGGAGGCGCGATCGCACATGGGGATTTGCATCTCTGTGAGGGGACCGAATTTGCCGTCGTAGTAGCCGAGTTCTTTCATATGTTTCTCCTCCTAAACCATGCAAAATACCGACCGATTCAGATGTCTCTATTTTAGCACAGAGCCGCGCAAAGTAGGAGTAAAGTCGATAAAAAGGCGACAAGAAATGCGCCGCGTGTTACACTGAGGGGAACATCGCTTGGGCAGAAAGGAGGCCGGACAGAATGAGACGGGCAATGCGAGTCGAGCGAAAAACAGAGGTGCGGAACGGGATCAAGCGGGGCGTGTTTGCGCTGTTTGCAATCGTTGTCGAGCTCATTTGGGTGTACATCGGCCTCCGAAATTTGACGGGAGAGTATTCCTGGATTCCCTTTTTGATTCAGGGACTCGCCTTTGTTCTGGTGCTCGGTATCTACGGACGCCATATTAACGCTGCCATGAAAATGCCGTGGATTCTTCTGATTGCGGGAGCACCTTTTCTCGGCGTGCCGCTCTATTTGCTCATGGGTTTTAACGGTTCGACCCAGCGCATGCGTCGGCGCTACGAAATCATAGACGAGCATCTGTTCCCGGCCATGCCGCAACAGGGCGGTATTCTGGAAGAGCTGGAGAGCGTGGACTACGGTATCGCAAACCAGTTCCGCTATCTCTCCGACCGACTCGGCTACCCGGTCTACCGCGACACCGATATCTGCTTCTATCCGACCGCGGAAGAGGCTTTTGAGGCGCAACTCGAGGCGCTCCAAAAGGCAGAGCGCTTTATCTTCATGGAGTATCATGCCATCGAGGAAAAGACGGCATTCGAGCGCCTTTTTGAAGTGCTTTCCGAGCGCGCCGCGGCGGGGGTTGAGGTGCGGCTCTTTTACGACGACATCGGCAGTATTTGGTTTATCGACCACGACTTTATACGCCGTATGGAAGAAGCCGGCATAGAGGCGCGCGTGTTTAATCCGATGACGCCGATTTTCAATGCCTTTCTAAACCACAGGGACCACAGGAAAATCACGGTGATCGACGGAAAGGTAGGCTTTACCGGCGGCTACAATCTGGCGGAGGAGTACTTTAACATCACCCACCCCTACGGACACTGGTTCGATACCGGCATACGTCTCACGGGAGAGGCGGTGCGCAGCCTGACCGGCATCTTCCTCGAGAACTGGAATGCGATTCGGGGGGAGAAAAAGGATGCCGAAAAGTTGGAGGAGTATTTAAGGCTGCCTTCCTACTGCGCGGCGGAGCCCGGCTACTGCCAGCCCTACGCGGATTCACCGCTCGACGGCGAACAGGTCGGCGAGAATGTATACATGAACCTCGTAAACCACGCGAAGCGCTATGTCTACTTTATGACGCCCTATCTCATCATCACGGACGAGATGAGCCAGGCCTTTTGCCTTGCCGCAAAGCGCGGGGTGGATGTGCGCATCATAACGCCCGGCATTCCGGATAAGAAGATGGTCTATCAGGCGACGCGCTCCTATTACAATGTGTTGACGCGTGCGGGCGTTCGGATTTACGAATACACACCGGGTTTCATGCACGCGAAGCAGTGTGTCGCGGACGATGAACTTGCGGCCTGCGGCACCATTAACCTTGATTTTCGCTCGCTCTATCATCATTTTGAGAACGGCGTGCTCTTTTACCGCTACCGCGCGATTGCGAAGATGAAAGAATGCTTTCTTGACACCTTTCCGCAGTGCCGCGAGGTCACGGAGCAGTACCTTTACGGAAGAACCTTATTTCAGCGCGCAGAGCACTGTTTGCTTCGCTTAATTTCCCCGATGTTATGAGGAGGTTGCTATGACAGATCAAGTCGAACAAGTATCAAGTGCGGTTTCGGAGGCGGTCACGGAGAAGGTGAGCGAGCATGTGAGTTTTTTACAGTGGTTCTGGCACAATGTGCTCTGGAAACCAGGGACGGGCGCCATGCTCTGGGGCGGCTTACTCCGCGTGGTGTTTGCCGCGCTGCTCTGGTGGGTCGGAACGCGTCTCATACGCAAGATTCTGGGACTTTCACTCAAAGCGAAGATGCAACTGCCCGTGGACAGAACCATGCGGCGTTTTCTCCTGAATGCGACCAGGACAGCGCTCTACGCGCTTTTGGTGCTCGCCGTGATTGTGGTGCTCGGCATTCCGATGGCTTCGGTCACTGCGGTTGTCGCATCGACCGGCGTGACCTTAGGGCTCGCAATGCAGGGGGCGCTCTCAAATTTGGCGGGCGGCATCATGCTGACACTCACGCATCCCTTTGCAATCGGTGATTACATCGAAGCCGCACAGGTCGGCGGCACGGTCGATGAAATCGGGCTGTTCTACACGGTGCTGGTGGGCATTGACAATAAGAAAATCACCGTTCCGAACGGCAGCTTGATGAATGCGAATATCACGAACTACAGCTCGATGGCAAAGCGCCGTCTGGATCTCACGTTTTTGGTGGGACGGGGGGAAGATCCGGAGCGCGTCAAAGAGATTCTGAGGACGGCGATTGCGGCGGAGAGCGCGGTCTTACAGCCGCCGGAAGCGGTTGCGGCTCCCTTTGTGGCCCTCACGGAATTGCAGGAAAAGGGCCTGCTCTTTACGATCCGTGTATGGTGCAAAAACCCGGATTATTGGAACTTGAATTTTGCGCTCACGGAGCGCATCGCAAAGGCATTTCAACAAGAACATATTTCCCCGCCCGCGCAGCCTTACCGTGCTGTGGCAGAGAAGGAGGAGAGGTAAACCATGAAGACAGCGATTGTGACGGATTCGAACAGCGGTATTTCTCAGGCAGAGGCAGAGCAGCTCGGCATTTCGGTGCTGCCCATGCCCTTCATTGCGGGCGAGGAGGTGTATCACGAGGGCAAGAACCTCACGACGGACCGCTTCTACGAGCTCTTGGAGAGCGATATGGTGCTTCGAACTTCGCAGCCCTCTCCCGGCGAAATGGCAGCGCTTTGGGACAGTCTGCTCGAAAACTACGAGGAAGTCCTGTTCATTCCGATGTCCTCGGGTTTAAGCGGCACCTATACCTCGGCGCGTCTCCTCGCGGAGGATTACGACGGCAGAGTCGAGGTCGCGGATGCGCACCGCATCTCGATTACGATGCGCCATATTGTGCTGGATGCCCTCGCAATGCGCGAGGCGGGACTCTCGGCGCGGGAGATGCGCGAGGAAATTGAAAAACTCGCCTTTCTCTCCATTGTTTACGTGGGCGTGGAAGATCTGAAATATCTGAAGCGCGGAGGCCGGATTTCCGGGGCCGCAGCGACGGTCGGCAGCATTCTGAACATCAAGCCCCTCCTTGTCATCAAGGGGGAGAAGGTGGAGCCCTTTGCGACGGTGCGCGGCAGCAAGCACTGCAAGAAGCGCGAGATCGAAGAAATCGTAAAGGCGGCTGCGGAATTCTCGGAGAAGGGCAAGAAGCTATGGATCGGCCAGGCGGGCAGCTTCCCGGCGGAGGCCGATATCGAGGAGTGGAAGAAGATGGGACAGGAGGCCTTTCCGACGGAGACGGTCTTCTACGATCTGCTTTCCTACAGTGTCTCCTGCCACACGGGTCCGAATGCCTTCGGCATGGGTGTCTCGGTGCGCTGGGAGCCCGGTATGCAAAACTGAGGAGGGAGAAAAGGATGTATCCCTGTAAAGTGAGTTTAAAGCCGGGCGGCGGCCGCGCGTTTAAGAGCGGCGGTGCCTGGATTTACGACAACGAAGTGGCGCGGGTCGAGGGAGCGTTTACGAACGGAGACCTTGTGACCGTGCTGGATCACGATGGCTATCCCCTCGGCAACGGCTTCATGAACCTGAATTCCAAGCTGCGCGTTCGCATGATGACCAGGAACGCAGCGCAGGAGATTGACGATGCCTTTCTTCGCGCGCGCATCGAGACGGCGGTGCGCCTTCGGAAGCAGGTTGTAGACACCGGCGCCTGCCGTCTGATTTTCGGCGAGGCGGATTTTCTGCCCGGCCTCACCGTGGATAAATTTAACGATGTCCTGGTACTCGAGAGCCTTGCGCTCGGCATGGACCGAATGAAGGAGCGAGTCCTAAAGATACTTCTCGAAGTTCTTTCGCAGGAGGGGCTTCCGATACGCGGCGTCTACGAGCGGAGCGATGCGAAGGAGAGACTCAAGGAGGGCATGGAGCGGGTAAAAGGTTTTCTCTCCGAGCCCTTTGACACCAAGGTTCAGATTTGCGAGAACGGCGTCCACTATTGGGTGGATGTGGCCGAGGGGCAGAAGACCGGCTTTTTCCTCGATCAGAAGTTAAACCGCCGCGCGGTGCAGGGTTTTTCGCAGGGCGCAAGGGTGCTGGACTGCTTCACGCACACGGGCTCCTTTGCCCTGAATGCGGGCCTTGCGGGCGCGCGGGAAGTGTTGGGGGTCGATGCCTCGGCGCTCGGTGTTTCGCAGGCCACCGAGAATGCCGCCTTAAACGGACTCTCGGAGCGGGTGCGCTTTGAGACCGCGGATGTCTTTGATCTATTGCCGAAGCTGGAGGCAGAGGGCGAGCGCTTTGATCTGGTCATACTGGATCCGCCTGCCTTTACCAAATCGCGGGAGACCGTAAAGCGCGCGGTCAAGGGCTACCGAGACATTAATCTCCGCGGCATGAAGCTGGTTCGGGACGGCGGCTTCCTGGCGACCTGTTCCTGCTCGCACTTTATGGATCAGGCGCTCTTTGCAAAGACCGTTCAGGAGGCGGCTCGCGGCGCGAGAAAGCGCCTTCGCCAAGTGTATTTTTCCACCCAGGCGCCGGATCACCCGATCCTCTGGGCGGCGGGAGAAACCTACTACCTCAAGTTCTTCATCTTCCAAGTGCTCGAAGAAAAATAAAAAAGATGCATTGACAGCAAACCATGGCTTTGCTACTATGAATATGCAAACAGGATGCAAATACGAAAGCCTCAAAGTCGCAAGAGTTTTCGCCTAACTGTAGCCTGATGACCGCTTCGGCCCTTGCCGGAGCGGTTTCTTGAGAGGAGAAAAGCCATGGCAAATTCAGGGAGAACGCGCGTCACGCTCGCCTGCACGGAGTGCGGCGATCGGAATTATACCACCACGAAGAACAAGAAACTCCACCCGGAGCGCATGGAGGCAATGAAGTATTGCCCGAGACTCCGGCGTTATACCCTGCACCGAGAAGTGCGCTGAGTGCGGGTACAGAGCCTCTGTGCGGCAAAAAAGCTGCGCAGAGGCTCTTATTTTATGTTATTATTAAGAATAATTTTGAGTCAAACCCATGATAAACCGAAGAGAGGATGGCAAAACAGGTGGCCGCAATTCAGAACGACTGGCTTCCGGCTCTGCAGGCTGAATTCAAAAAGCCCTATTACGCGGAGCTCTATCATTTTGTGGAACAGGAGTACCGGACAGAGCGGGTTTTCCCGCCTGCGGACCGTATTTTCGAGGCGTTGGAACTGACACCGCTCGAAAAAGTCCGCGTGGTGATCCTGGGGCAGGACCCTTATCACGAACCGAACCAGGCGCACGGACTCGCATTTTCGGTATTACCCGAGCAGCGTGTCATACCGCCTTCGCTGAAGAACATCTACCGCGAGTTACACGAAGAGCTCGGCTGCTATATTCCGAATAACGGCTATTTAAAGAAGTGGGCGGAGCAGGGCGTGCTTCTCTTAAATACGGTGCTCACCGTGCGCGCGCACGCGGCCTTTTCTCATCGCGGAAAGGGGTGGGAACAGTTTACGGATGCCATTCTCAGGGCGGCAAACAGTTCGAATCAGCGCCTGGTCTTTCTGCTCTGGGGACGACCCGCGCAGGAAAAGCTGCCGATGATAGACCGGGAGAAACATTTGGTTCTGACCTCGCCGCATCCCTCGCCGCTCTCGGCGAGCCGGGGCTTCTTCGGCTGCGGGCACTTTCAAAGAGCCAATGACTTTCTGCGCTCGGTCGGGGAAGAGCCGATCGACTGGCAGATTGAAAACATCTGAAGGCAAATACAAACGAAAGAGAAAGAAGACGGAGATTTTGTATGCGCATCATTGAAATCTTAAAAGTGATTGTGCTCGGTATGGTGGAGGGCTTTACCGAGTGGTTGCCGATCAGTTCGACCGGTCATCTGATACTCATCAACCAATTGATTCATCTGGATGTCTCACCGGAATTCATGGAAATGTTCCGCGTGGTGATTCAGCTCGGCGCAATTCTCGCCGTGGTCATGCTCTATTTTGACCGTCTGAATCCCTTGAGTCGCTCGAAACGCGGCGACCAAAGAAGGGTGGCGCTGACCCTCTGGAGTAAGATTATCGTGGCCTGCATACCGGCGGCCATCCTAGGCAAGCTGCTCGACGACTGGATGGACGCGCACCTCTATAACGGCCTCGTGGTCTCGATTATGCTGGTTGTTTACGGCGTCCTTTTCATTCTGATCGAGAACCGGAATCAGACGAGCAAGCCGCAGATTACCAAGATGTGGCAGCTCAATTACCAGACCGCACTCTACATCGGCATGTTTCAGGTACTCGCGTTGATCCCGGGCACCTCGCGCTCGGGTGTCACGATACTCGGCGCCGTGATACTCGGATGTTCCCGCGCGGTGGCGGCAGAGTTCTCCTTCTTTGTCGGAATCCCGGTCATGTTAGGCGCAAGCCTTCTTAAGCTTGCAAAGTTCGGTTTTCGCTTCAGCAATGCCGAAATTTTATACCTCGTGCTCGGCATGGCGGTGGCCTTTCTGGTCTCGGTGTACTCGATACGCTTCCTGATGAGCTGGGTTAAGAAAAACGACTTTAAGGTTTTCGGTTATTACCGCATTGTGCTCGGCGTCATTGTGCTGATCTGGTACGTGATTTCGACTTTGATGGGTAAGCCCATGGGAGCGGCCTGATGTGGTACTATCGCCTGATTGCGTTTCTCACCGCGCTGGACTTAATCGGGAAGAGCGCGGTCGAAGCACTGCCTGAGAAGGCGTTTCCCAGAGAACTGCCGCCCGGGAAGCCTTTGCTTCTCCTAAAGCGTTTTCATAACGAAGGTCTGCCGCTCGGCTTTTTTTCGAAGCGGCGGGAAATCGTGCTGGGAGGCCCGCTGCTCATAGAGAGTCTGGTGCTGTTTCGTTTTTCCGCGCTGCTCCCGAAACGCGGCCGTAAGTATGAAAAGACAGCGCTCGCCCTGGTACTTGCGGGCGGCGCGAGCAATCTTTTTGACCGTTTTTTTCGCGGCTTTGTGGTAGATTACCTTTCCCTTCGCAATCGGAAAGCGGAGCATTTGGTGTTTAACCTCGGCGACTGTTTCATTGCGCTCGGCATGGGACTTACGGCGGCGCTTGAACTGGCAAGGGGGCTGAAACGTCTGATTTCCAAAAGGAGACAAGCTTGAGTCGTCAGGATCTGATACAACTATGTCTGCTTGTTGTTTTGCTCGGGACCTCCGCCTTGTTTTCTTCGGCGGAGACGGCCCTCACAACCGTGAACCGCATACGCGTTCGCACCCTTGCGAGCCAAGGCGATAAGAGGGCTGTCACTCTGCTTTCGATTTTGCAGAAGCCTGAGAAAATGCTCTCGGTCATATTAATCGGCAACAACGTGGTGAATCTCTATGCCTCTTCGCTCGCGACGACCGTGACGCTCTCGCTCTTCGGCAGCAAGATGGTCGGTGTGGCGACCGGTGTTTTGACGCTTGCGGTTCTGGTATTCGGCGAGGTTGCGCCGAAAACCATGGCAAGTCGAAACGCGGAGCGCATTGCCCTCCGCGCGGCGGGGCCGGTGCGCAATCTGATGTGGCTCTTTACGCCCCTTGTCTTTGTGGTCAACAATCTGGCCCGTCTTGTGATGAAGCTCTTCGGCGCGGATCGCCCGAATGAGAGGGAGCTTATGACCGCGGAGGAGTTAAGGACCATAGTCCAAGTGGGGCATGAGGACGGCGTTCTCGAGAACGACGAGCGAAAAATCATCGACAATGTCTTTGATTTCGGCGACCGGAGCGCGCGCGATATCATGATACCGCGCATCGATATGACCTGCATCGACATTGAGGCGAGCAAGGAAGAGCTCATGGAAGTGGTGCGCGAAGAGCAATACACGCGCATTCCGGTTTACAAGGACACGGCGGACACCATCGTCGGCATTTTGAATGTCAAAGACCTTCTGTTCCGCGCGCCGGAGAAAAATTTCCGCATTGCGGAGTTGATGCGGAAACCGCTCTTTACCTATGAGCAGAAGAAGACTTCGGAGCTCATGGTCGAAATGCGGAAAAATTATACGAATCTCGCGATTGTGCTCGATGAGTACGGTGTGACGGCGGGCATGGTGACCATGGAGGATATCCTGGAGGAAATCGTGGGCGAGATCCGCGACGAGTACGATCGCGATGAGGAGAAGAGCATACGGCGCGTTGCCCCGAACACCTATCTCGTTGAGGGCAATGTCAAGATTGACGATTTGAATGAGGCGCTGCAGTTAAAGCTCTCCTCGGAGGACTATGAGTCGATCGGCGGTTATGTGCTGGAGCAGCTCGAACATTTCCCGAAGGAGGGAGAGAGCGTGGTGCGGGACGGCATGCGTTTTACGGTGACACGCATGGAACAGACCAGAATTGCCGAGGTCAAGCTGACCCTCGCGGCGGAGAAAGCCGTTGTCAAGTAATATACGGTATGTTATAATTTTTCAGAGTATCACGGAGAGGAGGACAATGAGATGAAGCATGTTATGACGCTGAATGAGAAGCCTCTGAAGGCAAGCATGGCGCATGGTGGTTGTGGCGAGTGCCAGACTTCCTGCCAGTCCGCGTGCAAGACTTCCTGCACCGTTGGAAATCAGAGCTGCGAGAACGAGAACAGATAAGGTCCCGGAGACGACGGGAGACCCCTACAGTCTGAGAGGATTGTAGGGGTTCTTATCTTGCAAGGTATTTTTGCGGCCCGTTTCGGACGGCGTTCGCATGTGTTTTATAGAGAAGTTTGTATATAGAAAGCAGGTAAAGGCTTGATTCACCAATTTATCAACAACGGCATTGCCATTGTGATGGACGTCAACTCGGGCTCCGTGCATGTCGCGGATCCGGCGTTCTACCGGGCGGTGCAGGCTGCGGAGCCGGTGGTCGGAGAACTCGAGAAGGCGACGCCGCTCTCCGAGGAGGCCAAGGAGGCGGTCCGCGCGGAACTGAAGGCGGATTATCCGGCGGAGGAAATCGAGGAAGTCATTGAGACCATGCAGGCTCTCATTGACGCCGAGGAGCTCTTCACCACGGACGGCTATCAGAGCTTTGTGCGCGACTTTAAGGCGCGCAAGACGGTTGTCAAGGCGCTCTGTCTTCACATTGCCCACGACTGCAACCTTGCATGTCGCTACTGCTTCGCGGAAGAGGGCGAGTACCACGGCAGAAGAGCGCTGATGAGTTTTGAAGTCGGCAAGAAGGCACTGGATTTCCTGGTTGCGAACTCGGGTTCCCGCAGAAATCTCGAGGTCGATTTCTTCGGCGGCGAGCCGACCATGAACTGGAAGGTTGTAAAGCAGCTCGTCGAGTACGGGCGCTCGCTCGAGAAGGAGCACGACAAGCAGTTCCGCTTCACGCTCACCACGAACGGCGTGCTCTTGAACGATGAGATTACGGCGTTCTGCAACAAAGAGATGTCGAATGTGGTCCTCTCGCTGGACGGCCGCAAGGAAGTGAACGACCGCATGCGTCCCACGCGCGGCGGGCAGGGCAGCTACGACATCATTGTCCCGAAGTTCCAGCGCTTTGCGGCGGAGCGGGAAAAGCTGCATAAGGACTACTACATCCGCGGCACCTTCACGCACAACAACCTGGAGTTTTCGGAGGACGTGTTGCACTTTGCGGATCTCGGCTTTGAGAAGATGAGTATGGAGCCGGTGGTCGCGGACCCCGAGGAGCCCTATGCGATACGCGAGGAAGATCTGCCGATTATCCTCGAGCAGTACGACAAGCTCGCAGCGGAGTATGTGAAGCGTCGCCGGGAGGGAAGAGGCTTTGTCTTTTTCCACTTCCAGATTGATTTGAAGCAGGGACCCTGTGTCGCAAAGCGTCTCTCGGGCTGCGGTTCGGGCACCGAGTATCTCGCGGTGACGCCCTGGGGCGATTTCTATCCCTGCCATCAGTTTGTCGGCAAGGAGGAATTCCTGCTCGGCAATGTTGACAGCGGTATTCAGCGCAGCGACATCTGCGATGAGTTCAAATTATGTAATGTCTATGCCAAGCCGCAGTGTAAGGACTGCGAGGTTCGTTTCTACTGCAGCGGCGGCTGTGCGGCAAATTCTCACAACTTCCATCACAACCTGACGGATGCCTATGAGATTGGCTGCGCGATGCAAAAAAAGCGGATTGAGTGTGCCATCATGATCAAAGCGGCCGAGATGTTGGATGCGGCGGCAGCGGCAGAGGAGCAGGCGGCAATCTGACCATCAAGGGGAGGTAGCAAGTATGAAGAGCGAAAAGGGAAAGGGCGCGCTGCGCCTGCTGGTGCTTCTTGCGCTTCTGGCGGGCTTCTTATATCTCGCGTACGACAGTATGCGCGGCAATAAGATTAAGCTCGGTCTGGATCTCGCGGGCGGTGTCAGCATCACCTACCAGGCGAAGGAGGAGAATCCGAGCGCGCAGGACATGAAGGATACCATCTTCAAGCTCCAGCAGCGCGTGGAGAATTACTCCACCGAGGCGCAGGTCTATCAGGAGGGCCGGAATCGCATTAACATCGACATTCCGGGCGTCTCGGATGCAAACCAGATTCTCGAAGATCTCGGTCGTCCGGGTTCGCTGACCTTTGTGGATCCGACCGGTGCGGTCATTCTGACCGGCGATCAGGTGAAGAGCGCAAAGCCGGCACAGATGCAGGACAAGACCACGGGACAGAACCAGTATCTCGTGGAGCTCACCTTCACCGAGGAAGGGGCGAAGGCCTTTGCCGATGCGACGAGCCGGTTGGTCGGCCAGCACATTGCGATTATCTACGACGGCAGAACGTATTCGAACCCGGTGGTCCGCGATGCAATTACGGGCGGAACCTGCCAGATCGACGGCATGCAGAACTACGAGGAGGCAGATCAGCTTGCGTCCACAATCCGCATCGGTTCGCTGCGGCTTGAGCTCGAGGAGCTCCGTTCGAACGTGGTCGGCGCTCAGCTCGGTCAGCAGGCAATTCACACCAGCTTAAAGGCGGGTGCGGTCGGCTTCCTTGCGATTGTCGCAATCATGGTCGGCATCTTCTGGCTGCCGGGTCTTGCGGCGGCGCTCGCACTGGCACTCTACATCAGCCTCACGGTCTGCTTAATCAGCGCATTCGATATCACGATGACCCTTCCGGGTATCGCGGGTATCATTCTCTCGGTCGGTATGGCGGTCGATGCGAACGTCATTATTTTCACCCGTATCCGCGAGGAAATCGGGCTCGGAAGGAGTGTGCGTGAGGCCGTTAAGTCCGGTTTCCACAAGGCACTCTCCGCGATTATCGACGGTAACATCACGACGCTGATTGCGGCAGCCGTTCTCTATATCATGGGCACGGGCACCATTAAGGGCTTTGCGACGACGCTTGGCCTCGGTGTTGTGGTCTCCATGTTCACGGCGCTCCTGATTACGAGAAGCTGGGTCACTTCCTTCATCGAGCTCGGTCTCGACAAGAAGGGACTCTTCGGAAAAATTCGAGAGAGAAAGACCTTTGATTTTATCGGCAAGCGCAAGCTTTTCTTCGGCTTTGCCCTCGCGATCATTGCGACCGGATTCATCGGCATGGGCGTCTATCAGGCGAAGAGCGGCAGCGCGCTGAACTTTGGCCTCGACTTTAAGGGCGGCACCTCGACCAACGTGACCTTCAACGAGGATATGTCGCTTGAGCGCATCGATACGGAAGTGAAGCCGGTGGTTGCCGGTATTACCGGTGACAACGACATCCAGGCGGCAAAGGTCCAGGGCACCGATGAGGTCATCATCAAGACACGTGCGCTCAGCGTGGACGAGCGCCAGGCATTGGATCAGGCACTGGCGGAGAAGTTCGGCATCGATCAGGAGAAGATCACGGCGGAGAGCATTTCCGGCACGATCTCCGGCGAGATGCGCCGCGATGCGGTGCTCGCGGTTGCGATTGCCCTGCTCTTAATGCTGGTCTACATTCGCTTCCGCTTCTCGAATTTCCGTTTTGCGGCTTCGGCCATCATGTGCCTCTGCCACGACGTGTTGGTGCTCTTTGCCTTCTACGTGGTGTTCCGCTGGAGCATCGGTTCCTCGTTCGTGGCCTGCATGCTGACGCTGGTCGGTTACTCGATCAACGACACGATTGTTATCTTTGACCGCATTCGTGAGAATCAGAAGCTCTTCCCGCGCATGGACAGAAGAGAGATTGCGAACAAGAGTATCACGGAGACCTTCTCGCGCTCCATTCTGACTTCGCTCACGACCTTTGTGACCATCTTTATTCTCTTCCTGCTCGGTGTGTCCTCGATTCGCGACTTCACCCTGCCGCTCATGGTGGGAACCATCTTCGGTACCTATTCTTCGATTGCAATCGCAAGCCCGCTCTGGGATCTCATGGAGGGCAAGCACGAGAAGAAGAAGGCTGAGGAAGAAGCGGCGCAAAAGGCTGCGGAGAAGGCGGAAAAGACTGCAAAGAAAAAGAAAAAGTAATTCGTTCCGAGGGCAGAGCTCTCGGTGATACGCGAATAGAAGAGGGGGAGCAGAGCTCCTCCTCTTCTTGGCAGAGAGGATACGTTGTGAAATACAAAATTCTGGCAAGCGAGGGAAGAGCAAAGCGCGCACATATGGAGACGGTACACGGCAGCATTGAGACGCCGGTCTTCATGAATGTGGGCACGGTCGCCGCCATTAAGGGTGCGGTATCGACCGATGATTTAAAAGAAATCGGCACGCAGGTGCAGCTCTCGAATACCTACCACCTCCATGTGCGCCCGGGCGACGGGAAGGTCTCCGGCGACCGACTGATTCACGAATTCGGCGGCCTGCACCGTTTTATGCACTGGGACAGACCCATACTCACGGACTCCGGCGGTTTCCAGGTGTTTTCGCTCTCGGGCATGCGAAAGATCAAAGAAGAGGGCGTCACCTTCCGCTCTCACATTGACGGCAGGAAAATCTTTATGGGGCCCGAAGAGAGCATGCAAATTCAGTCGAATCTGGGCTCTACCATTGCGATGGCCTTCGACGAGTGCCCGCCGAGCCTTGCGGAGAGAAGCTATATCGAACAGAGTGTGGACCGCACCACGCGTTGGTTAAAGCGCTGCAAAACGGAAATGGCGCGGCTCAACGCCCTGCCGGACCGCGTGAATCCGGAGCAGCTGCTCTTCGGAATCAACCAGGGCGGCATACTTGAGGATGTGCGCATACGCCATGCGCGTGAAATACGGGAGCTGGATCTCGACGGCTACGCGGTCGGCGGACTTGCGGTCGGCGAGAGCGCGGAGGAAATGTATCGCATTCTCGATGCCGTGGTTCCGGAGTTGCCGCGCGAAAAGCCGACTTATTTAATGGGAGTCGGCACACCGCAGAACATTCTGGAAGCGGTCGAGCGAGGCGTGGACTTCTTTGACTGCGTGTACCCCTCGCGAAACGGCCGCCACGGACATGTATACACGAACAGCGGCAAGATTAATCTCTTCAACAAGAAGTATGAGCTGGACGCGCGGCCCATCGAAGAAGGCTGCGGCTGCCCGGCCTGCCGCTCCTATTCCCGCGCCTATATTCGCCACCTTTTGAAGGCGGGAGAGATGCTCGGGATGCGGCTTTGCGTCTTGCACAATCTGTACTTTTATAATACAATGATGCAAGAAATCCGTGACGCCATCGATCGAGGTGAGTTCCGGGCATATAAGGAAAGAAAAATAGAGGGCATGGAGGCAAAAGCATGAGCGGAGTCTTACTGACAGGCGGAACAAACAACATTCTGTTCTGGGGTGTTTACATTATCTTTTTCGGTGCGCTGATTTATTTCATGGCATACCGTCCGCAGCAGAAGCAGAAGAAGGAGCAGGAGGCGCTGCTCTCGAGCATTGCGGTCGGCGACTCGGTGCTCACGACTTCGGGCTTCTACGGCGTCATCATCGACATGACGGAAGACACCGTAATCGTTGAGTTTGGCAACAACAAGAATTGCCGAATCCCGATGCAGAAGTCTGCTATTGTCCAGATTGAGAAGCCGGGTGAAATTTGACGGAGACAAAAAGAGCGTCGGCAATGCGCCGACGCTCTTTTCTGTTTTGTTTGCCTCAGTCGCGGTGATTGAGGGTCCAACCGGGCGGAAGCAGGGTGGAGGAACCGAAGACGATGAAGCGCTCCGCGAGCGTTGCCATTTCCTCGGGAGAGAGGTCCGTGCCGTTTTCCACCCAACGGTGGATTAAACCGATTGTGCCCTCGGTGATATAGGAATAGAAGTACTCGTATTCCTGTTCGGATTTGCCGGCAATGGACTGCCACCAGGGCACCAAAATCTTTTCCTGGAAGACGGAGCGGAGTCGCTGGAGAAAGTTCGGATCGCCGTTTGAACCGATCAGAATGCGGATTAAGTCCGCGTTCTCCTGAATGAAACAGAGCAGATCGACCAAGAGTTTCCGCGGACTTTCCTTGACTTCCTCGGCATCGTGGCGGTCGAGCAACGCTGTGTATTGCAGGAACATCTCCTCTTCCAGATTCTGCAAGAGATCAAAGACATCGTGGTAATGCAGGTAGAAAGTACCCCGGTTGATATCGGCAAGTTCGGTGAGTTCGCGAACGCTGATATCCTTGACCGGCTTTTTCAAAAGAAGAGCACTCAGACAGCGGCGAAGTGCCGAGCGAGTTTTCCTGATTCTGCGATCTTGTCTGTCATCATTCATACAAAAGCCGCCTCCTCTGCCGTTTGTTTGTTAACAGGATAACATGTGAACAGTCGTTTTACAATCATAGAGCCGGAAAGAAGAAGGAACTTATGCCGATCAAAATGGACCGCGGTCCCAAGCGTAGACTGCGTTTTCGTGTATTGTTGTTTGTGCTTCTGTTTGCGGTCGCTCTGATTATCTGGTTTGCGCTCTCGATTCGCGAGCAGCGGAGACAGCAGAGCGGCGAGCGGACCTATCTTGCGGAGCCCGTACTCCCCGTGATTTGGCCGGAGACCCTGTCGCGCCGCATGGATGTACTCCATGCCTATAAGAACGCGACGGATGCGGACATCGCATTCGACAGTCTTGTGATACTGCCGGAGGACAGGAAGCTGCCGCTTTCCGTGGAGAGCGGGAATGTGACGATTACGGGGATACGCTATGAGATACGCTCCGCGGATTTGAAGGATCTCGTGGAGCGCACGGAGATTACGGACTGGGAGACACAGGATAAGAACGTCAAAGTCGTGCTACCCATCCAGAATCTGGTGCAGCCGGGGACCCAGTACCGACTGGATTTGACCGTTAAGACCGCGGAGGTCGGAGAACTCCATTACTACGCGCGTATTCTGGCGGATGAAGCGGGCCGCGCGGCGGACTTTGTCTCGCTCGCGGAGGATTTCAGCAACCGCAACTTCGACTATGACCGCGCGAAGGAAAATGCGGTTTTCTTGGAGAGCGGTGATGGCGGAGACAATACAACACTCGGCCGTGTGGACTTAAAGTCGAGCTTTAACCAACTGACCTACGGCGGGTTAAAACTCACCGTGACGGGAGAGGCAGATCTGCGCCTCCTCGAATACAACGGCAATTTGGCCATTGTGTCCCGCAGTTTTCTCGCGTCGAGAGACAGCGAGGACGGCACGCAGATGCAGTTTGAAATCAGCGAAAATTTCGTGATGCGAAAGGGACCGGAGCGTATTTACCTCATGGATTACACCCGCACCATGCACGAGATTTTCCTCGGCGATCAGTCGAGTTTTTCGGGTGCCAAGATGTACCTCGGCATCAACGAGGACGGAAACGTGCAGGCAACAGACAGCAAGGGCAAGCGCTGGAAGGCCGTTATTTCCAACGGTGACCTCTGGCTGCTCGACGGTGCCCGCAGTCTCTACACGCGAATTTTTTCGTTTCGGAGCGGTGTGGACAGCGGTGTGCGCGCGGGCTACCGAAAGCACCGTCTGAAAATCCTCTCCCTCTCGGACAAGGGCGACATTGATTTCCTACTTGCGGGCTATATGAACCGCGGCGAACACGAGGGCGAGGTCGGTATCTCGCTGATGCGCTATGACAGCGCGAAGAGTGCGGTCACCGAGCAGGCCTTTATTCCGACCACCGAGAGCTTCGAAGAGCTCCAGGCGGATATGGAGCTGCTCTCCGCGGAGAGCGGCGGCTCCATGTTTTATTTTAAACTCGGCAATGCGGTCTACGGCCTCGATTTGCAGAGCAAAGAGTACATTGTGCTCTGTGCCGATGCGGCGCAGAGTAACTTACAGGTCAGCGCTTCGCAGGAAGAACTTGCCTGGCAGGATACGGCGAACGGTTTCGGGGCCTCCGCCATCAACCAGATGCAGGTGGAAAGCCGAAAGCGCACCCCGATTGTCGCAGGCACGGGGCAGTTACTGCGTCCGCTCGGCTACCTGGGGCACGACCTCGCGGTCGGCATCGCCGAGGAGGGAAACAGCTGGGAGTTAAACGGGGTTGTGCGGGAACTGCCGCTCACTGCCATTGAGATCACGGACAGCAATGCGAAGAGCCCGGATCCCACGCGCTACATGGAGAGCGGCGTACTGCTCTCGGATGTACAGGTGACGGGAACGCGTATTCATTTGGAAAAAATCACGAAGACGGGAGAACACAGCTTCCGCGTGAGCGGAAGCGATACCATAGTCTCGAACTCCATGGAGGAGACGGCTCCGCGCGTGCTCACCGAGAACAATACAGAGAAGGAAAAGGTCTATTATACGGCGACACCGCGCGGATTCCAGGCAAAGCGCGCAAGAGCGGCGGCATCGGACGCGGTGAGCTTTGACAGCGCACCGAGAATGCAGGTCGACAAACAGAGCGATGACAGTGCGCGCTATGAGGCCTACGGACAGGGCAGGTATCTGGGGCGTTATCAGAGTGCGGGGCAGGCCATCAACATCGCCTACGAAAACCGCGGCTATGTGCGGAGCGGCGGGCGCATGCTTTACTGCCGGGCCGGCACGGCGAGTGCGCGAAACATCAAAAATCCGGATCAGAGTAAGGATGCGCTGCTCGCGGCAAGACAGGACGGGACAGCGCTCGATCTCTACGGAACAAATTTGCCCGCGGTACTCTACTTTGTCTCGGGCGGCGCACCGCTGCTCGCCTATTCGGACGGCGGCACCCCGCTCATTCTCTACGGCTACGACCGTTCGACCGTTTCGCTGTATCGCATCGATGACGGTACTTACTTTAAGCTCACGATGGAAGAGGCGACTCGTATGTTTGAAAACGGGCGAAGTGACTTTGCTGCGCTCACTTCTTCACGCTGATTTACGAATAAAGAAAGCTGTGATATAGTAGCACTGACCATGTTCCGGCGAAGGAACGCCAAAAGGAGTGAGATGGCACAATATATCATGAAAGGCGGCAATCCGTTGGTCGGTGAGGTCTCGATCAGCGGCGCAAAGAACGCGGCGCTTGGCATACTCGCAGCATCCGTCATGGCCGATGAGGATGTGTTAATTGAAAACTTACCGGACGTTCAGGACATTAATATGATGCTGGATGCGATCCGGGAAATCGGCGCGGATGTGATGCGCCTCGATACACACACGGTGCGAATCAACGGAAAAGGGATACGTGAGCTCTCGGTGGAGTCCGAGAACATGACGCGTATTCGGGCTTCCTACTATTTAATCGGTGCGTTGCTCGGAAAGTACGGACGGGCGGATGTGCCCATGCCGGGCGGTTGCGAAATCGGGCAGAGACCCATAGACCAGCACTTAAAGGGCTTTCGCGCGCTCGGCGCCGAGGTCGAGATTGTCAACGGCAGAATACGCGTTGAGAGCAAAAAACTCCGCGGAGAGCACATCTTTTTTGATGTGGTGTCGGTCGGCGCTACGATCAATGTCATGATGGCGGCGGCACTCTCGGAGGGGAGAACCATACTGGAGAATGCGGCGAAGGAACCGCACATCGTCGATGTCGCGAACTTCCTGAACAGCATGGGAGCCAATATCAAGGGCGCAGGTACGGACGTGATTCGCATTGTCGGCGTCCCGCGTTTTCATGCGGCGACCTATTCCATTATTCCCGATCAGATTGAGGCGGGAACCTTTATGTTCGCGGCAGCGATTACCCGCGGGGATATCATGGTCAAAAACCTGATTCCGAAACACATGGAGGCAATCAGCGCAAAACTCATCGAGATGGGCTGCGAGGTGCTCGAGTTTGACGACGCGATTCGCGTGGTCGGCACGCCGCGTCTTCGTCCCGTCAATGTGAAGACCCTTCCCTATCCGGGCTTTCCGACCGACATGCAGCCGCAGGTCGGCACGGCCATGGCCTTGGCGCGCGGGGTCAGCGTCTTGACCGAGTCTATTTTTGAGAGCCGGTATCGCTATCTACGCGAATTGAGCGCAATGGGAGCCTGTAGCAAGGTAGAGGGAAACACAGCGATTATCACCGGCGTCGAGAAGTTTACCGGCGCCGAGATTCACGCCTGCGATTTGCGTGCGGGCGCAGCGCTGGTGCTTGCTGGACTTGCCGCAGAGGGAATCACAACGATTTCCGACATACACTTTATTCAGCGCGGCTACGAACACTTCGAAGAGAAGCTTCGCGCCCTCGGCGCCGTCATTGAGCTGGCGAACAACGAGCGCGACCTTCGAAAGTTCATGATGGTCGCCGGCTGAAAGAAAAGCAATTGCTTTTAGAGGAGAGAAAAGAAAAATGGAGAGAAGATTATTCACTTCGGAGTCTGTCACAGAGGGACATCCGGATAAAATCTGCGACCAGATTTCAGACGCGGTTCTGGATGCGCTGCTCGCACAGGATCCGGAGAGCCGCGTTGCGTGTGAAACGTCCACCACAACCGGTCTGGTTGTCTTGATGGGTGAGATTTCCACGACGGCGCGCATCGATTACCAGCAGCTGGTGCGCGACACCGTGCGCGAAATCGGTTACACAAGAGGTAAGTACGGTTTTGACTGCGACACCTGCGCGGTGCTGACCGCGCTGCATGAGCAGTCGCCCGACATTGCGCAGGGTGTGAACCATGCGCTCGAGGCGAGAGAGGGACAGAAGGACGAGGAGCTCAATCAGGGTGCGGGCGACCAGGGACTTATGTTCGGCTATGCCTGCCGTGAGACGCCGGAGCTCATGCCCTATCCGATCAGCCTTGCACATAAGCTCTGCCGCAAGCTGACCGAGCTCAGAAAGGACAAAACGCTTACGTATCTTCGCCCGGACGGCAAGAGCCAGGTTACGGTCGAGTACGATGAGAACGGCAAGCCGGCGCGTCTCGACGCGGTGGTCCTCTCGACCCAGCACGATCCGGAGGTGAGTCAGGAGAAGATTCACGCGGATGTGAAGAAGTATGTTTTCGATGCGGTGCTCCCGCAGGAACTCGTGGACGAGCACACGCGCTTTTATATCAACCCGACCGGCCGCTTTGTGATCGGCGGTCCGAACGGCGATGCGGGCCTGACCGGCAGAAAGATTATTGTCGACACCTACGGCGGCTATGCGCGCCACGGCGGCGGCGCGTTCTCCGGCAAGGATCCGTCCAAGGTGGACCGCTCCGCATCCTATGCGGCGCGCTATGTCGCAAAGAACCTGGTTGCGGCGGGCCTCGCGGACAATGTGGAGATTCAGCTCTCCTATGCGATTGGTGTCGCTACGCCGACCTCGGTCTCGGTCAATTCCTTCGGCACGGGCAAGCTCTCGGATGAAGAGCTCTGCGACATTGTGCGCAAGGAGTTCGACCTTCGCCCGGCCGGCATCATCCGCATGCTCGATTTGAAGCGTCCCATTTATCGGCAGACGGCGGCATACGGACATTTCGGCAGAGAGGATCTCGCGCTTCCGTGGGAGAAGACGGACCGCGCGGAAAAGCTGAAGAGCTATCTCGGCTAAATTACAATTGATAGTTGCTCGGAGGGACTGTCTGTGAAACAGACCAGAATCAGATTGTTCGGTTCGGTCCTGATGATTATCATCATCCCCATGGCTCTTTTCATCCTGGGGATTTGGAAGAACAGCGATTCCTATCTGACCACGCAAGTGCTCATTTCGGGAATTGCTGTTCTTGTTATAGTGGCCTTTTCGATGGCGTTCTGGGTTTACGGTGCGGTGATATTGCCGCTGGAGCGCCTTGAGCAGGCAATGCGGGAGATTAAAAACGGGAACTTCGACGCGCCGCTTGACACCGAGGATGTGTCGAGCGAAATGCGCGGGCTCATGGACGACTTTGAAGAGATGCGGCTTCGCCTCAAGGAGAACCGAGAGGAGAAGGAAAAGGCGGACAGCGATGCCAAGGAGTTTTTAAGTAATATCACCCACGATCTGAAGACTCCGATTACCTCGATCAAGGGCTATGTGGAGGGAATTCAGGACGGCGTTGCCAGCAGCCCGGAGCAGATGGACCGCTATATCCGCACCATCTATAACAAGGCCAACGAGATGGATCATTTGATCGACGAACTCACCTTTTATACGAAAATCGACTCGAACCGCATCCCCTACCACTTTGCGATTGTGCCGGCGGCGCAGTTTTTCCGGGATTGCGCGGAGGATCTTAGGCTTGAGACGGAGGCGCGCAGCTTCCGCTTCACTTTTACGGAATCGCTCGGGGAGGATGTCAAGCTTGTCGCCGATGCCGAGCAGATGCGCCGCGTCATCAACAACATCATCAGCAATTCCATCAAGTACTGCGACAAAGCAATCGGGGAGATACGGATGCGGGTGGTCGATGACGGCGACTTTGTCCGGGTAGAACTCTCCGACAACGGCCCCGGCATTGCGCCGCGCCAGCTGCCCTATGTGTTTGAGCGCTTTTTCCGCGCGGATGAGGCGCGGAATTTTAAGGGCGGCAGCGGCATAGGGCTCTCGATTGTGAAAAAGATCATTGAGGATCACGGCGGCAGAGTCTGGGCCCGCTCGGAACCCGGGAAGGGAATGACCATACTCTTCTCGCTCAGGAAGCACATGGAGGATTGGACTTGAAACAAATACTGATTGTCGAGGACGATGAGAGCATAGCGGAGCTCGAGCGGGATTATTTGCAGGCGAGCGGCTTTGAGACAAAAATTTGTCTCAACGGGCGGGACGGCATGCAGGAGGCGCTGAGCGGCACCTATGATTTGATGATTCTGGATCTCATGTTGCCGGGCGAGAGCGGCTTTGAAATATGCCGCGAGGTGAGAGAGCGCTACAACACACCGATTTTGATTGTGAGTGCCAAGCGGGACGATATCGACAAGGTGCAGGGACTCGGACTCGGCGCGGATGATTACATCACGAAGCCCTTTTCGCCGCGGGAACTGGTCGCACGGGTGCGCGCCCACTTAAGCCGCTACGAGAGACTGGTCGCGGCAAAGCAAGGAGATGTGCTGGTGATTCGGGGACTTAAAATAGACCGGACCGCGCGGCGCGTGTTTGTGAACGGCGAGGAGAGAACACTGACCGCCAAGGAATTCGATCTTCTGAACTTTCTTGCGTCCAATCCGAACCGCGTGTTTACAAGAGAGGCGCTGTTCCGGGAAATCTGGGGCGAGGAGAGCCTCGGAGAGATTGCGACCATCACGGTGCATGTCAAGAAGATACGAGAGAAAATCGAACTGGATACGGCAAAACCGCAGTATATCGAGACGATTTGGGGCGTGGGCTATCGCTTCCGCGTGTAAAGGAGGTTTGAGACTTATGGCGACGGAGACAACAATCCTGGTTGTGGACGACGAGAAGGAAATTGCGGACCTGGTCGAGATCTATCTGGTGAGCGACGGTTACCGGGTGGTCAAGGCCAACGATGCGGAGGAGGGACTGCGCTTACTCGAGGAGAACGATGCTCAGCTCGTCCTGCTGGACATCATGATGCCCGGCATGGACGGACTTTCCATGTGCGCAAAGATACGGGAGACCAGAAACATTCCGATTATCATGCTCTCCGCAAAGAGTGCGGACATCGATAAAATCAAGGGACTCGGGACCGGGGCGGATGACTATGTGACCAAGCCCTTCAATCCCTTGGAGCTCACGGCGCGCGTCAAGAGCCAGCTGCGCCGCTACACCCAGCTTAACCCCCAGAGCGGCGGAGAAGAGGAAGAGGCTAAGAAGAAAGGGGAGATTTCGGTGCGCGGCTTGGTCATCAACCGCGATAACCACAAGGTCTCCGTGGACGGGAAGGAGATACGCCTCACGCCGATCGAATTTGACATCCTCTATTTGCTCGCAAGCAACACGGGGCGCGTCTTCTCGACGGATGAGATTTTCCAAAATGTCTGGAACGAGAGAGTTTATGAGGCGACCAATACCGTTATGGTGCACATTCGGCGCCTTCGCGGCAAGTTAAAAGAGGACAGCCGTGAGGACAAGATTATTACCACGGTCTGGGGGGTAGGCTATAAAATCGAAAAGTAAGCGGTCTGTACTGTGAAGGATGTGAAATCGGTTTTCTCGAAGAGACAAGGAGAGGATAGGAGCATGAAGAACAGCAGACGTTCAAAGACGGCGGCGGAAAAAGGCTTTTGGAAACGCTTTTTCGTTTCGCTGTCCTTAAGCCTATTGGCGACCGCGGCGACACTGTGGTTGAGACGGCAAAGAGGAGGCGCGGCGCAGCGTGAAACATAAGAAGACAAATGCAGGGGAGAGCTTTCAGCGGAAGGTTTTCTCCTCTCTGCTTTATAGCCTCTTACTCACCCTGACGGCTGAGTTTTTTGTGGCGAAAAATCTGCTCGCCGTTGCCGACTACGAGGTGCAGAGTGGTTCCCATGCGGCGCTCTTTCAACCGATTGCGGATTTTCGCCTTTTGACCTTGCTTGCGTTACTCGGCGGCGGCATTCTGTTTTTCTGTCTCGTGTTCTGGTTTTTGCAGAGAAAGTCTTTTTCTTACATCGCCGCGCTCTCGGAGGCCATGCGAGACATGGCGGGAGGAGATCTCCGAGCGACGGTGCACATCGAAGGGGACGATGAGTTCTCGGAGATGGGAGAAAATCTGAATCGATTGGGAGAAGAGCTCCGCTCCCTCATGGAGCGGGAGCGCGAGGCGGAGAAGAGTAAGTCCGAGCTGGTCACGAACATTGCACACGACCTGCGCACGCCGCTCACTTCGATTGTGGGTTATCTGGATATCCTGAGAGCCAAGCGAGACAGCCTGGATGCGGAGACGACCGCGCATTACACGGACATTGCCTATGAAAAGTCCAAGAAACTCGAAAAGTTGATCAACGAGCTCTTCGGTTTTACAAAGCTTTCGGGCGGGGAACTCGTTATGCATGTGAGCAGCTTGGATTTGGTACAGCTGTTGGCCCAGCTTTTGGAAGAATTCTACCCGAGCTTTGTCAATGCGGGCCTACACTATGAGCTGATTGCCGACCGGGAGTCTCTCGGCATCGAGGGAGACCCCGAATTGTTGGCACGCGTCTTTGAAAACTTGATCGGCAACGCAATTAAGTACGGGGCGGAGGGCAAGCAGCTTCGTGTGTATCTGGTGACGGAAGAGAATTTTGTCACCGTCCGCGTCGTAAACTACGGCAAGCTGATTCCGGCCGAGGAACTGCCCCATGTCTTTGACCGCTTTTACCGCGTCGAACAGTCCAGAAACGCAAAGACGGGCGGCACGGGCCTGGGCCTCACAATCGCTAAGAACATTGTCGAGATGCACCGGGGAGAAATTACGGTGACAAGCGACTGGAGCGGCACGGCTTTTGTGGTGCGACTCCCGCGAAATCTGGATTTCACAAAGGAAAATTTTGCCAATGCGTACCATTGAAGTGCAATACGGCTATGAAAATCGCGCGAAAGGCGGCCGCAACATGCCGGTTCGTCTCAGCATAGACAACCGTGCGTATGCCGACATGGAGGGAAGTGTCGAGTTTTTGTTCCGGCAGCCGGACGGAGAGCTCTACGCCTATGCCTATCCGCTTCGTCTGACAGCGGGGGAAACCTACACTGCCTCTTATGTGGTGCCGCTCAGTGTGGGCGCGGATGCTTTTTGGGTGCGGCTTCGGGACAGTGCGGGAAAACTCGCGGAGACAAAGCGGGTGGAACTCACTAAGAGCGGCGGAGAGCCGGAGCTCTTCATCGGTTTACTCTCGGATTCGCCGGAGGCGCTTGCCTATTTAAACGGCGTCTCGGTGAACTACGGTCAGATGAAGACCAGAACCTTTGCGCTCTCCGAGAACGATTTTCCGGAGGACAGACGGCAGCTGGATGCCTTTGATGTTGTGGTCATCAGCAACTATCAGGTCTCGAAGCTCAGCGTGCGGCAGGTGCGCGCGCTCATGCAGTGGATGCGAAACGGCGGCGTGCTGCTCTTCGGAACCGGCGAACGCGTGAACGATACCCTCGGCATGTTTGCGCCGGAGTTTCTGGACGATATGTACGAGCAGCCGACCGCACAGGAGCTTTCGCTCGCGGCGACCGACGGTCTTAGCGTACAGACCCCGGGAACGGAGGATGAGGCCGAGGCGCCGGTAGCGCTTCCCTATGTTCATATTTCGTTGCACGGCGGCAGCGAGGTGGTCTCTGCGGGAGAGCGCCCCCTCATCACGGCGGCCAACAAGGGCAACGGCGTGCTTGCGGTTTCTTCCATCGATCTCACGGCCCTGCATGACTACGCCTCGGCGCACACGCAGTACACCGACCAGCTCTTAACGCGTCTCCTCGGAAGCGCGCGGCTTGAGCGCCTCGCTTCCGAGGCACAAAGCGTTCGCTACGGTGAGGAGTGGTCCGCGGAGACCTTGGTGGACAACGGCGCCGCAACCCTTTTGCCGAATCTGCTCGGTTACGGCGCTTTGCTCTTTTTCTATCTGCTCCTGGTGGGCCCCGCGCTCTATGCCGTACTGCGGCACTTTCGGTCGGAGCAAATATATAGGCGCGCCGCAATTGCCGTGACGGTTTTCTTTGCCGGTATCACCTGGCTTTTCTCCGCGGGCAGCAGATTTCGAAGCCCGTTTTACAGTTATGCGAGCATACAGGAGGCCGGAGAGGATGTGCTCTCCGAAACCGTCTATGTCAATCTTAGAAATCCGCGGCACAGAAGCTATCAGCTTGCGCTGGAAGCCGGGAGTGAGATTGTGCCCCTTGCCACGGCGAAGCAGACGGCGGCAAACAGTAGCATAAGCGGAGAAGAAGAGGCGGATCTCACCGTATCCGAACGCGGAAAGGAACGGGAGATTGCGGTCAGAAATCCCGCGGCCTTCAGTGCCAAGTTGCTTCGCATGGAGAAGAGCACGGCAAACGAGCAGAGTCTCGGCTTTTCGGGCGATTTGAGTCTCTTCGGCGACAAGGTGAGCGGAACGGTGACCAACCGCTATCCGTACGCCGTGAACAATGCCTTTCTGTTGTTTTACGGAAAGGTGGTCGCACTCGGACGCATGGAGGCAAACGAGACCGTGGATGTCTCGGAACGAAATGTATACAATATTCCGCTTAACAACAAGCCTATGGTCGCCGCTTTTCTGACCGGTGTCTACGACGGCGGAAAAAACGAGCGAGAGCACCTGCGCGCGCTCGAGCGAGCGGACTTCCTCGGCTTTTACCTCTCCCAGGTGGCGGGAAATTATACGCCGGATGCGCGTGTGGTCGCGTTTTCGGAGGAGGAGCCCGCGGGCAAGGCGGTAGAGACCGAAGGGCTCAGGCATTTCGGCATGAATCTTCTGACTTCGGTGCTCACCGTGGACGCGCGGGAAGATGAGCGCATCAGCCGCTCGGCGCTGATGCGGGTCCCGGAGGTGCTGAGCGGCGACTATATCGCCGCCACAAATTCCTTTTACCGCGGCGACCCGGTCGTGCTGAGCTATAAGCTCGGGAAGAACTTCCGCACCGAGGCGCTGCTTTTAGAGGCGCCGGATGCCATCTTTGAGAGCGGCGAAGCGGGCGAGAACGCAGCGGAATTCCGCGGTGTGATTTCGTTTTACAACTACCGCAGCGGCAACTTTGATGACATCGAGGCCGGGAAAACGCGCTTTACGGCGGAAGAACTCGCGCCTTATTTTGCGCTGGATCAAACCATCACGGTGCGCTATGCCGAGGAGAAGAGCACAAGTCCCAATCGCTTGGATGTAGCGCTCCCGTGGATTACCGTCATAGGGGAGGAGAGCTGATGCTGGTATTTTCCGATGTTCGAAAAGCCTATCGAAATCTGGAAGTTCTGAAAGGGCTCACACTCTCGGTGCCGCGCGGCTCGCTCTTCGGCCTCATGGGACAAAACGGCGCCGGAAAGACGACCCTATTACGCATCGCAGCAGGCCTACTTGCGCCGGACTCGGGGGAACTTTTGGTGGGCGGTATCGATGTGCGGCAGCGCCCGGAGGCGGCAAAACGCCTGATCGGCTTTGTCCCGGACGGCTTCGGGGCCTATGACAATATGTCCGTACTCGAATACATGAGCTTTTTTGCGAGCTGCTTCGGGCTCGGAGGTCGCAACGCGCGTCTTCGGAACGAGGAACTTCTGCGGCGTGTGGGCCTCTTTGAGCGGCGTGACAGTTTGGTCACGGAACTCTCGAAAGGCATGCAGCAGCGGCTTTCACTGGCACGCGCCCTGATTCACGATCCCGAACTACTGGTGCTCGATGAGCCGACCAACGGACTGGATCCGGGGAGTCGCTTTTCCCTGCGCGAACTGCTCGGGGAACTTTCGGACAGCGGGAAGACCATTCTTTTAAGCTCCCATGTGCTCTCGGAACTCTCGGAAATCTGCACCGACATTGCGGTATTGGATAAGGGCAGGGTTCGGGCCACCGGCGAAGTACAGGAGATACTGCGGCAGATTGCGAACTCGAACCCGCTTCGGGTCACGGTTTTAAACGGTGAGAAGACGGCCCTTCGCATGTTTCGGAGAAACCCCTGTATTCGGGCCGTCATGCAGGACGGTAAACAGTTTCAACTGGAGTTCATCGGCAGCGCGGAGGATGAGGCCTCGCTCTTACAGCAGCTCATCGATGCGGAGGTGCCGGTCAAGAGCTTTGTTCGGGAACCCGGAACCTTGGAGTCGTTCTTCCTGAACATGACGGTCGGCAGAGAGGAAAGGATAATCGTACAAGATGAAGATGAATCCGATTTGTGAACGAGCCTCCCGCGCGGCTGCCAGAACGCCGCGTTTCAGTGCCTCGCTCTGCGGCGGCAATGCCCTGCTCTCGGCCATGGCGGTCTTCCTGTTGGGACTCATGTTTCAGCGCGCGGAAAATACGGGAGAACTTCGCTATGAGGAAGTGCTCGGGGTCTTTCACGCGCTGATCTGGACGGAACTGGCACTCGCGGCTCTCCTGGTGCCGGCGAGTGCGGCGAGTGCCGTAAGCGGCGAGCGGGAGCAAAAAACCCTGGATCTTTTGCTCGGGACAGCGCTCTCACCGCCGAGCATCATTCTCGGAAATCTCTTGCAGAATTTGATCACCGCTGCGATTTTTGTTTTTTCCGGCCTGCCGGTGTTATTAACCGCCCTGCTGTTCGGCGGCGCGGGTTTTACGGATCTGGCCCTGCTGTTTGGCGGAATCTTACTTTCGGCAGCTCTTGCGGGCAGTCTCGGGCTCTTTTTCTCGGCGCTGAATCGCACGACGGCGGTTGCCATCGTTGAGACCTTTGCGGCCGAAGCCCTGCTCTTCTTCGGGCCTTACGGGCTTTATTTACTGCTCAGAAATTACGGCGGCGCGGGGAACGGCGCAGCAGTACTGCTTTGGCTCTCGCCGCTCAGTCTGATGGAAGGGCTGCTGTTTCGCGCTACCGGACACTCGGATTTCGCCTTACTCGGAGACGGCAGGCTCTTTGAGGCGGCCCTGGTGCCGACTGTCTGTCTGCAGCTCTGCCTCATGGGCATCCTGCTCTTTTTGGCGGTCAAGGTGATTTCGCCGCGCCGCAGAAAACGTAAGTTTACAACAGAACAGAATTTGATAAAATAAAAAGGTATTTGTAACCGGAAGCTAAGGCATAACCAACAGGAGGTGTGATATGGGTCTTATTAAAGCAGCGGTCTCCGCAATCGGAAGCGGTCTTGCGGATCAGTGGCTTGAGTTCCTCGAAGCGGACGAGATGGGAGAAGGCACTGTTTTTACCGGAGCAAAGGCGGTTCGCCCGGGAAAAGGCTCCAACACGAAGGGCAGTGCGGATTATGTGAGCAACGGAAGCCGCATTGTCGTCCAGAAGAATCAGTTCATGATGCTGGTAGACGGCGGAAAGATTGTCGACTATACGGCGGAAGAGGGCTACTATACGGTCAACAATTCCAGTGCGCCCTCGCTCTTCAACGGACAGTTCGGTGAGTCGCTCGGCGATGCGTTTAATCGTATCAAGTTCGGCGGTGTGCCGTCCGGAAAGCAGCAGGTTTTCTTCATCAATCTCCAGGAGATCAAGGGAAATCGCTTCGGCACGCCGACGCCGATGAACTACTTTGATACCTTCTACAACGCGGAACTCTTTCTCCGCGCACACGGTCACTACTCGATTCGCATCACGAATCCGTTGCAGTTCTATGCGGAGGTCATTCCGCGCGACGCGACGCACCTGCAGTTCTCCGAGGTTGCGGAGCAGTATCTCGCGGAGTTCCTGCAGGCCTTCCAGATTTCGGTCAACAAGCTCTCCGCGGAGGGCGAGCGCATCTCCTTCATTCAGTCGAAAATCAAGGACAGACTGAATGCGGAGGTCGATGCCGAGCTCGATGAGAAATGGGGTCCCCGCGGTTTTGAGCTGGTCGAGATCGGTGTCGACGGTCTCTCCTATGACGACCAGTCGCAGGAGCTCATCAACATGCGGAACCAGGGTGCCATGCTCTCCGACGCGACGATTCGCGAGGGCTTTGTGCAGGGTCAGATCGCGCAGGGCATTCGCTCCGCGGGCGAGAACCCGAACGGCGGCGCGGTCGGCATGATGGGTGTCGGCATGGGCATGAACGCCGGCATGGGCTTTATGGGACAGGCGAGCAATACCAATTACCAGCAGATGCAGATGCAACAGCAGGCACAGCAGCAGGCGCAGGCACAGGCACAGGCTGCCGCACAGGCGCAGCAGATGCAGGCTGCTTCGCAGGTGGCGGCAGGACAGTGGGCTTGTCCGACTTGCGGTGCCGAGAACAGCGGAAAGTTCTGTACCGAGTGCGGCGCGAAGCGCCCGGAGACAAGCGGGTGGCAGTGCCCGAACTGTGGCTCGGAGAACAGCGGAAAGTTCTGCACGGAGTGTGGAAATCCGCGCCCTTAACAATTGAGGACGTCTAATGGCTGGAAGTATATCGTATAAGTGCCCGAACTGCGGGGGAGAGCTTTTGTTCTCCCCCGAGACCGGCGGATTCACTTGCCCTTTTTGCGGTTCGGCTTTCACGGAAGACAAGATTAAGGCGCTCTATGAGCAGCGGGAAGCGGCAGAGGGCGTAAAAGGACAGGCCGCGGAGCAAAAGGCGGCGGCAAGCGAGGAACTGCTTCGCTACAATTGTCCGAACTGCGGTGCGGAGATCGTGACCGAGGAGAGTACGGCGGCGACCTTCTGCTATTATTGCCATAACCCCGTGGTCTTGGTCGGGCGTCTGTCCGGCGAGGAGGGGCCGCGTTATGTGCTGCCCTTCAGCATAGATCGAAAAAAGGCACTCGGCATATTCGGTGACTGGATCAGAAAGAAAAAGTTTGTTCCGCGCGCCTTTTATGACGAAAAGCAGATCGAAAAGTTTACGGGCGTCTATTTCCCCTATCTGATTTACAGTTGTAAGGCGCATTCGGAACTTTCCGGCGTCGGTACGAGTGTGGAGCGGCGTCGCCACGGCGACACGGAAGAGATTATCACCAGCAAGTTTCAGGTGGAACGAAACGGTGAGCTCCCGGTGGATATGGTTGCCCGGAACGCTTTGAAAAAGGCGAACCGTGTGCTTGCGGAAAGTGTACAGCCCTTTGACGTGAACAGCTTAAAGCCGTTTGCGCCGAGCTATCTCTCCGGTTTTGTCGCGGAACGAAAGGATGTGGCGAGCGAAGACGTGCAGTCCGAGACCCGACAGGAAGTGGCGCGCTATGCGCTTGCGGCTCTCCGGAATTCGGTTTCGGAGTATGACGGAATCTCGGTCACCCCGGACAATATCTGGCTCAGCGACGAAAAACTCGAGTATGCGCTCATGCCTGTCTGGACCATGACCTATCGTGAGCCCGGCTCCTCCAAACTCTATTATTTCTCTCTGAACGGACAGAGCGGCAAGGTGGTCGGCGAGCTGCCGGTGGACAACGGGAAACTGTTCCGCTATTTCCTTTCGATTTTCATACCGCTGTTTATCGCGCTGCTTGCGCTGATGTACTTTATTTCGTGAGGAGGCGGCATGAGAGAAAAATTCAAGAGACAATTTTCGGGCTTTGTGCTTTTGTTCCTGCTCCTGTTCGGTTTCTGCATCCCGGGCGCTTTCTCCGCCCGGGCGGAGGGAACGCGGGTCTTTGACAACGCGAATCTCTTCTCCGAGAGCGAGAAAGCGGAGATTGAGCGCACGGTGGCCCGGGTCAGCGCAAAGACCAAGCTGGATCTCGTCGTGGTGACGACAGGCAGTGCCGAGGGCAAGAGTTCCGAGGCTTACGCGGACGATTTTTACGATGCGGGAAACTACGGCTACGGCAGCAAGCTCTCCGGTGCCCTCTATCTCATCGACATGGATAACCGCCGCATTCATATCAGCACGGCGGGCGGTGCGATTCAGTTGCTCTCGAACAGCGAAATCGAAACGCTTTTGAACCTCGGCTACAGCGAGGTCACCGAGGGACATTATGCGGCGAGCGCGGAGAAGGTGCTTGCGGGGATTCAGGATTCGTATGACAGAGCCAAGCAGAAGGGCTGGAGCTATAATGCGGAGAGCGGCGTCTGGACCAAAAAGAAACACGTCTCGCCTCTGGCGGCGCTCGGATCTTTGGCGGCATCCCTGCTCACGGCGCTCGGTGCGGTGACGGGCGTCAAGCGTAATTACAAAATGCAGGACGGCGCGGCAAAGCGCGCTTCCACGGTTGCAGGCATTGTTTCCGCGAGCGGGGCGGTCTTCGGCTTCCGCAACATAACGGACCGACTGCTTGACCGAAACAGTGTGCGGCGCCGCATACCGCGGAGCAGCGGCGGTTCCGGCGGCGGGCGCAGCAGCGGCCCCCACGGCAGCAGCTCGACCCATACGAGCTCGAGCGGCAGATCGCACGGCGGCGGCGGCAGAAGTTTTTAATGAGACATACGCTTATCTTTGGAAAGTAAGGAGACAGAAGAATGGGTGAATTGCTTTACAGTAGCACGCGGGGCGGCGAGACCGGTTGCACGGCTTCGGAGGCTGTGCTCAAGGGTCTTGCCAAAGACGGGGGACTCTTCATGCCGGAGCGAATTCCGCGCTTCGACTTTGCGCTTCCGGAATTAAAGGATGCTTCTTATCAGGAAGCGGCCTATCGCGTGATGCGTCTTCTGCTCACCGATTACAGCGAAGAGGAGCTTCGCGCCTGCATTCAGGGCGCTTACGACGAGAAGTTCGACACGCCCGAAATTGCGCCGCTCACCTTCGCGGACGATGCTTATTACCTCGAGCTCTTCCACGGTAAAACCATTGCGTTCAAAGATATGGCGCTCTCGATTTTGCCCTATCTCATGACCACGGCGGCAAAAAAGAACGGCGTCACCAACAAGATTGAGATTCTGACCGCGACCAGCGGTGACACCGGCAAGGCGGCTATGGCGGGCTTTGCGGATGTCCCGGGCACCGGCATTGTGGTCTTCTATCCGAAGGGCGGCGTGAGCCGCTTCCAGGAACTCCAGATGATCACGCAAAAGGGCGATAACACGGCGGTCGTGAGCATCGAGGGCAATTTTGACGATGCGCAGACCGCGGTCAAGCAGATTTTCGGGGACCGCGCGTTTGAGGCGGAGCTCGCGGCAAAAAAGGTGCAGCTCTCCAGCGCAAACTCGATTAACATCGGCCGCCTGGTGCCGCAGATTGTCTACTATGTCCACGCTTACCTGGAACTCCTGAAGGAGGAAAAGATTGCCGAGGGCGAGAAGATCAATGTCTGCGTGCCGACCGGAAACTTCGGCAATATCCTCGCGGCTTACTTCGCAAAGCGCATGGGGCTGCCGATTGACAAGCTGATTTGCGCGTCGAACGACAACAAGGTGCTCTTTGACTTCTTTGAGACCGGTGTCTACGACAAGAATCGCGAGTTCATTCTGACAACGTCTCCGTCCATGGACATCCTCGTATCGAGCAATCTGGAGCGCCTGCTGTACTTGAGCGCGGGTTGTGATGCGGCGAAAACCAAGGCGCTCATGGAGGAACTGCAGAGCGGCGGCAAGTACGCGCTGAGCGCGGAAATGCGGGCTGCCATGGCGGACTTTACCGGCGGTTTTGCGACGCAGGAGGAAGTGGCGGAGCGCATTCGCTCGCTCTATGAGAAGACCGGCTACGTGATTGATACGCATACGGCGGTCGCCTCCAAGGTCTACGAAGACTACCGGAAAAAGAGCGGCGACACAAAGCCGACCGTCATTGCGAGTACGGCGAGTCCGTTTAAGTTCTCCCGCGCCGTCATGGAGGCAATTGCGGGCGATGTGAGCGCACTCGACGACTTTGCGGTGCTGGATGAGCTCCGTGAGAAAGCGGGAATTCCCTTCCCGCCGGCGGTCGAGGAGATTCGGAATGCGGAGGTGCGTCACACGCGCAGCTGCAAGCCGGAAGAGATGAAGGAGCAGGTCCGCGAGATTTTATTCTCCTGAAGTAAGCGTGCGGAATATCAATTTTTGATTGCTTCGGATAAAAAAAACGAATTGCGAAAGAGAGTGCCGTTGGCTTGACAACGGCACTCTTTTCATTTAAACTTCTTGGAAGCTATATACCAATAAATGAAGTATGTATATAGGGTTTTAAGGTTTTGCAATTCGGAAGCGAGGTAAGTATGAGCGGAGAGAAAAAAGGACAGAACCACGAGCATGTGCATGCACATGAGCACACCCACGAGCACGAGCACACCCACGAGCACACCCATGAGCACGAGCACGCACACGAGCACGGGCACACCCATGCGCATACACACGAACACGATGCCGATGCCCCCGCGCACATCCACAGCCACAGAAACATCATCGGCTTTGACAAGCACGGTGTGCCGACGGTGGTTGTTAAGGCGGATCATCAGGATGAGCAGGATGAGAACGAGTTTATCCGCGACTACATGAATGCGGTCGCCGAGTATAAGAAAACCTTCCCCTCGAAGCAGGATGTCATTGACAACACGCCGGACCCGGCCGTGCGTGAGATGTTGCTCCGCGCGGAACAGCTCGGCTTTGACACGACCTTTGACCGCTTTGACAAGCAGAAGCCGCAGTGTAGCTTCGGTCTCGCGGGCATCTGCTGCAAAATCTGCAACATGGGACCATGTAAGATCACGCCGAAGAGCCCGAAGGGCATCTGCGGCGCGGATGCGGATTTGATTGTCGCGAGAAACCTGCTTCGCTCTGCGGCAGCGGGTGCCGCGCAGCACGGCATGCACGGCAGAGAGGTCATTCTGTCGCTCAAGTGGGCCGCGGAGGGGAAGCTCGATCTTCCGATTCTCGGCCAGCAGAAGATTCGCGATACGGCAAAGGCCTTCGGCATTAAGACCGAGAGAAGAAGCATTAAGCGCATTGCCTCCGAACTCGCGGACAAGCTGCTCGAGGATATGTCCAGAACCGTTCCGGACGACTACGAGGTCATCAAGGCCTGTGCCCCGGCGGAGCGCCAAAAGGTCTGGAAGGATTTGGACATCATTCCGATCAGCGCCTACCACGAGGTCTTTGAGGCCTACCATAAGAGCGGTGTCGGCACGGACGGCGACTGGAGAAGTATCATGCAGCAGTTCCTGCGCTGCGGCCTTGCCTTTACCTTTTCGGGTGTCGTCTCGACCGCGATTGCGACCGACAGTCTCTTCGGTGTCGGCGACCGCGTGACCTCGAAGGTGAACATCGGCGCCCTTCAGAAGGGGTATGTGAACATTGCGGTGCACGGCCATCTGCCCACCCTGGTCAGTCAGATTGTCAAGGTCGGTCAGGAGGAGGCGTTCATTGAACTCGCAAAGAAGGCGGGTGCAAAGGGCATACGCTTCTACGGCATTTGCTGCTCCGGACTCTCGGCGATGTACCGCTACGCCGGCGTGATTCCGCTCAGCAATGCGGTCTCCGCGGAGCTGGTGCTCGGTACCGGTGCTCTGGATCTCTGGATTGCGGATGTCCAGGACGTGTTCCCGTCCATCATGGAAGTCGCAAAGTGCTTCCAAACGACCGTCATTACGACTTCCGAGTCGGCGCGTCTGCCCGGTGCGGAGCGCTTTGAGTACGATCACCGCCATTCGAACATCGGTGAGACCAGAGAGCTCGCGGAGCGCATTGTGAAGCGCGCCATCGAGAGCTTTGAAAACAGAAAGGGTGTTCCGGTCTACATTCCGCCCTACGAGGTGGATGCCGAAGTCGGCTTCTCGGTCGAGTATGTCCACAAGCGTTTCGGCAGCATGGCACCGCTCGCGGAGGCTGTGAAGTCCGGTGAAATTCTCGGCATTGTGAACATGGTCGGCTGCAACAATCCGAAGGTGCTTTACGAGAAAACCGCGTTGGATGTCGCGGATATCCTCTTGCAGAACAATATTCTCATCCTGACCAACGGCTGTGTTTCCTTCCCGCTCATGAAGATGGGCTACTGCAACATGAAGGACGGACTGCCGAAAGCGGGAGAATCGCTTCGGAACTTCCTCTCGCCCGACCTTCCGCCGGTTTGGCATGTCGGCGAGTGCATCGATAACACCCGTTCCTCCGGTATTTTTGCGGGCATTGCGAATGAGTTCGGCAAGGACTTAAAGGACATGCCCTTTGCCTTCACCTCTCCGGAGTGGAGCAATGAGAAGGGCATCGACGCATCGCTCGGCTTTCGGCTGATGGGAATCAACTCCTATCACTGCGTGGAGGCACAGATTCACGGCTCGAAGAATGTCATTGAGTTCCTGAAAGAGGGAACCCGCGAGACCCTGGGTTCGGTGATGCACGTCGACACCGATCCGAAGGCGCTCGCAGAGAAGCTGGTTGAGGACATCAAGGCAAAGCGCCGCGCGCTCGGCTGGGTCGTTCCGGGCGAGAAGCGTAAGGCGGTTGCGCCGTAAGCGAAAGGCGCAAGGAAAAAACGAGTCGCAAACAAAAAGAGGTCGCGCAGATGCGCGACCTCTTTCGCTTCTCGGAACATGTGATAAAAGGACCTCAGATGCTCGGCTCAATCAGGCCGTAGCTGCCGTCGCGGCGCTTATACACCACGTTTACGGCACCGCTGTCGCCGTTTAAGAAGACGAAGAACGCATGTCCCAGCATTTCCATCTGGAGACAAGCCTCCTCGGGGTTCATGGGCTGCAATTCAAACTTCTTGTTCTTCACGATGCGAATTTCCGCTTCGCCCTCATCCTCCCCCTCGTCGAGGAAGAGCTCGGAGAAGGCAAGTGCGGACTGCTTCTTGTCGACCAGCTTGGTTCTGTACTTCTTGATCTGGCGCTCAATGGTCTCTTCGGCGAGATCGATGGATGCGAAGAAGTCATCGGTCGCTTCCTCGGCGCGGATAAATCCGGTTTTCGTCGGAATCGTGACCTCGATAATTTCGGCGTCTTTCCGACGGCTCAGAACAACGCGCGCCTCGGTCTCGGGAGCAAAGTATTTCTCGAGTTTCCCGAGCTTTTTGTTCACCTGATTCTTCAGTCTGTCGCCCAGTTCGATGTTTCTTCCGCTAATGGTGATACGCATACTGTTCTGCTCCTTTCAAATGTGATGCAGGGACGCGGAAATCTTCGACAATTTGACGAAAACACCGCGGTGTTACTGACTTCAGTATAGCATAAATCATGAAAAAGAGAAGCAAAATTCAGCGTAAAATAACGCGGAATCGCTCCATTGCGATTTGGAAACAGAGGTGATAGAATGAAACGGATATACGGAATTTTATGGGACGGAAAAGACAGACAAAACTTTATTTCTGCGGACAGCGGGAGAGAGCGGGAACATGAATTTAATTGAGAGTATTTTTGGAACGCACAGCCAGCGAGAGTTGAAACTGATTAATCCCCAGGTTGAAAAGATCCTTTCGTTACGTGACACCATGGTCGCGATGAGCGATGAGGAGCTGAAGGCGCAGACCGGAAAATTCAAGGAGCGCCTCGCTGCGGGCGAAACCCTGGATGACCTTCTGCCGGAGGCATTTGCGACCGTGCGCGAGGCGGCGCGTCGCGCGACCGGCGTGAAGCGCGCGGACGGAACGTATGAAGGCGGCATGGAGCACTACAAGGTGCAGCTGATCGGCGGCGTTGTCTTACATCAGGGCCGCATTGCGGAGATGAAGACCGGTGAAGGTAAGACCCTGGTCTCCACCGCACCTGCATATCTGAACGCACTGGCGGGCAAGGGTGTCTTGATTGTCACGGTCAACGACTACCTTGCGGCGCGTGACGCGAAGTGGATGGGACGCATTCACCGCTTCCTCGGACTCACGGTCGGTGTGGTCGTGAACTCCATGGATTCGGAGGCGAGAAAGAAGGCCTATGCCTGCGATATCACCTATGTCACGAACAACGAGCTCGGCTTTGACTATCTGCGCGACAACATGGCGATTTATAAGGACCAGCAGGTGCTCCGAAACCTCGACTACTGCATCATCGACGAGGTGGACTCGGTCCTGATTGATGAGGCGAGAACGCCGCTCATCATTTCGGGCCAGTCCGGAAAGTCGACCAAGATTTACGAGGCCTGCACGGTGCTCGCAAACCAGTTGGAGCGCGGTGAGGCATCCGGCGAGTTTACCAAGATGAACGCCATCATGGGCGAAGAAATCACCGAGACCGGTGATTACGTGGTCGATGAGAAGGACAAGGTCGTGAACCTGACCGAGGAAGGTGTCGAGAAGGTTGAGAAGTTCTTCGGCATCGAGAACTTCTCGGATCCGGAAAACCTTGAGATTCAGCACTGCGTGATTTTAGCGCTCCGCGCGAAGGAACTGATGCACCGCGACAAGGACTATGTCGTGAAAGACGATGAGGTTCTGATTGTCGATGAGTTCACGGGACGCATCATGCCGGGCAGACGTTTCTCCGACGGCCTGCACCAGGCCATCGAGTCGAAGGAGCACGTGAACGTGCGCCAGGAGTCTAAGACCCTCGCGACCATCACCTTCCAGAACTTCTTCAATAAGTTCAAGAAAAAGGCAGGTATGACGGGTACCGCTTTGACCGAGGAGAAGGAGTTCCGCAACACCTACGGCATGGACGTCATCGAGATTCCGACCAACACGCCGGTTGCGAGAAAGGACGAGGCGGACGCGGTCTTTAAGACCAAGAAAGAGAAGTTTGACGCAGTTGTCGAGGACATCCGCGAGCACCATGCGACGGGGCAGCCCTTGCTGGTCGGTACGATTACGATTGAGACCTCCGAGATGCTCTCGAAGCTCTTAAAGCGCGAGGGCATTCCCCACGAGGTTTTGAATGCGAAGTATCACGAGAAGGAGGCTGCAATCATCGCCCAGGCAGGTAAGAAGGGCGCGGTCACGATTGCAACCAACATGGCGGGCCGCGGTACCGATATTCTGCTCGGCGGCAGCTTCGAAGTGATTCGCGACGATTTAATCAAGGCACTGCCGAAGGAAGAGCAGGAGAAGTACGATCCGGAGAGCGAGAACTATGACTCCGACGCATTCGCGAAGATGGACGAGCTTGCGCGCGAGAAGTCGAAGGAACTGCAGGCCGAGGTCAGAGGACTCGGCGGTCTCCGTGTGATCGGCACCGAGCGCCATGAGGCGCGCCGCATTGACAACCAGCTGCGCGGCCGTTCCGGACGTCAGGGCGACCCAGGTTCTTCCTGCTTCTACATTTCCCTCGAGGACGATTTGATGCGTCTCTTCGGCTCCGAGCACCTGATCGGCATGTTCAATGCCCTCGGTGTGCCGGAGGGCGAGCGCATTGAGCACAAGATGCTCACGAATGCGATCGAGAAGGCGCAGATGAAGATCGAGACCAACAACTACGGTATTCGCGAGCAGCTCTTAAAGTACGACGAGGTCAACAACGACCAGCGCGAAGTAATTTACGCGGAGCGAGAGAAGGTGCTTGAGGGTGAGAACATGCGGGAAACCATACTCAGCATGGTCGGCCACGTGGTGGAGCGCGCGGTGAACCGCGCAATCGGCGAAGACAGCGCGGCGAAGGACTGGGACTACCAGGAGTTGAATCATCTTCTGCTCTCGGTGATTCCACTTGAGCCTGTCGTGTATACCGAGGATAAGACCGGTATGACGAAGAAGGAGCTGCTCGAGCAGCTCAAGGAGCAGGCAATTGCATTCTACGAGGCGAAGGAGAAGGAGTTCCCGACGCCGGATGAGATGCGCGAGGTGGAGCGCGTTGTGTTGCTTCGCGCAATCGACGCGAAGTGGATGAATCACATCGACGACATGGAGCAGCTCCGCCAGGGCATAGGCCTTCAGGCTTACGGCCAGAGAGATCCGCTGGTCGAGTACAAGATGGAAGCCTACAACATGTTCGAGGAGATGATTGCCGGCATTGAGGACGACACGGTTCGCCTGCTCTGCCACCTTCGCATCGAGCGTAAGGATGCGATTGAGCGCAGCGAGACGCCGGTCATCACCGGAACCAACAAGGACAGCGGTCTCGTGAAGGCGCCGATTGTCAATGAGCAGAAGAAGATTATGCCGAACGATCCCTGCCCCTGCGGCAGCGGCAAAAAGTTCAAGCAGTGCTGCGGACGCAAGCTCTTCAAGCAGAACGGAGAGCAGGGACCGGCACCGGTACAGCTTTAATAACAGGAGGCAGCTTTGGTCGAATTAGATAATATGAAATACACCCTCTCCACCTATCAGAAGCCGCTTCAGGAGGTGGAGGGTTCCTTGGATCTTGAGAACAAGGAGAAACGCATCGCAGAGCTTGACCGCATGATGGAGGAGCCGAACTTCTGGGAGAACCCGGAACAGTCGACCAAGATTGTGCGGGAGAACAAGAGCCTGAAGGACACGGTGGAGCGTTTTCACAAGCTTTCGAGCGCCTTTCAAGATATTGCGGACATGATTGAGCTCGGGAACGAGGAGGGCGACGAAGAACTGATTCCGGAGATACGGGAGATGCTGGACGGCTTTATCCATGATCTGGAAGCCCTCAAGGCCGAGACCCTGCTCACCGGAGAGTACGACGCGAACAATGCCATCCTGCGCCTGAATGCGGGTGCGGGCGGCACGGAGTCTTCGGACTGGTGCTCCATGCTCTACCGCATGTTCACACGCTGGGCAGAGAGCCACGGATACTCGATTGAGGTGCTCGATTACCTCGACGGAGATGTGGCCGGTATCAAGTCCGTGACCATTCAGATCAACGGTGAAAATGCCTACGGCAGACTGCGAAGCGAACATGGCGTGCACCGCCTGGTGCGCATCTCGCCCTTCAATGCCGCGGGCAAGCGTCAGACTTCGTTTGTCTCCTGCGACATCATGCCGGAGCTCACGAATGAGATTCATGTCGATATCAACCCGGATGACCTTCGCATCGACACCTATCGTTCGAGCGGCGCAGGCGGTCAGCACATCAACAAGACTTCCTCGGCCATCCGCATCACCCACCTGCCGACCGGCATCGTTGTGACTTGCCAGAACGAGCGCAGCCAGTTCCAGAACAAGGATAAGGCCATGCAGATGCTCGAGGCCAAGCTCTATATGTTGGAACAGCAGCAGCAGGCGGAAAAGGCGGACGAGATTCGCGGCATCGTGAAGGACAACGGCTGGGGCAGCCAGATTCGCTCTTATGTGTTACAGCCTTACACGATGGTCAAGGATCACCGCACGGGCTTTTCGACCGGCAATGTAGACGCCGTACTCGACGGCGATCTCGATGATTTTATGACGGCCTACCTCACTTGGGTGAGTCTCGGCAAGCCGGATATGAAAGGCGCAGGCAGCGACGATTAATGTAACGAATCCCGGCGGATGCGCCGGGATTTTTTGTGCGGCCTTCCCAATTTGTCTTGAGTAACTTGCGCTTCCGGAAACTGCGTGATAGAATTCCCCCTGTGAGAAACAACTGTTTTTAGAGGACGTACAGATGGAAGAAGAAGGCAGATACTTTGTCGTCCGCCGCAAGGCGGTACCGGAAGTGCTGCTTCGCGTCGTCGAGACCAAGAGACTGCTCCGGGCCAATCGGGGTATGTCGGTCAGTGAGGCGACCGAGCAGACCGGAATCAGCAGAAGCTCATTCTATAAGTACAAAGACGACATTTTTCCGTTCGGCGACAGTGTGAGCGGACAGAGAATCACGCTCTCCATTGATATTTTGGATGAGCCGGGATTGCTCGCGGACTTGCTCGCGGCGGTTGCGCGCTCACAGGCGAATATCATCACCATACACCAGTCGATTCCCTTAAACGGGATGGCAACGGTCTCGCTCTCACTCGAGGTGCGGCAGGAGACCGGGGATCTGTCCGGCATGGTAGAGGAGATGGAGGGACTGCGGGGCGTCCGCGAAGTAACGATTTTATCGAGGGAGTGAAACAATGATCAAAGCAGCAATTATGGGTTACGGTACCGTCGGTGCAGGTGTCTACGAGGCGGTTAAGGTCAATCAGGCGGTGATTGAGAGAGAAGTCGGAGAGGGAATTGAAATCAAGCGCATTCTGGACCTCAGAAGTTTTCCGGGAGATCCGGCGGAGAAGCTGATTACGGATAAGTTTTCGGACATCGAAGAGGATGAGGAGATTTCCTTGGTCGTCGAGACCATGGGCGGCACGACGCCGGCCTATGAGTTTGTCAAGGCGGCACTCTTAAAGGGCAAGCATGTCGTGACGAGCAATAAGGCACTGGTCGCGGCGCACGGCACGGAGCTTTTGCGGATTGCGCGCGAAAAGAAGGTCAACTTCTTCTTCGAGGCTGCGGTCGGCGGCGGCATCCCGGTGATTCGCACGCTCGGAACCGGATATCAGGGCCAGGTAATTACGGAGATTACCGGTATTTTGAACGGCACGACCAATTACATCTTGACGCGTATGGACCGCGAGGGCGCAGAGTTCGGCGATGTGCTTGCGGATGCGCAGCGCCTCGGCTATGCGGAGCGGAATCCGGAGGCGGATATCGAGGGTCATGACACCTGCCGGAAGATTGCCATCCTCTCCTCGCTGGTCACGGGCAAAGAGGTGAATTTCGAGGATGTCTACACCGAGGGCATTTCGAAGATCGACAGCACGGACTTCCGCTATGCATCCGAGCTCAAAGCTTCGATTAAGCTGGTCGGTTCGGCGCAGTTTGCCGGAGATCAGGTCACGGTCAGCGTGTTCCCGCTGCTTGTAAGCGATGAGAATCCGCTCTATGCGGTACACGGTGTCTACAACGGCATTGTGATTAAGGGGAATCTTCTCGGCACGACCATGCTCTACGGCAGCGGCGCGGGTAAGCTCCCGACCGCAAGTGCGGTGCTCGCGGACATGATGGAGGCGGGCAAGCATAAGAACGAGAATGTGCGCTTCGGTTGGACGGCGGAGCGTCAGACGGTCACTTCTCACGAGAGCGAAAAGCACCGCTACTTTGTGCGTCTCTCGGGCGATGCGGCTTCGCTTGCGGCCGCGAAGGAGCAGTTTGAGGCAGAGCGCGTGATTCAGCTGCCCGGACTTGAGGAAGTCGCGATTGTCAGCGCGCCGATGACAGAGTTTACCTATCGCGAGAGAGCGGCCAAGGTTCCGAATATCCTCGCGATGATACGCGCGGAGCTCGCGGAATGAATTTGACGCGCGAGAGTCGCTCGGAGGAGGAAACCGAGCGCTTTGCGGCCGAACTCGCGGCGGTGGTTCCGCCCGGAACCGTGATTGCGCTCGAGGGAGATTTAGGCGCCGGCAAGACGGCCTTTGCGCGCGGATTTGCGCGCGGCCTCGGCATCACGGAGCCGGTGACCAGTCCCACCTTTACCATTTTACAGAGCTACGAGGGCGGACGTCTGCCGCTCTGGCATTTCGACCTCTATCGTCTCGAAGACGAGGGCGAGATGGATGAGATCGGCTACGAAGACTGCTTTTACGGGGAGGGCGTCAGTCTGGTGGAATGGGCTTCCAGAATGCCGGACTGCCTCCCGGAAAACACCGTGCACGTTAAGATTTCCCGTGTGCCGGAACGTGGAGACGATGTGCGAGAACTCCGCGTTTCCGGCTTTCCGGCAAAGGAAGGCGAAGCATGAAAATACTCGGAATTGAAAGCGCGGCACTGACCGCTTCGGTCGCGCTTGTGAGTGACGGAATTTTGACGGCGGAATATACCGTGACCGACAAAAAAACACACTCGCAGACCCTGCTGCCCATGCTCGATGAAGTAAAGCGTATATTGGAACTGAACCCCGCCGAAATCGATGCCATTGCGATTTCCGCGGGGCCGGGTTCGTTTACGGGGCTTCGTATCGGCGCGGCGACGGCAAAGGGCCTGGGTCTTGCGCTCGGAAAGCCGCTGGTTGCGGTTTCCACCCTGGAAGCGCTCGCCTTTAACCTGGCGGGCAGCGATTCGTTGATCTGCCCGGTCATGGACGCGAGACGGAATCAGCTCTACAACGGCCTTTACCGTTGGACGCGCAAAGAGCAATCCGCGTTCGGGGAAAGCGGCTGTCTCGCGGAAGTAACGGCGCCGCGCGCCGTAGCGGCAGAGGCTTTGATCGAAGAACTCAATGCGCGCGGCGAGGCGGTTATTTTCCTCGGCGACGGCGTTCCGGTGGTTTCGCGGCTTGCGGCCTTGCTCAGCGTGCCGTATGCGGTCGCGGCGCCGAACAACAGCCGTGCGCGTGCGGCCTCGGTCGCGGCGCTCGGAGAGATTTACGCGGCGGCGGGAAAGACCGTTCCCGCGGAAGACTTTGCCCCGGAGTATCTGAGAAAGAGTCAGGCAGAGCGCGAGCGCGAGGAAGCGATACAATATGATTTGGAGCGGGAACTCGCGGCAGGCGTGAGCCCGAAAAAAGCGAGGGCGGAGCGTTGAGCGCAGAGCCCGAATTGCGACGCGCGGTCGCATCGGATCTGGAGGCAATGGCGGAAGCAGAACGCCGTTGTTTTCCGGATCCTTGGTCTTTTCGGCTGCTCTCGGAACTTCTTGTATCCCCCTATGACAGCGTCTTTGTGCTTGTCTCCGAGAACACACTGCTCGGCTATGTAAACGTGCGTGTGCTCGGCGATGAGGCGGAACTGATGCGCATTGCGGTCGTTCCGGAGGAGAGGGGAAAGCGCTGCGGGCTTACACTGCTTCGCGCGGGGCTTGCCGAAATGTGTGCGCGGGGCGCGGAGGCGGCCACGCTTGAAGTGAGAGCCGGAAACGCAGCTGCGATTCGACTGTATGAGAAACATGGTTTTCTGCTTGCGGGCAGAAGAAAGATGTATTACGAAAATCCGGTAGAGGATGCGCTGATTTACTGGAATCGAAGTTTATCTGATTGGAAAGAAGAGGTTACGGATGCTTGATATTTGTCTCCTTGGAACCGGCGGCATGATGCCGCTGCCGTATCGCTGGCTCACGTCTATGATGGCGCGCTGCAACGGCTCCTCGCTGCTCATTGACTGCGGGGAGGGCACGCAGATAGCGCTCCGGGAGAAGGGCTGGAGCCCGCGTTCCATCGATGTGATTTGCTTTACGCACTACCACGCGGATCACATCAGCGGGCTGCCGGGTTTGCTCCTCACCATGGGAAACGCAGAGCGCCACGAGCCGCTGCTCATGATAGGTCCGAAGGGCTTGGAGCGCGTGGTGACGGCTCTCCGGAGCATTGCGCCGGAACTCCCGTTTCCGATTTACTTTTCGGAACTCAGCGAGCAGAGAGAGGAGCGGAAGCTCGGCCCCTATGTCATCGAGGCCTACCGCGTAAATCACAATGTGCTCTGCTACGGCTACTGCATCAGCATACCCCGCATCGGCCGCTTTGACGCGGCGCGCGCCAAGGAGCAGGGCATACCGCTGAAATTCTGGAACCCCTTGCAGAAGGGACAGACCATCACGGACGGGGACAAGGTCTATACGCCGGACATGGTGCTCGGCGAAGCGCGGCGCGGACTCAAGGTCAGCTATTGCACCGACACGCGTCCGGTCCCGGCCATTGCGGAATACGCAAAGGATGCGGATCTCATGATATGCGAGGGCATGTACGGTGAGCCGGACAAGCAGCAGAAGGCGCGGGAGCATAAGCACATGACCATGCAGGAGGCGGCAAAGCTCGCGGCGGAGGCTAAGCCGAAGGAGCTCTGGCTCACGCACTACAGCCCCTCGCTCAACTACCCGGAAGAATTTATGGAGGGGATCCGAAAAATCTTCCCGGCGGCCAAGGCGGCGAAGGACGGCTGGACCATGGAACTGGATTTCCCGGAGGAGGCGTAATGCGAATTCTTGCAATCGAAAGTTCTTGCGATGAGACGGCGGCGGCGGTCGTAGAGGACGGCAGAACCGTGAGGTCGAATGTGATTTACTCCCAGATTGAGACCCACACGCTCTACGGCGGTGTGGTTCCGGAGATCGCATCGCGTGCGCACATCGAAAAAATCAACCAGGTCGTAGAGCAGGCACTCGAAAACGCGGAGATGACGCTTCGGGAGGTGGATGCCGTCGCGGTGACCTACGGTCCCGGACTCGTGGGACCGCTCTTAATCGGCGTCTCTGCGGCAAAGGCCATGGCTTGGGCGGCGGGCAAGCCCTTAATCGGTATAAACCACATCGAGGGGCATGTCTCGGCGAATTTTATTGCGAATCCGGATTTAAAGCCGCCCTTCCTCTGTCTCATTGTGTCCGGCGGACACACAAATCTCGTGATGGTCGAAGACTACGGAAAGTTCCGCATCCTCGGGCAAACCCGGGACGATGCGGCGGGCGAGGCCTTCGACAAGGTGGCGAGATCGGTGGGGCTCGGTTACCCGGGAGGGCCGAAGATCGATAAAAAGGCGCGGGAGGGAAATCCCGATGCCATCGCCTTTCCGCGCGCCAAGGTCGCGGGTTCGCCCTATGATTTCAGCTTCAGCGGCTTAAAGAGTGCGGTGTTGAACTATCAGAATCACGCGAAGATGACGGGGGAGGAGATTCCGGTCGCCGATCTCGTGGCCTCCTTTCAAAAAGCGGCCGTGGAGGTTCTGGTCTCCCATACCATGGAGGCCGCGCGGGATTATGGCTGCAAGACCATTGCCATGGCGGGCGGCGTCGCTGCGAACTCCGCGCTCCGCGAGGCCATGCGGCTTGCCTGTGAGGCGGCCGGCTATACCCTCACGTATCCGGAGCTCGGGCTTTGCACGGACAATGCGGCCATGATAGGTTCCGCGGCCTACTATGAGTATCAGGCGGGCAGAAGAAGCGGCTGGGATTTGAATGCCGTTCCGAATCTGAAACTCGGGGAGCGCTGAGATGGAGAGAAAAAAGATGGCGGCTGTCCTGCTTGCGGGCGGGCACGGCGCGCGCATGCAGAGCAAAATTCCGAAGCAGTTTTTGCTGCTCGCAGGGCATACCGTGCTCTGGCATGCGCTGAAGGCGCTCTCGGAGAGCGAGATCGAAGAGATTGTTTTGGTCACACCGCGGGGAGAGGCGGAAGCCCTCTACCGGACATATCGGGAGGAGTACGGCTTTTGCAAATTGGTCGCTGCCGTGGAGGGCGGCACGGAGCGCTGTGACTCGGTCTTTGCGGGACTCACTGCCCTTCGACCGCGCGGTACGGAGCTGGTTTTCATCCACGACGCCGCGCGCCCCTTTGTATCGCGGGAACTTCTTACGCGCATGCGGGAGGCGGGAGAGCGCTACGGCGCGGCCATTCCGGTGCTGCCGGTAAAGGACACGATTAAGCTCGGGAATCCGGAGGGCTTTGTCGCGGACACACCGCCGCGCGCCCTGCTCTTTGCGGCGCAGACCCCGCAGGTTTTCTTCTATGCGGAGATCTGTGCGGCCTACGAGGCCTATGCCCGGGCGCGTGCGGCAAAGGATGCGTGCGCCCGGCTCGCGACCGATGACGCGCAGGTCATGGAACTGTTCGGCAGCTGTCCCGTGAAGCTCGTGGTAGGTGAAGAACAAAATCAGAAGCTCACCACGCCGGAAGATATGGCAAGGGCGGAGCTTTGGATTAAAAGTCGTGAGACGCGGCACTGAGCCGCTACAGTGTGACATGTGCAATCATCAAATGAACACCGGCAGCGAAAGAGAATTCGCTGCCGGTGTTTTTGTTCGGGAATAGGGGTGCTCGGTATAGGGAATACGGAGCATGCGAAGAGGGATCGAGCTTAGCGGGAGCGTAAAAACGGCAAGATTCTCGGAAGTGCAAAATAAGCTGTGCGGGTGTGGAGACACACAGCGGAACCGTAAGTAAAAATATAGTTATAGCCATTCATCGCAGGAAAGAGATATGAACAAAAACGCTGATAATATCAGCGAATACTGCCGGAATAAAGCGTGAGAAAAGCGAAATGAAGGGTGCCGAAGCAGAGCCCCGGGTGTCCCTGCCACCGGCGTGACGCCCCGGTTGAATGCCGTGTTGCTTATCGCAGTGGGGACGTGTTGCATTCGTGTTGCATGTGTACCCAATTGCGGAGGTTTTTCATCTGCTGCGGCAGATATTTCGACACAACGGGGCACAGAAAAAGCACGCATCTAAGCCACCTTTGGCCTATTTGCGTGCTTCTCTCTTCGCGGAGAGGATGGGATTCGAACCCATGTGCCCCGAAGGACTAACGGTTTTCAAGACCGCCTCGTTATGACCGCTCCGACACCTCTCCAAGTGTAGTGAATGAAGTATACATGAAAGCGGCAATCTCTGTCAATGCCCGCAACAATTTTGCCGGTATTTTGATTGCGGAGAAGAGGTGGCTTCGATATAATATAGACAAAAAATAGGGGGGATTTCCATGGGAGAACGTGCAGGACTTACAAGAGAGTTTGCGGAGCGCTTGGAGAAACGTCTGGACGAGTTAAAGTGGCTCTATGCGGAACTGTACCATAATGACGAAAATGCCTTTCGGTATTTTCTTTCCATGCTCGAGCGGATGTACGAAGCGCGTCCGGAGGAACTCAAGGTCCTGGATCGGGAGCGGGAGCAGAGTGCGGGCTGGTATCGCAGCAACGAAGTACTCGGCATGATGCTGTACACGAATTGCTTCGCTGGAAATCTTCGCGGCGTGCGGGAAAAACTTCCCTATCTCAAAGAGGCAGGTGTGACTTACATTCATCTCATGCCACTGCTCGCAAGTCCCAAGGGGCGTTCGGACGGCGGGTATGCGGTGGCGGACTTCCGTCAGGTAGAGCCGGAGCTCGGGACCATGGAAGACTTCGCGGCACTTGCCTCGGATTGCCATAAAAGCGGCATGAGCGTATGCCTTGATTTTGTAATGAACCACACTTCGGAGGATCACGAGTGGGCGAGACGCGCCCGCGCCGGTGAGAAGGAGTTCCAGGACCGCTATTTCTTCTTTGACAACTGGAATATCCCGAACGACTTTGATCGCACGGTGCCGCAGGTGTTCCCGACGACCGCGCCGGGAAATTTCAGTTGGTGTAATGAAGTCGGAAAGGTGGTTATGACCAGTTTCTATCCCTATCAGTGGGATTTGAACTACGCGAACCCGACGGTCTTTAACGACATGACGGAGAACCTCTTCTTTCTCTGCAACCAGGGCGCGGATATCATCCGCCTCGATGCGATTCCGTACATTTGGAAGTCGCTCGGCACGGACTGCCGTAACCTCCCGCAGGTGCACACCATAGTCCGCATCATGCGGATGGCAGCGGAAATCGTGTGCCCGGCAACGCAGATTCTCGGCGAAGTCGTAATGGAGCCTTCGAAGGTTGTGCCTTATTTCGGAACGCTCGAAAAGCCGGAGTGCCACATACTCTACAATGTCACGACCATGGCGACGACCTGGCACACGGTGGCGACCAAGGATGTGCGCCTCTTAAAGCACCAGCTCGGACAGATTTTTGCGCTGCCGAAGCAGTATTTATTCCTCAACTACCTGCGTTGCCACGACGACATCGGCTGGGGCTTGGATTACGGCTTCTTAAAGCAGTTCGGCATAGATGAAGTGGGGCATAAGCGCTTCTTAAACGACTGCCTCCGCGGTTATTTCTACGGCTCGGATGCAAGAGGAGAGCTTTATAACGACGATCCGCGACTCGGAGACGCAAGACTCTGCGGAACCACGGCCTCGCTCTGCGGCATTGAGGCGGCGGAATACGAGGGCAATGTTTGGAAACTGGACCGCGCGATTCGCCTGCACATCATGCTGCACGCCTTTCTCTTCACCCAGTCCGGTGTTCCGGTCATTTATTCCGGAGATGAGATCGGTCAGTTGAACGATTACGGCTACCACAACGATCCCTATAAGTGGGACGATTCGCGCTACCTGCACAGAGGTAACTTCTCCTGGGACGAGGCGGCACTTCGAAAAGATACGGAGAGCCGAGAGGGCAGGATTTTCAATGCGCTCCGAAAACTCGAGACCATGCGGAGCGAACATCCGGTCTTCCTGACGGCTGCGGACACCTGGATTATCGAGACCTACAACGATCATGTTCTCGGCATAGGCCGTTATTATGACGGGGAGAAGCTGGTGGCACTGTTTAACTTCAGTCCTCAGGATGAGACCGCCTGGGTCAATGAGCCGGAAAACTACACGGATCTCATGACGGGCGTGCCGCGGCGCGCACAGGCAGTCGGCATTCCGGCCTTCGATTTTGCTTGGCTCCTGTGGAGTCGGGAAGAAGAAGAGAAGCGAGAAAGGGAGGCGGAGGCCGCGCGGGAGGCTGCGGCAAAGGAAGCTGAGAAAGAGCGGAAGACAGCCGAGAAAAAGAAGGCCTCCGGTGCAAAGAAAACGGAACGGAAGCCGGAACAAAAGCCGGTCGCAGAAGCCGAACAGGAGGCCGATAAGAAAGTCAAGGCAAAGGAAGAAGCCGAGGAAACGGCAGCAAAGAAGACGGTCGAAAAAGCGGAAGAAATGAAAAAGGCCGACGAGAAAGCAAGCGAGGAGGCCACAGAACAGGAAGCAGCCGCAAAACAGAAGGCGGCCGAAGAAAGGAAAGCGGCCGAAGAAGCGGCGCGCAAGACGGTCGAGGCCGTGATGCGAGCAGAGGAGGCCGCGAAGAAGTCCGGAAAAGCCGGTAAGACGAAGCGGGACGCCGGAAAGAAAAAGGGTACAAAGAAATGAGTAAGTTAATTTTTCTGGACATTGACGGAACCCTGACAGAGGCCGGTACCAATACGCCGCCCGACTCCGCGGTGCGCGCCATGGAACAGGCGCGGAAAAAGGGGCACAAGCTTTTTCTTTGTACCGGTAGAAATCCGGATATGTTGCGGCCGTTACTCCGCTATCCCTTTGACGGCATGGTGGCAAGTTCCGGCGGCTATGTTAAAGTCGGGGATAAGGTGCTCTACGACCACCCGATTCCCGCGGAGACCTTAAAGCTCGCGCTGGACACCCTTCATCGGAATGGTGTCTTCTGCACCATAGAGGGAACGGAAGGGTCCTTCGGCGATGCGGATTTGAAGGACTTTCTCGACAGTACCGAGGGCGGAAATTCCGAGATTGAGCGCTGGCGCAAAGCCTTGTCCGCGAGTCTCGGCATACGGCCTATGTCCGAGTACGCGGGAGAGGAGATTCATAAAATCGTCATTATGGCGCGGGAAGCATCGCAGCTTGCGGAGTGCAAGCAGTTGCTCGAAAAAGACTTTCACTTTGTCATCCAAGATGTGCCGGCCCACGGCTGTGTGAACGGCGAAATCGTGAGCCACGATTTTGACAAGGGCAAGGGTGTTCGCCGTATCGTCGACTATTTCGGCGCGGATATCGCAGATACCATAGGGTTCGGTGACAGCATGAATGACTTGGAGATGATGGAGACTGTCGGGTATGCGGTCTGCATGGAGAACGGTTCTCCGGCGCTCAAAGAGCGCGCCGACTGGGTCTGCCCGGCGGTCTCGGAAGACGGGATTTATATCGCGTTCGAAAAACTCGGGCTCCTGTAATCATTCAGTTTACCGCCGGACGGCGGAGGCGGATACAAAGGTCCCGTGAAATACGGGTTGCTTCGGAAAGGGGTTGGATTTATGGCACTGGATTACAGGAAGTGCGCACAGGAAATCGTCGACCACATCGGTGGGCGTGAGAATGTCGCACAGGCCGCGCACTGCGCGACGAGACTCAGGCTGGTGATCCAGGACAACAGCAAGGTCGACAAGAACTACCTCGACAATGTGGAAGGCGTCAAAGGCATGTTTGAGTCGAACGGACAGCTGCAACTGATCATCGGCACGGGAACGGTCAACAAGGTCTATGAGGAGTTCCTGAACATTACCGGTATGACGGCGGCCACGAAGGACGATGTCAAGGCCGCAGCGGCCGCACAGCAGCCGCTCTGGAAGAGACTCTTAAAGCCGATCGGCGATGTCTTTGTCCCGATTCTGCCGGCCATTGTCGCCTCGGGTCTCATGATGGGACTGGTGGAGGCACTCGCTAAGATTCCGGGACTCGGCTTTGCCGGTTCCGACTGGTTTGCCTTCCTCGACATGGTCGCGAACACGGCCTTTGCCTACCTGCCGGTCATCGTGGCGGTTTCGGCGGCACGTGTCTTCGGCGGCAACATCTTCCTCGGCGCGGTCGTGGGTCTCTTGATGATTCACTCTTCGCTGACGAACGGCTGGAATGCGGCGAACGGCTATGAGGTCTGGTATCTCTTCGGAAAGATACAGATTTTCCCGAACTATGCCCTGGGACAGATTAACCAGCTCGGCTATCAGGGCCACGTGATTCCGGTCATCCTGTCTGTCTTCTGTATGAGTAAGATTGAGAAGTGGTTCCACGACCACGTGCCGGAGATGCTGGATCTCTTCATTACCCCGCTCTGCACGGTGATGATCACGGCGCTCCTCACCTTTATGGTAATCGGACCGATTTTCTCGGGTCTTGAGACCATGGTATTAAACGGCGCGGAACTCTTGGTGCACAATCCGCTCGGCGCTATGATTATGGGTGCGATTTACCCGGCGACCGTCGTCATGGGTCTGCACCACATGTATAATGTGATTGAGGCGGGCATGCTCGGTTCCGTGGGCTTAAACACCTGGATGCCGATTGCAAGTGCGGCAAACTTCGCACAGTTCGGTGCCTGCCTCGCGGTCGGCATCAAGGCGAGAAGTCAGAAGACCAAGAGCATCGCGGTGCCCTCGGCGCTCTCCGCTTCTCTCGGCATTACCGAGCCGGCAATCTTCGGTGTCAACATGCGCTTTTATAAGCCTTTCCTCGCGGGTATGGTCGGCGGCGCGGTCGGTGCACTCTTCGGTGCCTTGATGGGCCTCGGCGCAACGGCTTACGGTGTGACCGGTCTCCCGGGCTACCTCACCGTCAACAAGCCGCTGCTCTATACGGTGTTGCTTGCGATTTCCGGCGGCATTGCGTTCGCGGCGTCCTGGGTCCTGTTTAAGGAAGAGAACACGGAAGCTCCGGCGGCTGCGGAAGAGAAGAAGGAAGCACCCGCAAAAGAAGAGAACTTTATCGGCGAAGTTGTGATTCGCTGTGAGGCGGGCACGATTGCGGCACCGGTCAAGGGACAGGCGGTAAAGCAGGAGGATATTCCGGACGAGACCTTTGCCCAGGGCATACTCGGTGCGGGCCTCGGCATTCAGCCGGAGGAAGGCGTGGTGTATGCGCCCTTTGACGGCACGATTTCCTCGGTTGCGGAGTCCAAGCACGCAATCGGCATCAGCGGTGCGGGCGATATGGAGCTGTTGATTCATGTCGGCATCGACACAGTGGCAATGAATGGAGACGGTTTCGAGCCGTTGATCTCCGAGGGCGACAGCGTGAAGCTGGGTCAGCCGATACTCCGCTTCTCCAGAGAGAAGATCAAGGCAGCGGGGCATCCGGATCTGGTCGTCGTGTTGCTCACCAACTCGGACGATTACACGAGCGTAGAAATCAGTTGACAGAATAACCAGAGTAAGCGAGAGAAGGAGATAACATCATGAAAGAATTCACCTACACCGTTACCGACCCGAATGGCATCCACGCTCGTCCGGCAGGCCTCTTGGTCAAGCAGCTCAAGGCTTATAAGAGTACCGTCACCATCTTTAAGGGCGATAAGAACGTCGACATGAAGAAACTGCTCGCACTCATGGGCCTCGGCGTCAAGCAGGGCGATCTTGTGACCGTCCGGGTTGAGGGAGAAGATGAGGAAGCCTGCGCTGCAGAGCTTGAGAAGTTCCTGAAGGAGACGTTCTGAGTCGAGGAGGCAAGGCATGCAGGTAGCTACCGGCAAGAGCGTTTTAAACGGGATTGCCATCGGAAAAATTAAAATTTATAAGGCGCCGAAGCTCGAAATCAGCGACAGCCTGATTGAGGATGTCGAGTCCGAACTGAAGCGTTTCGACGACGCCAGAGAGCGCGCCATCGAACAGCAGAATGCGCTCTACGAAAAGGCGCTGGTCGATGCCGGTGAGGACAGCGCGGAGGTGTTCTCCGTCCATGCGATGATGCTTGAGGACGACGATCTTCTGGATGCAACCAACGAAATCATCAAGACGCAAAAGCACACGGCGGAGTATGCGGTCAAGGTGGCCTTCGACAATCAGGCCAAGGTTTTTGCGGAAATGGATGATCCGTACATGCGGGAGAGAGCGGCGGATATCTACGACATCGAGCAGGCGGTGCTGAACTATCTCTTCGGCATCAATGCGGATGCGCTGCAGGGTACGGAGCCCTGTATTCTGGCAGCCAGGGACCTTACACCCTCCGAGACCGTGCGCCTCGATAAGTCGCTTCTCCTCGGCATCATCACCAAAGAGGGATCGCTCAACAGTCACACAGCGATACTTGCGCGTTCCATGGGCATTCCTGCCCTGGTGCAGTGCAAGGACGTGGACGAAGACTGGGACGGACGGGAAGCCATCATCGACGGCTATAATTCCTGCGCCTATATCGAACCGACCGAGGATCTTGCGAAGTCACTTCGGAAGCGCAAGGAAAAGGACGCCAAGCAAAAGGCGCTTTTACAGGAGTTAAAGGGAAAGAGCAATACGACCATAGACGGCAAGACCATTCAGGTCTATGCGAACATCGGCGGCCCCTCCGACATCGGTCTTGTACAGCAAAACGATGCGGGGGGCGTGGGCCTCTTCCGCTCGGAGTTTGTCTACCTCAATTCGAGAGACTATCCGAGTGAGGAGGAGCAGTTTAATGCTTATCGTCTGGCGGTCGAGACGCTTGCGCCGAAGCAGGTCATCATCCGTACCTGTGACATCGGAGCGGACAAGCAGGTTGAGTACATGAACATGGCGAAGGAGGAGAATCCGGCCATGGGTGTGCGCGCAATCCGCATTTGCCTGACCCGGAAGGACTTCTTTAAGACCCAGTTGAGAGCACTGCTCCGTGCATCGGCCTACGGCAACCTCGGCATCATGTTCCCGATGATTATTTCGATGCGGGAGCTCAGAGAGTGCAAGGAGTTGCTCGCGGAGTGTGCGGAAGAACTGAAGAAGCAGGGCGTGAAGCTTGGCAATTACGCAGTCGGTATCATGGTTGAGACACCGGCAGCCGTTCTGATTGCCGATGAGCTCGCGGCGGAATGCGATTTCTTCTCGATCGGAACCAACGACCTCACACAGTATACGCTGGCCATCGACCGGCAGAACGCGGGGCTGGATCCCTTCCTCGCAAAGCATCACCCGGCTGTGCTTCGGCAGATTAAGATGACCATTGATGCGGGCCATCGCCAAGGCATCTGGGTCGGCATCTGCGGTGAACTCGGCGCCGATCTCGCACTCACGGAGACCTTTCTCCGCATGGGCGTTGACGAACTTTCGGTAAACCCGGTATCTGTCCTGCCGCTCCGGAAGATTATTCGCGGCATCGACCTTCGGAAGGAACCGGGCGCGGGTCTAACGGATGAGACGGAAGCAGTGGGTACGACGACAGATTAAAGCGAGTTAAGCTCTGAAAGCAGAAACACGGAAATACAGAAGAAACGATAGTGTCCGCCCTTTTGCCGAAACACGGCGCAAGGGCGGACGCTTATTTTTATCAAAGAGCACACGATAGTCTTTGAGAGAGCAACTTAAATATGAGCAAAGCTTGTGCGAGGAGAGAAGAAGTGTAACTGAGTTTCAAGCGGCTCGATGACGGTGTGGGGGTAAAAGGCTTGCGTTTCGGTAATGCGAAGCGCAAGGCGAAGTCGGAGGAATGCTTCTACTGCGCGGAAAGTTAATGTGGTACAATAAAAAATCGGATTGAAACAGAGACCGCAATGTGAAGTCATGGGAGACAGCGTATGAAACAACTGTGTTATCTTTTGGTGCCGCTCGGAGCGGCGCTCATTATTTTCGGTATACGCGGGATAATCGCTAACGTGAAGGTGAAGCTTCTATACGAGCAGCCCTACATCGAAGAGAGCGGCAGCTTTACTGTCACGGAGCCGGGAAACTACGGCATTTGGTTAAACGGAAAGCAGTACAGCAAATCCCCGTATGGGGAATTCGGCTTGCAACTCTCAATCAAAGAGACGGGGGAGATGATTCCGCTCAGCAGACCGTTGATGCGCACCACCGTAAGCGGCATCGGGACGGCACGCATGGAGCTCTATACCTTTTATGCGGATGCCGGCAACTATACCTTAACGCGGACGGGGGATGCGAGCCTCGGTGACAGATTGCTCTCAAATGTCGGGAAGGTCGTTGGCAGAAAACCGGTCGACTATGCGCGCTTCTCCTTCCGCGTCTATCCGAACAGATCTATCGCATTCGGATTTGCCTATGGTTTTTGCATTACCTTGGGATTTATGCTCATAAATTTCGGCTTACTCCTGCCGCACTATCTGTGAGATAGGGGAATCATTCTGCCGCCTGAGAGAGCGCCATAGCTCCGCGCTGCGGTACCGGGGCGCAGTGCGTCTTTTGTCGGAAGCCAGGTCATAGGTGTTGCTTCGCGGTATTCCCGATTTGCGCAGGTTCCCGCTTCGCGCTCCTTTCCGAGGGAGAGGGCGAGTCTTCGCTCGAATGATTCTGCTAGATTGCAAGATCAAGTAGGACAGTCTGAAATAATTCCTCCGGCGAACTGTAATGAAAGGATTTTCGAGGGAGTTGATTGATCCAGTTCTGTATCTCTCTTATCTGCTCATCCGTAACTACATCAAAAGAACTCCCTTTTGGTAAGAACCGGCGAATCAATGAGTTCTGCTTTTCATTCAGTCCGCGTTCGTAGGCGGAGTAAGGATGGGCATAGTATATGGGTATCGTGGAAAGCAACTGTGGCAGTGAAGCAAATTCACTGCCATTGTCACTTGTGATGGAGCGAAAGACTTGGCTGAATCGTTCTCCGTATAGCTCTCGGAGCGTTTTTAAACCTTGCTCGACCGCTTGTGTGCTTCTACCGGGTATCTTTATAATGTGTCGAAATCTTGTGATTCGCTCATCCAGTGTCAACAAAACGGATTGTGACTCCTTTCGACCGACCACGGTATCAATCTCCCAATGCCCAAACTCCTCCCGCTGATTGACTACTTGGGGGCGAGCTTCAATACTCAGGCCATACAGCCGCTTATGCTGCGGATGTCCCTTACGGTGTTGTTTACGTTTGACCTTTAGCGCGAGATCGATATTTCGAGCTTTTAACAATCCACGCTCAATATAGTTATAAAGTGTCTTGCTGCAAACCAGCTCGGTGAAACAGCCCTTTTCTTTGGCAAGACCGCAAATCGTATCAGGTGCCAGATGCTTTGTCAGTATCTGCTTTACTGCAAAAGACACGAACTTCTTAGCTTTCACCAGCTTCATGGGGCAATGACTATTTCGTCTTCGATGTTCGTAGACACGCTGTCCCGAATCTCCAAAGTACCGAGTGTATGGCTCCAGATTCCGTCCTAACTGCTGTACAGTACCTCTGGCAAGTTCATTATATAAAGTTGACCTTGCAATCCCGATTTCGCGCGCGATGCGACTTTTGGGGAGCTTTAATTGCAGCAGCACTTCAATCTGTGCACGCTTTTCGCGTGTCAGGTGGCGATATTTTCTATTTGTGGTATACTCGTTCTGGGCCATGGCGAACCTCCTGGTGTGTTGGTGTGTGGTAGCTTCATCATACCACGAGTTCGTCATCGGCTCTTTTTTATTGTCCTAGTTCATCTTACAATCATCCGCTCGAATGATTCTGAAATTTATGCTTGGAAAGAACCTGAGCTTTGTGTTATACTGATTCAACACCACCCTTCGGAGCCTTCTTGAGGGAAGTGTCTTCGGAGCGTGCGAACCCGAGAATAAGATCGAAAAAAGATTTTCAAAAAGTCGTTGACTTTTTGAATGCAGGTATTTATACTGATTAAGCTGTAATCAGCAGCACGGAGTGTCGCCGAGCAAACTGAATAAAAGTTTCGGCTCAGGCACAGTACTTTTTTGCAGAAGTACCCAAGTGGTTGAAGGGGCTCCCCTGGAAAGGGAGTAGGTCGTTAATAGCGGCGCGAGGGTTCAAATCCCTCCTTCTGCGCTGCCGACTCGTTCGGCAAAGAACCTTGAAAATCAAAGATCAGACAGTACAAACAACCCTGAAATCTCTGTGAAAACAGAGGGCTTGCGGACATTTTTCGAATGTGTTCGTGAGCTTCCAAAAGAATTTCAAAAAAGAACCAAACCAAGTAATAACGGGTAAAATAACTGAGAAAGACCAACGTTATTTTGACCGGAACGAACAAACTTTAAATTGAGAGTTCGATCCTGGCTCAGGATGAACGCTGGCGGCGTGCTTAACACATGCAAGTCGAACGAGAAATGAAGATGGAAACCTTCGGGCGGAAGCCTTCATTTCGAGTGGCGGACGGGTGAGTAACGCGTGGGTAACCTGCCTCATACAGGGGGATAACAGTTGGAAACGACTGTTAATACCGCATAAGACCACAGCACCGCATGGTGCGGGGGTAAAAACTCCGGTGGTATGAGATGGACCCGCGTTCGATTAGCCAGTTGGCGGGGTAACGGCCCACCAAAGCGACGATCGATAGCCGATCTGAGAGGATGACCGGCCACATTGGGACTGAGACACGGCCCAAACTCCTACGGGAGGCAGCAGTGGGGAATATTGCACAATGGGGGAAACCCTGATGCAGCGACGCCGCGTGAGTGAAGAAGTACTTCGGTATGTAAAGCTCTATCAGCAGGGAAGAAAATGACGGTACCTGAGTAAGAAGCCCCGGCTAACTACGTGCCAGCAGCCGCGGTAATACGTAGGGGGCAAGCGTTATCCGGATTTACTGGGTGTAAAGGGAGCGCAGACGGTTGCGCAAGTCTGAAGTGAAATCCCGAGGCTTAACCACGGGACTGCTTTGGAAACTGTGCGACTTGAGTATCGGAGGGGCAGGCGGAATTCCTAGTGTAGCGGTGAAATGCGTAGATATTAGGAAGAACACCGGTGGCGAAGGCGGCCTGCTGGACGAAAACTGACGTTGAGGCTCGAAGGCGTGGGGAGCAAACAGGATTAGATACCCTGGTAGTCCACGCGGTAAACGATGAATACTAGGTGTTGGTGCCCCAAGGGCATCGGTGCCGTCGCAAACGCAATAAGTATTCCACCTGGGGAGTACGTTCGCAAGAATGAAACTCAAAGGAATTGACGGGGACCCGCACAAGCAGTGGAGCATGTGGTTTAATTCGAAGCAACGCGAAGAACCTTACCAAATCTTGACATCCTTCTGACCGCACCGTAATGGGTGCTTTCCTTCGGGACAGGAGTGACAGGTGGTGCATGGTTGTCGTCAGCTCGTGTCGTGAGATGTTGGGTTAAGTCCCGCAACGAGCGCAACCCCTATTGCCGGTAGCCAGCAGGTAAAGCTGGGCACTCCGGCGAGACTGCCCGGGATAACCGGGAGGAAGGCGGGGATGACGTCAAATCATCATGCCCCTTATGATTTGGGCAACACACGTGCTACAATGGCGTTAACAAAGAGAAGCGAGAACGCGAGTTTAAGCAAAGCTCAAAAATAACGTCTCAGTTCGGACTGCAGTCTGCAACTCGACTGCACGAAGCCGGAATTGCTAGTAATCGCGAATCAGCATGTCGCGGTGAATACGTTCCCGGGTCTTGTACACACCGCCCGTCACACCATGGGAGTCAGCAACGCCCGAAGTCAGTGACCCAACCGCAAGGAGGGAGCTGCCGAAGGCGGGGCGGATAACTGGGGTGAAGTCGTAACAAGGTAGCCGTATCGGAAGGTGCGGCTGGATCACCTCCTTTCTAAGGAAGAAGTAAGGGTTGTTTGTGCTGTCTGGTTTTTGATCAAAGGTTCACCGGATTTCCGGTGTCGATACGTCTTCTTGAAACACCCGTTCCCATCCCGAACACGACGGTTAAGAGGAAGACGGCCGAAGGTACTATGCTGGTAACGGCATGGGAGAATAGGCGGGCGCCGGATTATTATGGGGGTGTAGCTCAGTTGGGAGAGCACCTGCCTTGCAAGCAGGGGGTCAAGAGTTCGAATCTCTCCATCTCCATTTTGCACCTTGAAAATCGCATACAGAATGAATATTCAATTAAGAATATCTAGACATCCGAGGTGATACGACGAAAGTCGTATCCGATAGATGTGACGAAAGTCATGTCTATAATGTAAATAATACGTAACTCTGTGAGAGCAGAGTTGACCAACCCGCATGTTCTTACGCTAGAGAACATGTAAGAGGTTAAACAGAAAAGAGCGTAGGGCGGATGCCTTGGCACTAAGAGCCGATGAAGGACGTGATAAGCTGCGATAAGCTGCGGGGAAGAGCAAATATCTATTGATCCGCAGATTTCCGAATGGGGAAACCTACTGCAGAAGACCTGCAGTGACTGTGCGTAAATCCATAGCGTACAGCCGGGAACCCGCTGAACTGAAACATCTAAGTAGGCGGAGGAAAAGAAAACAACAGTGATTCCGTAAGTAGTGGCGAGCGAACACGGAAGAGCCCAAACCGCGGTGCGTGCACCGCGGGGTTCGGACTGCATAAGGGAATTGAATGGTTACCGGAAGGACTTTGGAAAAGTCCGCTATAGAGGGTGAAAGCCCCGTACGGGAAAACGATTCGAAACTCGGCAGGATCCAGAGTACCACGAGACACGTGAAACCTTGTGGGAATACGGGGGGACCACCCCCTAAGGCTAAATACTACTTAGTGACCGATAGTGCATAGTACTGTGAAGGAAAGGTGAAAAGGACCCCGGGAGGGGAGTGAAAAAGAACCTGAAACCCTATGTTTACATGCAGTGGAAGTGCGATACATGAACGCACAACCGCGTACTTTTTGTAGAACGGTCCGGCGAGTTGCCGGTGCTGGCAAGGTTAAGGACTACAGGTCCGGAGCCGAAGGGAAACCGAGTCTTAACAGGGCTTACAGTCAGCATCGGCAGACCCGAAACCGGGTGATCTATCCATGTCCAGGTTGAAGTTCCCGTAAAAGGGAATGGAGGACCGAACACACATCCGTTGAAAAGGGTGGTGATGAGGTGTGGATAGGGGAGAAATTCCAATCGAACCCGGAGATAGCTGGTTCTCCTCGAAATAGCTTTAGGGCTAGCCTCGACTTAGTCAGACGGAGGTAGAGCACTGAATTCCTGAGGGGGCGTCAAAGCCTACCAAGGGATATCAAACTGCGAATGCCGTACTGATGATGGTCGGGAGTCAGACTGTACGAGATAAGTTGGACAGTCAAAAGGGAAAGAGCCCAGACCTACAGCTAAGGTCCCAAAATACGTGTTAAGTGGAAAAGGATGTGGGATTTCGAAGACAGCTAGGATGTTGGCTTAGAAGCAGCCACACATTCAAAGAGTGCGTAATAGCTCACTAGTCGAGAGGTCCTGCGCCGAAAATTTCCGGGGCTAAAACACGATACCGAAGCTTAGGAATGTAGCAATACATTGGTAGAGGAGCAATCTCAGAGTGCCGAAGCGTTACCGTAAGGAAGCGTGGAGTTCTGAGAAGAGAGAATGCCGGAATGAGTAGCGAGAATGATGTGAGAATCATCATGGCCGAATATCCAAGGATTCCAGGGTAAAGCTGATCTGCCCTGGGTAAGTCGGGACCTAAGGCGAGGGAGAGATCCGTAGTCGATGGACAGCAGGTTCATATTCCTGCACCTGACATGATCAGAACTGTGGGGACACAGGAACGAAACCGGACCCGGGAGAGCAAAGACCGGGCGAAGCGAAGTTAGGAGTGTGGTAGGCAAATCCGCCATACAATCCGAAAGCGTGATAGGGAGCGAAATATAAGTAGCGAAGCCGGTGGAGGGACTGTCGAGAAAAGCCGCTATTGTATCATGTCAGCCCGTACCGCAAACCGACACAGGTGGATGAGGAGAGAATCCTAAGGCCGGCGGGAGAAGCATTGTTAAGGAACTCGGCAAAATGACCCCGTAACTTCGGGAGAAGGGGTGCTGCAGAGATGCAGCCGCAGAGAAAAGGCTCAAGCAACTGTTTAGCAAAAACACAGGTCTATGCGAAACCGTAAGGTGAGGTATATGGGCTGACGCCTGCCCGGTGCTGGAAGGTTAAGAGGAGAGGTTAGCGCAAGCGAAGCTTTGAATTTAAGCCCCAGTAAACGGCGGCCGTAACTATAACGGTCCTAAGGTAGCGAAATTCCTTGTCGGGTAAGTTCCGACCCGCACGAAAGGCGTAATGATTTGAGCGCTGTCTCAACAATGCACCCGGTGAAATTGAAGTACCAGTGAAGATGCTGGTGACCTGCGCCAGGACGGAAAGACCCCATGGAGCTTTACTCCAGCTTGATACCGGGATTCGGTGTTACTCGTACAGGATAGGTGGGAGGCTAAGAAGGAAGGACGCCAGTCTTTCCGGAGCCGCTGTTGGGATACCACCCCTGTGGCACTGGATTTCTAACCTACATCCGTGATCCGGATGGGGGACAATGTCAGGTGGGGAGTTTGACTGGGGCGGTCGCCTCCGAAAGAGTATCGGAGGCGCTCAAAGGTTCCCTCAGAATGGTTGGAAACCATTCGAAGAGCGCAAAGGCAGAAGGGAGCTTGACTGCGACACCGACGGGTGGAGCAGGTACGAAAGTAGGACTTAGTGATCCGGTGGTATAAAGTGGGATTGCCATCGCTCAACGGATAAAAGCTACCCTGGGGATAACAGGCTTATCACTCCCAAGAGTTCACATCGACGGAGTGGTTTGGCACCTCGATGTCGGCTCATCGCATCCTGGGGCTGAAGTCGGTCCCAAGGGTTGGGCTGTTCGCCCATTAAAGCGGTACGCGAGCTGGGTTCAGAACGTCGTGAGACAGTTCGGTCCCTATCCGGCGCGGGCGTAAGATATCTGAGAGGAGCTGTCCTTAGTACGAGAGGACCGGGATGGACTGACCACTGGTGCACCGGTTGGGGAGCAACCCCATGGCCGGGTAGCCAAGTCGGGACGGGATAAACGCTGAAGGCATCTAAGCGTGAAGCCCCCCTCAAGATGGGATATCTCATGCGAAAGCGGTAAGACCCCTTGAAGACGACAAGGTAGATAGGAGAGAGGTGTAAGCGTGGTGACACGTTCAGCTGACTCTTACTAATCGGTCGAGGGTTTAACCAAAGGGTTTGGGAAAAGAGATGAATAGATAGAATTCTGTGTGCGGTTTTCAGGGTGTAAAGATGGCCCCATGGTCAAGCGGTTAAGACATCGCCCTTTCACGGCGGTAACACGAGTTCGAACCTCGTTGGGGTCACTAGAGTTTTCGGAACTCTCCTTGGAGCTTTAGCTCAGCTGGTTAGAGCAGTCGGCTCATAACCGATCGGTCCCGGGTTCGAGTCCCCGAAGCTCCACTCTATGGTATATTCCTTGTTAGCTCAGTCGGTAGAGCACGCGGCTGTTAACCGCGGTGTCGTTGGTTCGAGTCCAACACGAGGAGTTTTGGCCCGATGGCTCAGTTGGTTAGAGCGCCGCCCTGTCACGGCGGAGGTCGACGGTTCAAGTCCGTTTCGGGTCGCTGCATCAGGCGTTGATGCTATTTGCCGGCGTGGCGGAATAGGCAGACGCCCAGGACTTAAAATCCTGTGGTCAGGAATGACCGTACCGGTTCGACCCCGGTCGCCGGCAGGATTGTAACTCAGAGCAGAGGCTCTGAGTTTTTTTGTTGCATTCATCTCCGAGTTCTTTTACAATAATCCTATAAAGACTTGTCAAAAGGAGGAAGCGTTATGCAAGAAATCAATTATACAAAGATTTACACTGCCGGTTGTGATGCGCCTCTCAAGATTCGGAAAGGACATTTCGCCTCGAATCATGCACACATCAACTATTACATCGATGTGACGACCTTGAAGACAAGAAGCGGTGAGGCAAAGGAAATAGCGCGCTTTTTGACAGGTACCTATCTCTTCGGAACGGTGATAGATACCATTGTCTGCATGGAGGGAACGGATGTGATCGGTGCCTACCTCGCGGATGAGTTGACCAAAGAGGGCTTCCTCTCGACGAATGCGCACAAGACCATGTATGTGGTGCATCCGGAATTCAACTCGAACTCCCAGCTCATCTTCCGCAACAACCTGCTCCCGGAGATTGCAGGCAAGAACATCATGGTGCTGATGTCCAGTATCACGACGGGACGCACGCTCGATAAGGTGCTCGAGTGTATCCAGTACTACGGCGGAACCCTTGCGGGTGTATCGTCTATCTTCAGTGCCTTTGAGACCTACCACGATATTCCGATTTCCGCAGTGTTCGGGAAAAAGGATATCCCGGACTATGCATCCTATGATTACCGGGAATGCCCGCTTTGCCGTGACGGGAAAAAGGTGGATGCGCTGGTGAATGCATACGGCTTTGCACCGCTCGGCGAAAACTGAGTTTGCTTCTGTATTGAGAGAGCTGCCCGCTTCGGCGAGCGGCTCTTTTTTTATTCACATTTCCTTCACGAAAAAGCTTGATCCTTTCAGCTTCCTTTCAGCTTTGCTTGGTAAAGTGTCGGTATCAACAAACAAGCAAGCGAAGCAAAGGCTTCGGACTTACTTAGAAGCAGAAAGGAGTATCTTATGAAGAAGAAACATGTTGCACTGGCGGCGGCAACCCTCTCTTTGGCTCTGACCATAGGGGCTTACAAGAGCTACGCAGACGCGGCGACCAAGAAAAATGCGAAGGCGGCAACAGAGTCAACGCTTACGAACACCGAGGGTGCAACGCAGATTGCGGCGAGCGGTGACAGCATTGTTGTAACAGGCGACGGTGCGGTTGCGGAAAACGGAAAGGTGACCATCCGGAAAGCCGGAACCTATCTGCTGAGCGGAACGCTTGAGGAAGGTCAGCTCCTGGTGGATGCTGAGGAAGGCGCGGAGATCACCTTGGTTTTCGACGGCTTCAAGATCAGCAACTCGACCGATGCACCGCTGCTGTTTGAGAGCGGCAGCTCGATTACTCTGGTACTGAAGGACGGCAGCGAGAATGCGGTCACGGATCTCCGGAGCAGTGCGGAGGAAAATAAGGCGGCCATCTACACAAAGTCGGATCTTACGATTTCCGGGAACGGCACCCTGGATGTGACGGGCACTGCCGAAGATGCGATTCACAGTAAGACCAATGTCACGGTGCAGGGCGGTACCATCAATCTGAAGGCAGGCGATGATGCTATCCACGCAGATGAGACTCTGACCATACTGGACGGTAAGGTAACGGTACTTGAGTCGGAGGAAGGCCTGGAGGGCCTGGTCGTGGACATTCAGGGTGGAGATATCACGGTGAATGCGAGCGATGACGGCCTCAATGCATCGGACGGCTCCGGCTCGGACAAAGCGCCGGGTCAGGCGACCGAAGGTGCGGAAATTCGCATCAGCGGCGGCGTACTCACGGTCAAAGCGAGTGGTGACGGTATTGATTCGAACGGCGACCTCATCATCAGCTGCGGAACGGTTGTGGTAGACGGCCCCTCGGACGGCGGGAACGCACCGATTGATTATGACGGCAAGGGCGTGATCAGCGGCGGCACGGTCTTTGTGAGCGGCGACAGCGGTATGTTCCAGAGCTTAAATGACAGCGGTTCTACCCAGAACAGCATTGTCTATTATCTCTCGGAGACGCAGGCCGCGGGAACCAAGGTTGTCGTTGCGGATTCTAAGGGAAATGTCATTTACGAGAACAGCGGCACCACGCAGGCGTTTAATACCGTACTCTTCAGCGCGGCGGATTTAAAGAGCGGAGAGAACTATACCGTGACCGTCGGTGAGCAGAGCGAAACGGTGAGCATCAGCGATACCGTAAACAACATCGGCGAAAACCAGGGCGGGAACGGCCCGCAGGGCGGCATGAACGGCGGCTTTGAACGCGGCGAGCGCCCGGATCGCCCGGGTAAGGGCAGCGAAAACGGAGAGAACAGCGGTTCTCAGCGCGGCGAGCGTCCGGAGCGCCCGGGTAAGGGCAGCGAAAACGGAGAAAACGGCGGTTTTGAGCGCGGAGATCGTCCGGAGCGCCCGGGTAAGGGCGGCGAAAATAAAGAGAACGGCGGCTTTGAACGCGGCAATCGTCCGGAGCGCCCCGGTAAGGGCAGCGAAAACGGAGAGAACGGCGGTTTTGAGCGCGGAGATCGTCCGGAGCGCCCGGGTAAGGGCGGCGAAAATAAAGAGAACGGCGGTTTTGAGCGCGGAGATCGTCCGGAGCGCCCGGGTAAGGGCGGCGAAAATAAAGAGAACGGCGGTTTTCAGCGCGGAGATCGTCCGGAGCGTCCGGAAAACGGTGGCATGAACGAAGCATTCGGCGGACAGGAGGAGAATTCGAATCCGAGTGAGAAGCCGGAGCGGAAGCGTCAAACGCCGCCGGAAGGGAATCGCGATGAGACGCTCGCTGTTCCTGCGGAACACACGAATACGAGTCTACTCCTTCCGGAGAATGGGACGGTAGGTACGAGCCAGAACAGTGAGCGCGCATCAGCGGCGGAAGAGGGCGGAGAAACAGCGGCACAGGGCGAAGCGGGAAAGGTTCAGCCGGCAGCCGGAAGCGAGAGTGAAAATGCGAAAAGCAGCGATACAACGCAGGATAGTTCGCGTGGCGAAAGAAGCGAGAGAAAGCGCCCGTCCGGCAGGATGCGGAACAGTGGCTCCGAAGAAGACAGAGACGGAGAACTGAAGAATGATTTAAAGGAAAGTGATAGCTCGCAGGAAGGAAACGGTGAGAGAAGGCGCCCGGAGAACGGCAGCCGAAAGGGCGGCAAGTCCGGGGAGCAGAGCGGAAACAGAAGCGAGCGCGGTGAGCGTCCGGAACGCCCGGAGAACGGCAGCCGAAAGGGCGGCAAGTCGGGCGAGCAGAACGGAAGTAAGAGCGAGCGCGGTGAGCGTCCGGAGAACGGTAGCCGCAGGGGCGGCAAGTCCGGGGAGCAGAGCGGAAACAGAAGCGAGCGCCCGGAGCGCCCGGAGAACGGCAGCCGCAGGGGCGGCAAGTCGGGCGAGCAGAGCGGAAGTAAGGGCGAGCGCCCGGAGCGCCCGGAGAACGGCAGCCGCAGGGGTGGCAAGTCCGGGGAGCAGAGCGGAAGTAAGAGCGAGCGCGGTGAGCGCGGTGAGCGCCCGGATAACGGCGGCCGAAAGGGTGGCAAGTCCGGGGAGCAGGGCGGAAATAAGAGCGAGCGCGGCGAGCGCCCGGAGCGCCCGGAGAACGGCAGCCGAAAGGGCGGCAAGTCCGGGGAGCAGAGCGGAAGTAAGGGCGAGCGCGGTGAGCGCCCGGAGAAAGGCGGCCGAAAGGGCGGCAAGTCCGGCGAGCAGAGCGGAAACAGAAGCGAGCGCGGCGAACGTCCGGAACGCCCGGAGAACGGCAGCCGAAAGGGCGGCAAGTCCGGGGAGCAGAGCGGAAACAGAAGCGAGCGCGGCGAACGTCCGGAGCGCTCGGAGAACGGCAGCCGAAGAGGCGGCAAGTCCGGAAACCGACGCGTGCAGAGTAAACGTCAGCGCGGACAGCAGGGAAGCAGACCGCAGCAGGGCCGAGGAAGAGAGAATGATATGAACGGCGGAAACGGTCCGCAGGGCTTCGGTGGCTTCGGAGGAAACGGTCCGCAGGGCTTCGGTGGCTTCGGCGGAAACGGCCCGCAGGGCTTCGGTGGCTTCGGCGGAAACAACGGCCCGCAGGGCTTCGGCGGCTTCGGCGGAAACAACGGCCCGCAGGGCTTCGGCGGCTTCGGCGGAAACGGTCCGCAGGGCTTCGGTGGCTTTGGTGGAAACGGCCCGCAGGGCTTTGAGCAGAACGGCGGGTTTGAAGAGAACAATCGTCCGGAGCGCCCTGAGGACAGCGGAAGAAAGAACGAAAACAACAAGAAGCAGAAGCGTTCAGACAATAAGAAGGAGCAGAGATCGAACGACAAGAGTAATAACGGCAAGCAGAAGAAAGTAAAGAACAACTGAGTTTTCTTTCGCCACGGATGGCACTTATGACGGGAAAAGCCACATGGACAAGAGCGGAAAGGACGGGGTATAATAGAACATACTATCGAGTGGAGGAAGGCGCATGACAGAAGCGGAAATGCAGCGGCAGGAAGCCGTGGTAGAGGCGGTGCTCTTTACAATGGGAAAATCGGTCGAGACCGGCTTGCTTGCGGCGGCACTGGAGTGCACGACGGCGGAGGCAGAGGCCGCGGCAGAGCGACTGGCAAAGCGCTATGAGGCAAATGACCGCGGGGTTCACTTACTCCGTCTGGAGAATGCCTGGCAGCTCGGCACCAAGCGGGAGTTTTACGATGCTTTGATCCGTGTCGCAAAAGAGCCCAGACGTCAGGTTTTGAGTCAGGTTGTTCTGGAAACCCTCGCGATCATTGCCTACCGTCAACCCGTCACCAAGATGGAAATTTCAAAGATACGAGGTGTGTCTTCCGACCACGCGGTCAATAAGCTGGTCGAGTACGGACTCATCTATGAAGCCGGAAGGCTGGACGCTCCGGGGCGTCCAGCCCTCTTTGCGACCACCGAAGAATTTTTGCGGCGCTTCGGTGTGGACTCGAAGCAGGATCTGCCCTCGGTCACACCGGATCAGGAGGCGGAAATCCAGGAAGAAGTCAAGCGGGAGTTAAACTACCGCTTCGGAACGGAAGAGGGAAAACTGGGGGAGGAAGTCTGAGATGGAGATTGCAATCAAGTATTTTAGCGAAGCGATCGAACGACTGCGCTATATCGACGGAAAGAGTGACTGGGTGGATCTCCGCGCGGCGGCGGATGTGAGCCTCAAAAAGGGAGAATTTGCCCTGATTCCGCTCGGCATTGCGATGCAGCTTCCGGCAGGCCATGAGGCGCATGTGGTGCCGCGCAGCTCGACCTTCAAAAATTTCGGCATTCTCCAGGTGAATTCTATGGGTGTCATCGATGAGAGTTACGGCGGGGACGATGATCAGTGGTTTTTCCCGGCGCTCGCGGTACGAGACACCGAAATTCATGTCAACGACAGAATCTGTCAGTTCCGCATCATGGAGCATCAGCCGGTGCTCTCGTTCCGGGAAGTGGAGAAACTCACGGGAGAGAACCGCGGCGGTTTCGGCAGCACCGGTATTCGGTGAGGAGGCAGAGCGATGCGGAAGACGAGGGGAATCGGGATTGTCATAGTGCTTTCCCTGGTGGTATTGCTGAGCGGATGCAGTGAGCGCAGAAAAGCGGTACAGAAATACCGTTCACTGGGCATTACGGAGTTACAGAAGGAAAACTACGAGGCGGCAATCGACGCCTTCCGTCATGCGATGGACTACTACGGGACCGCACATCAGGATGAAGAAGAGGCGGATATTCTGAGTTACCTTGCGGAGGCGGAGTACCGTGCGGGAAAGTACGAGGAGGCGTTGGAGCACTATGAGCAGTTGCTCCGAAAAGGAGGCAGAAAAGCTGCCTATTTGGATCTGGCCTGTGCCGCTGCCGTGAAGGCGGGCAAGGGCATGGAAGGCGCCCTGCCTTATTACGAAGAGGCAGAGAAAAAGGGCGGGGACCGAGAACTGCATCTGGAGACACTCTACCTGCTCGCGGAGAGTGCGCGGGCCGGAGGAGCGGCGGATGAACTGGAGACCGTGCGTGCGGCGTATGAGAAATTGTATCCGAGCGCGAAGGAGGACAGTCGCTTTCTTCTGCACTACGGAGATCTCTTGGTCAGCGCCAAAAAACTGGATGAGGCCTTTGCGATGTATGAGGCAGGCGAGACCCTGACGGCCGCCGATGTTGCGCAGCAAGCGGTTTTTCGGCAGCGCGAGGCGATTTGTCAAGAATATCGCGGGGAGTATGCGGACGCGCTGCAGCGCTTCACGGCGCTCCTTGAGAGCGGGCAGGGAAACCGGGAAGAAATAGAACATGAGATTGCGTTTTTGAAGACCAGAGTGGAGGGCAGTGATGGCTGAGCTGTTTGTGACCGAAGAGGCGAAAGAACGGGTCGTGCTGATCGGCATTCAGCAGAGAGAACGGGACGGAAGCGAGGAATCGCTGACGGAGCTCGGGGAACTGCTGAAGACCGCGGGAGCAGAGCCGGTCGGCCGTCTCATGCAGCCGCGCGAAGCGCCGGATCCCGGAACCTATTTCGGAAAAGGCAAAATAGAAGAGTTGAAGGAACTGCTTTTCAGCCTTGAGGCAGATGCCGTTGCGGCGGATGATGAGTTATCACCGGCACAGATGAAAAATCTGAGCGATGCACTCGGTGTCAAGGTCATGGACAGAACCATGATTATTCTCGATATTTTTGCGCGGCACGCGGTGACGGCGGAGGGTAAGCTCCAGGTGGAGCTCGCACAACTTCATTACACGCAGGCACATCTCCTCGGCATGCGTTCGTCGCTCTCCAGACTCGGCGGCGGTGTGGGAACCAGAGGTCCGGGCGAACAGAAGCTGGAGCTCGACCGTCGCGCCATCCGCGCACGCATTAGTTTTTTGCGCGAAAAACTCGGCGAACTGAAGCGGCATCGCGAGGTCGCGCGGGCGCAGCGGGAGAGAAGCGGGAGTTATATTGTGGCCTTGGTCGGCTATACGAATGCCGGCAAGTCGACCTTGCTGAACCGGCTCACCGATGCGGGAATACTCGCGGAAAATAAGCTCTTTGCGACCCTGGATCCGACCACGCGAAAACTCGCGTTGCCGGGCGGCGAAGAAGTGCTGCTCACGGACACCGTCGGCTTCATACGGAAGCTGCCGCACCAGCTGATTGAGGCCTTCCACTCGACACTTGAGGAGGCCCGTTATGCAGACCTCATCCTGCATGTGGTCGATGCGTCTTCGCCGGAGGCGGATACGCAGATGGCTGTGGTCTATGAGACCCTGCGGGAGCTCGAAGCCTTGGAGGAGCACAGCATCATCGCGGTCTACAATAAAACGGATCTGCCGGGCGCGGAGACGCTTCCGAAGGACATCCATGCAGCGGCCTCCGTTCGCATTTCGGCGGCGACCGGAGAGGGGCTTGAGACACTCAAAGAGCTGATTTCGGCGGAAAAGAAGAAGAGTCGCCGAGCTTTTGAGGCTCTGTTTCCCTATGCTGCGGCGGGGCGCATCCAGAGCATACGAAAGCAGGGGAAGCTGCTCGAGGAGCGCTACGAGGCAGAGGGCATCTACGTGCGCGCGGAGGTTCCGAACGCACTCTATGAGCAACTCACGCAAGAAATATAATTCCGCTTTTTACGGAGGAGGGTTCGCGTGGCTTATTCTTTTTATTTCGGTACTTCCGGAAGCGGAAAAACCGAGCGCGCTTTTCTGGACATCATCGAGGCTTCCCTCGAGGCGCCGGAAGAGCGCTTTTTTGTCATTGTGCCGGAACAGTACAGCATGCTCGTGCAAAAGAAACTCTTGGAGCTGCACCCGCGCCATGCCTCCCGCAATTTGGAGGCACTTTCCTTAAATCGCCTTGCCTACCGGGTGTTTCAGGAGTTAAACCGGAAGCTCCCGCCCATCATGGATGAGAGCGGCAAGGCCATGGTCGTTCGGCGTGTCGGCGGTATGCTCGAAAAAGACTTGCTGCTCTGGAAGGGTAAGGTCAAAAAGACAGGTTTTGCGGAGCAGGTGAAGTCCATGATTTCGGAGTGTCTGCAGTACGGCGCCGCGCCTTCGCGCTTCTCGGAACTCGCGGAGAAGGAAGAAAAGCGCCTGCTTGCGATGAAGCTCCGCGACTTTTCTCTCATCTATCAGGGCGTCGAGGACTTTATTCGCGGAAAGCAGTTGCCGAAGGAAGAGATACTCGGGCACTTTGCGGCCTGTATCCCGGAGTCAAAGCTGCTCCGGAACGCGCACTTCTTAATCGACGGCTTTGTCGGCTTCACGCCTGTGCAGTACCGTGTTTTGGAAGAACTGCTCGCGGTTGCGGCGGATCTTCGCTTCGTGCTTTCTCTGGATCCGGGCCTCGATCCGGATCAGAGACTGCCGGAGGAAGAACTCTTTCATCTCTCGACCGCGTATGTGCGTCACATTCGGGATACTGCGGAGAAACTTCGCGTGCCCCGGGGGCAGGACTGTTTTGTCACGGGGTCCGCGCGCCTCAAGGCGCCGGAACTTGCCTTTCTGGACGCGCATGCGCTGCGCTATGACGGCGTGGTATACGAGGGAGAGGTAAAGGCGGTCACGGTTGCGGCGCTCGCCTCCCCGGAGGTAGAAGCGGCAGCTGCGGCCAGGAATATACTCCGCCTCGTCAAAGAGGAGGGCTACCGCTATCGCGACATTGCGGTCGTGGTCGCGGATTTTGAGGGCATGGGCGAATTCTTCTCGCATACTTTTCTTGCGGCGGGTATCCCCGCCCATCTCGATGAAAACCTCTCGGTGCGCGCCAACCCGCTGCCGGAACTTTTAAACGCAGCCCTGCTATGTATTCAGGAGGGCTTTTCGCCGCGCGCTTTTTTCCGTTTCTTGCACAATCCCTTGGTCACGGAAGCGTGGAAGCAGACCGCGCTGCTCGAAAATTACATGGGACTCACCGGCGTGCGGAGTTTTACGCGCCTCAAAGAGCCCTTTTCCTACTGTCCGCGCGAACTTGAGGGAGCGGACATGGACGCGTTAAATCGCTTCAAGGAGGAGATGCTGGGCCTTCTCCTGCCGCTTCGAGAAGCCTTTCAGGGCGGCGAGGCGGATGTCGGCGAGGTGGCGGCTTTATTATCCGATCTGATGAAAGCGCTCTCGGTCGAAGAGAAGCTTGCGGCCGCTGCCCTTCGCTTTACGGAGCGGGGAGATGCCTCCCGCGCAAGGGAGTTTTCGGAGGTTTATGCGGAGACGGAGCGCATTCTCACCGAGATGCGCGAAGTGCTTTCGGGCGAGAGACTGTCCCGCGCGGATATGGCGGGCGTGCTGGAGAGCGGCCTTCGGGAAATTCACATCGGCCAGATTCCGGCCTATGCGGACCGCGTGACCATAGGCGATATGATGCGCACCCGTTTTCTCGACACAAAGGTCCTTTTCCTGCTCGCGGCAAACGACAACGCGCTCCCGAAGCGACGGGATGAGGGCGGTGTGCTCAGCGAGCGAGAGCGGGAAAAACTAAAGGGAGAGGGGCTTATCCTCGCGCCCGGTGCCAAGGAACAGCTCTACGAACAGCGCTTTTACTTATACCGTCTGCTCACCGAGGCTTCGGACCGACTTCACATCAGTTTTTCCGCGGTAAACCGCGGCGGCAAGGCCATGCGCCCCTCATTCTTGCTCCGCCATTTGGAACAGCTGTTGCCGGGGCTCCGAAGGGCGAAACAGCCGGATAACGGTGCTTTTTATTCCCGCAGCGAGGCGGAGGAGCTGCTCTTAAAGGCACTCCGCGCGGCGCGCAAAGAAGCGGAGGCAGGCGGTAAAACAGAGACGGCACGCGAAGCGGCGGTTTCGCTGCTCCGCGCCTATTCATCGGACGAGGAGAGGCGCACGGAGGCCAGGGAACTCACGGCCTCCGCCTGCACGCTTTACGCGGGCGGAAAGCTGTTCCGGGAGACCGCCCGGGCTCTCTACGGGGAAGTACTCACCGGCTCCGTGACCCGCATCGAGTCGTTTTTCCGCTGCCCCTTCCGCCATTTTGCCGATTTCGGACTGCGGCTTCGTCAGCTGCCCGAATTTGAAATCGCGCAGCAGGATCTGGGTAGCCTCGCGCACCGCGCGATTGAGCTTGTGTTTCAAGCAGCGGCGGCCGAGGGAAGACAGCTCGGCGAAAAGAGCGACGAGGATCTTGCGGAACTCGCGGCCAAGGCGGTCGAGGAGGCTGTGGCGGCGGATGCGCGTAAACTCTATCAGGACAGCGCGAAAAACCGCTGGATTGTCAAAAAATTAACGAGAATTGTCACCGGGAGCATACTGGTTATGGCGGAACAGCTGCGCCGGGGAGCCTACCGTCCCTCTGCGGAAGAGCTGCAGTTCTCGAGTCAGGACGCGCCGGGGATCACACCGGAACTCAGCGGCGGAAGCATGCGGCTCCGCGGAAAGATAGACCGCGTGGATACGGCGGAACACGAGGGTCAGCTCTATATAAAAATTGTCGACTATAAGACCGGTGCGACGAGCTGGGAACCCTACCGCATTCTGAGCGGCTCGCAGTTACAGCTCCTTATCTACCTCTCGGCGGTCACAGAGCTTGTCGAGCGTCAGTACCCGGAGAAACAGATTTTGCCGGGCGCAATTTTCTATGCGCCGATCGGAGATGCCTTTTTGGATCTCGACAAGGTGAAAAACAGAGAGGATATGCGCAAGGCAAAGTTAAAGGAACTCATGCCGAGCGGGCTCATGAACAGCGATGAAACCGCGCTCTCCCTGCTCGCCGGTGAGGGAGAAGATGCCGGCGCCTTTCTGCCGCTCAAGCTGAGCGACGGAAAGATACGCCTCGGTGAGAACACGGTGAGCGCGGAGCGCTTTTTGAAACTGCAGGCCTATGCCAAGGAGAAACTGAAGGAGGCAGGTGAGGCCATACTGGGCGGCGATGTTCGCGCCCTGCCGCTCGAAGAGGACGGACAGTTGAGCTGTGAGTACTGCCCGCACCGCGATATCTGTGCCTTTGACGCCAAAATCACGGGGTATCGCGCGCGGAAAAATAAGAAGCGGAAGGCGGAAGAAGTATTTGCCGAGATGGATGCCGCGCTGAATGAGGAGGTGGGAGAATGACGCGTTGGACCGAAGAACAGGGGAGAGCCATAGCGCTCTCCGAGCGCCGGCTGCTAATCTCCGCGGCGGCGGGCAGCGGAAAGACCGCCGTTCTCACCGAGCGCATCGTGTCGCGCGTGTTGGATGAAACGCGGCCGGTCGACATCGACCGCTTGCTCATTATGACCTTTACCCGTGCGGCGGCTGCGGAAATGCGGGAGCGCATACGGCGCCGCATGGAGGATAGCCTCGAGGCAGCCGTGCGCGCGGGAAAGGCAGGAAGTGCGGCGCGTGCCAAGCGGGAACTCGCGGCGCTCGATGCCGCGCAGATTACAACCATAGACAGCTTTTGTCTCTCGGTGCTTCGGGAGCATGCGGACCGCCTTCCGGTGGACCCGGCCTTTCGCGTGGGCAGCGAAGAGGAACTTCGCATCTTAAAAAGCGATGTGCTGGAGTCACTTCTCGAAGAACAGTATGAGGCGGGCGAGAGCGGTTTTTTGCGCTTTGCGGAGGCCTTTTCCCAGGGGAAGGCGGACCTCGGCATAGGCGAGCAAATCCTTTCGCTTTGCCAATTTGCCGAGAGCATGCCCTGGCCGGAAGAGTGGTTTCTTCGCTGCGAGGAAGAGGCGAAGCAGGAGGGAGAAGTCTCCGAAACCGAGCCTGTCTGGGCGGCATACATGGCGGCGGAATTAAGGGCACTCGGCGAAGAGCTCCTGCCCTCTGCGGAGGAGGCAAGGGAACTCTGCGAGACGGGGGCGCTCGGCGGCTACGAGGCCGCTGTGCACAGCGATCTTGAAAAAATACGGGCGCTTTGCCGTGCGGAAAGCTATGCGGCGGCAAAGCAGGCAATGGGGGCGTTTCAAACGTTCGACCGGCTGAAAGCAAATAAGAAGGACAGCGACAAGGAGCTCGCGGAGCAGGTAAAGGCCCTTCGCGAATTCTGGAAGAAGCCGCTCAAAAAGGCGGCAGAGGACTTCGGCGATGCGGAGACAGGAAGCGAGAGCGGCGATGCGGAGACGGTACTCACCCTGATTTCTCTGGCACGCAGCTTTTCCGCGCGTTACCGGGCAAAGAAGCAGGAGAAAAATCTACTGGATTTTTCGGACCTCGAGCACGAGACGCTTGCGCTTTTCTGGGAGCAGGATGCGAGCGGCGAAAGACAGCCGAGCGAAATTGCGCGGGAGTACCGGAGTCAGTTTGCCGAGATTTATGTGGACGAATATCAGGACTCGAACGGGGTACAGGAAGAACTGCTCCGCGCAATCGAGGCCGGAAGACTCTTTCTGGTCGGCGACATCAAGCAGTCCATCTACGGCTTCCGCCATGCGAAGCCGGAGCTCTTTGCCGAGAAGTACAGAAGCTATCATAAGGACAGCGGCGGGGAACTCCCGCCGAATCTGGACACCAAAGTGGATCTCCGAAAGAACTTTCGCAGCCGCGAGGAAGTGCTTGCAAGCTGCAACGCCGTATTCCGGCGGCTCATGCGGGAGGAGCTCGGCGGTGTTGCCTACGATGACGACGCGGCGCTTTATCCGGGGGCTGTCTTTCCGGCAGGAGAAGCCGGAGCCTACGAGACAGAACTTTTGCTCTGTGAGCGGGAAGCGGAGAGCGAGGACGCCGATTCTGTGCTCGAAGCGGAACTTGTGGCACGACGCATCCTGGAACTCCTGGATCCCGAAACGGGTATTAAGGTCTCCGACGGTGCGGGCGGGCTGCGTCCCGCGGCTTACGGCGACATAGCCGTATTGCTCCGCGCGGCCTCGGGGCAGGCGGAGCGCTTTGTCGAAGTGCTGATGAGTCACGGTATTCCGGCGCTCGCCGAGCAGAAGACAGGCTATTTTGACGCGACAGAGGTCAGAACCGTGCTGAGCTTGCTTCGCGCCATCGATAATCCCTTCCGCGATATCTCTCTGGCGGCCGTGCTCCATGCGTCCGTGGGGGGGCTCAGCGAAGAGGAACTCGCCGCCCTCGCCGCGAAGGGCGAGGGCGTGAGTCTCTATGAGAGGCTCGAGGCTGCGATTTTAAAAGACGGGGAGAGCGAAGCCGCAAAAAAGACGGCGGCGCTGTTTTCGAAACTCGCCGCTTGGCGGGAACAGGAGAGCTATACGGAACTCCCGCAGTTTCTAAGGGCGCTCTATGAGGAGAGCGGCTATCAGAGAGAGCAGGCAGCGCGCCCGGGCGGGGAGCTTCGCTATGCGAATCTGCAGATGCTCATCGTGAAGGCGGAGGAGTTTGAGCGCATCGGCTACCGGGGACTCAGCGATTTTGTGCGCTACATCGACAATCTGAAAAAGTACAATGCCGATTACGGCGCAGCCCAGCTGCCGGGTGAGGAGGCCGCGGCTGTTCGTATCATGACCGTTCACAAGTCAAAGGGCCTCGAATTTCCCATCGTCTTCTTTTCCGGCTTATCAAAGCGCTTTAACCGCAGGGACAGCAGTAAAAGCATACTCTATGACCAGAAGCTCGGCATTGCGGCGGATGCGGTCGATTTTGACCTGCACGCGAAGGGCGGCACGGAGAAGAAGGCAGCCTTTGCCTGGCATTTGCGGGCAGAGGCCCTCGGCGAAGAGCTCCGTGTCCTCTATGTCGCGATGACGCGCGCCAAAGAAAAACTTATTCTGAGCGCTTCGGTGAAGGCAGGCGAAAAAGAGACAGAGACGCTTTTACCGGATTTTGACGAAGCGCAGCTTTCGAGCGCGGAGCTTAAAACTGCGAATTGCTTTCTCGACTGGATCCTGGCCGCAAGGGCGCGGGACAGTGCAGGCTGCGGAATCGCGCTTAGGCGCGAGAGCGCTGTGTCGCGGGCAGAGGCGGTGCTCGGGGAGGCGGTCGAGGTCGCGGCGCTCAAAGAGGCGCTCTCTGCGGCCTGCGAGGCGAAGGCCGGTGAAGAGGAGCGTAGGCGCTTTCTGCCGCTCTCCCTTCCCTATGCACATGCGGCGGATGTCAATTTGCAGGTGAAGCGAAGCGCGTCCGAGTTAAAGCGTCTTCACGAAGCGGCGGAGGAAGGGATATCGGAGCCCCTGTTTTTCTTGCCGTTAAACGGCGGCGCCGAGACCGCGGCACGCCGCGGTACAGCCTACCACAAGGTCTTTGAGACCCTTGACTTCGGGAAAAATTGGAATGAGGCGGAACTGAACTTATTTTTGGATGAGCTCGAGCACTGCGGCGCCTTGGAGAAAGAGGACAGGGAACTGCTTTCGGCGGAGCCGATACTGAACTTTTTGTCGAGCGAGCTCGCTACGCGCATGGCGCGTGCGGAGCGCGAGAAAAAACTGCATCGGGAGTCCTCGTTTGTCATGGCCGTTCCCGCGCGAGAAGCGGACCCTTCCGTGCAAAGCGAGGAAGCGGTGGTCGTACAGGGGGTAATCGATGCCTGGTTTGAGGAGAACGGCAAAATGATACTCCTCGACTATAAGACGGACCGAAATCGGGATCCCGAACATTATCGTGAGAACTATACAGCCCAGCTTTCGCTTTATGCGCTCGCGCTCGAAATGACGGAGGGAAAACAGGTTGCGGAGAAGCTCATCTATGCGCTTAGTCCGGGCGAGCTTCTAACCTTGTGAATCGGCGCAAATTGCGATATACTGCGGAGTAAGTATGTGCTTTGGAAAGGATAGGAGATGACAAGACGAGCGCTCAGAGAGCATTGTTTCAAGATGCTGTTCAGCACCAACTTTTGTACTCCCTCGGAGGCGGAAGAGCAGATAGATGCGTATTTATGCGAGGTCCCGGACGAAGAGGACGAGAGTCCCGAATTCAGCGAGGATCAGCGGGAACTCTGCCGGGAGCGCGTCGCAGCTGTTCTTACGAAGCTTGCCGAGATCGACGAGACGCTCACACAGGCCTCATCCGGTTGGAGTCTTCGGCAGATGGGACGCGTGGAACTGACCATCCTTCGCCTGGCTTGCTACGAACTGCGGTTTGACGAGAGCATTCCGGACAAGGTAGCCATCAACGAGGCGGTTGAACTCGCAAAAAAATTCGGCGGAGATGAGGCTCCCTCCTTCGTGAACGGTGTCCTCGCAAAATTGGTCTAAATGGCTAAAACATATACGGTTGCGCAGCTGAACGCCTATGTGAGCAATCTCTTTCGCGAGGATTTTTTGCTTGGGGGCGTGCGCATACGCGGTGAACTCTCGAATGTCAAATATCATGCGAGCGGGCACATCTACTTTACCTTAAAGGACAGCGAGGCAGAGCTCCGCGGCGTGGTATACCGTCAGAATGCGCTCTCGCTTCGCGAGCGGCTGAAGGACGGCATGCAGGTTGTCTGCACGGGCGCGGTGACGGTCTATGAGAGAGCGGGCGTCTACCAGCTGAACACGAAGGCGGTAGAGAAACTCGGACAGGGAGAGCTCTACGAGCTCTATTTGCAGCGCCTCCGCGCACTGGAGGCCGAGGGCCTCTTTGACCCGGCACATAAAAAGCCGCTGCCGAGATTCGTAAAGACCCTCGGGGTCGTGACCAGCCCGAGCGGCGCAGCCATCCATGACATTCAGACCGTCGCTTATCAGCAGAATCCCTATGTCAAGATAGTACTCTTTCCGGCGCTGGTCCAGGGACAGGACGCCCCGGCCAGCATTGTGCGCGGTATCCGCGCGCTGGATGCCTACGGCGTGGACGTGATGATAGTGGGGCGCGGCGGCGGCTCCATGGAGGATCTCTGGTGTTTTAACGACGAGCGGGTTGCGCGGGCGGCGCATGCCTGTAAGACTCCCGTTATATCGGCGGTCGGCCACGAGTCCGATGTCACAATATTGGACTTTGTCGCAGATCTTCGCGCGGCAACGCCCTCTGCGGCGGCAGAGCGCGGTGTTCCGAACTTGGAGGCGGAACTCGCGCTCCTTTCGCGCGCGCGGGAACGCCTGCGTTACGCTTTGCAAACCAAGGTGAATCTCCTTCGGGAAAGGTCGCGCCGCGCGAATTTCCTGCTTCGGCTCAATACACCGGAGGAACTGATACGCGCGCGCAAATTGCGCGTGGAGGAGTTGCGAAGACAACTCAGGAGCGAACTGTTCAACAAAAAGAACGCGCGGCTGGCAGAGTTTCGGCTGCTTGCGGCGCGGCTTCGCGCGGCCTCACCCTTAAACCGCCTGACAGGCGGCTATGCCTATGCGGCGCATGCGGACGGCAGTGCCGTTACGGGGGTCTCGGCACTGGAAACCGGCGAGCAGCTTCGCCTTCGTTTCTTGGACGGCGAGGCAGGTGTCACAGTAGAAACGATTTCCCGGAGACAGCCGGAGACAGAGGAGAAGCATGGACGAGAAGCTTGAGCGGGAGAAGGAGCGTAAGACAGGCAGACGTAAGAGCAAGCGCTCGGTCGAAGAGAGCATGGAGTTGCTCGAGCAGCTGCTTGCGGAACTCGAGGCGAGCGAGACCAGTCTCGAGGATGCATTTTCGCTCTATGAAAAAGGTATGAAGCTCGCGGGTGAAATTAACGAGAAACTGCAGTTTGTCGAAGAGCAGATGGAAGTATTGGAGGATCGTTATGCAGAGCCTTCCCTATGACAAGTCGGAAGTAGAGGCGCTGATTCGCGCTTCGCTGCCCCGCGAAGACGGGCTGCAGCGCACGGTGATACGCGCGATGCGCGAGGCGGTCGAAAACGGCGGCAAGCGCATACGCCCGATTTTACTCTTTGAGAGCTGCAAATGTTTTGCGGAGGCAAGGGGCGAGAGCGGCTGGAAGGAAGAGGCTGCCCCCTTCCTTTCGGCGCTCGAAATGATACACAGTTTTTCGCTGGTGCACGACGACCTTCCCTGCATGGACAATGATATCCTCAGGCGGGGAAAGCCGACCACCTGGTATATCTACGGCGAGGCCATGGGCACGCTTGCGGGCGACGGCCTTGTGCTGGAGGCGCTCACCCTGGCGGGGAAAGCGGTGGCTGCGTCCAAGCACCCGGAGAGAGCGGCGCGCGCCCTCGCGATACTCGGCGAGAAGAGCGGCGTGTTCGGCATGCTCGGCGGTCAGTCCGTGGATGTGGAGAAGACCGGAGAGCGTCTGGATGCGACGACGCTTGACTTCATCTACCGCTTGAAGACAGGAGCCCTTCTCGAGGCGGCCTTTATGATGGGAGCGGCGCTCGGCGGCGCGACGGAAGAAGAGCTGCGGATCGCAGAGCAAATCGGCGCGGCAGTGGGGCTTGCGTTCCAGATACGCGACGATATTTTGGATGAGACGGCGAGTGAGGCGGAACTCGGAAAACCGCTCCACTCGGACGAAAAAAATCAGAAGACGACCTATGTCTCCCTGTACGGCTTGGAGAGCGCGAAAGAGGCGGTCAGACAGCAGAGCGAGATAGCGGCGCAGCGCCTGAAGGGCTTTCCGGGAGACACAAAATGCTTGGCGGCGCTCATAGCCTATCTCACGGAGCGCAACTTCTGAGGACGGAGACAGCTATGGGGCGATTGGATTACATCAACGGCCCGGAGGATATCAAGCGGATTTCCCCCGGGGAATGGGATGCGCTGGCCGCGGAGATCAGACGCTTTCTGATCTCGCATTGTTCGGCGTGCGGCGGGCATCTCGCGAGCAATCTCGGCGTCGTGGAACTCACGATGGCCATGTATTTGAGCTTCTGTCCGCCGACGGATAAGATTATCTGGGATGTGGGACATCAGTCTTACACGCATAAAATCCTGAGCGGACGCAAGAAAGACTTTGCGGGACTCAGGAGCTTCGGCGGCATTGCCGGTTTCCCGAAGCGAAACGAGAGTCCCTGCGACGCGTTTAATACGGGGCACTCCTCGACCTCGATTTCGGCGGGACTCGGCATGGCGACGGCGCGGGATCTCCGCGGCGAACAGCACGCGGTCATTTCGGTGATCGGCGACGGAGCCCTGACCGGCGGTATGGCCTACGAGGCGCTGAATAACGCGGGCCGCATGAAGTCGAACTTCATCATTGTCTTAAACGACAACCGCATGTCGATTTCCGAGAATGTGGGCGGCATGTCCGCCTATCTGAATTCCATACGCACTTCCGCCGGTTACAACCGTCTGAAAGAGAATGTCGCGGAGGCGCTCTTTGCGATTCCCGGCATCGGAAAGCACATGGTCGAGAGCCTCAGGACCACAAAGAACGGCATCAAGCAGCTCTTTGTTCCGGGCATGTTCTTTGAGAACCTCGGCGTGACCTATCTGGGACCGGTGGACGGGCACGATATCAAAAAACTGATGCGTGTCTTTGAAGAGGCGCGCCGTTTGCCGCGCGCCGTTCTCGTGCATGTCATCACGGAGAAGGGCAAGGGTTACCGCCCCGCGGAGCGGCATCCGGACCTCTTTCACGGCGTGGGACCCTTTGAGTTGGCAACCGGCGTCCCGAAAAAGAACAAACAGTATCCGGATTACACCGATGTCTTTTCCAGAACTTTGATTCGGCTCGCGGCGGAAGACCCCGACATTGTCGCGGTGACGGCGGCGATGCCGGAGGGCACGGGACTCGCGGCCTTCGGCAGGCGCTATCCGCAGCGCTGTTTTGACGTTGGCATTGCCGAGCAGCACGCGGTGACGAGTGCTGCGGGCCTTGCGGCGGGCGGCATGAAGCCTGTGGTCGCGGTTTACTCCTCCTTTTTACAGCGCGGCTTCGACCAGGTGCTGCACGATGTCTGTATTCAGAACCTGCCGGTGGTCTTTGCGATTGACCGCGCGGGACTGGTCGGGGCGGACGGAGAGACCCACCAGGGAGTCTTCGACCTCTCGTATCTCGGCTGTATTCCGAATATGACCATACTCGCGCCGAAGAATTGTTTTGAACTTGAGGAAGAGCTTCGCTTTGCGTTTTCCTACGGCGGCCCGATTGCGATACGCTATCCGCGCGGCAAGGCCTATCGCGGATTGGCGGAGTTCAGGGAACCGATACGCTTCGGCAAGGCAGAGCTTATTTACCGGGAGGAGAAGACAGCCCTGCTTGCGCTCGGCAGCATGGTGAGTACGGCGGAGCATGTCAGAGAGAAATTGAAGGCGCTCGGACAGCCCTGTACGCTGGTCAACATGCGCTTTGCGAAGCCGATCGACAAGGAAATGCTCGCCGAACTCGCAAAGACCCACGAGAATTTTGTGACGCTCGAGGAGAATGTACTGCGCGGCGGCTTCGGCCTCGAGGTGGCCGAATGGGCTTCCTCACAGAAAAAGGAGCTTTCGGTGACGCACATTGCGCTGCCGGACGCCTATGTGGAGCACGGCGATGTCTCGGTGCTTCGGGAGCATCTGGGCATCGATTCGGATTCCGTGGTCGCGGTATTGCGCGATAAGTATCACTGGTGAGCGGGGGGAAGGAAGAGGAATGAAGGAAAGACTGGACGTTCTGATGACGGGGCGCGGCCTTGCGGAGAGTCGCGAGAAGGCAAAAGCGCTCATCATGGCGGGTCTGGTATATGTGGATGGGCAGAGAGAGGACAAGGCGGGACAGAACTTCCCGTCCGAAGTCACGATCGAAGTGCGCGGAAACCGCCTCCCCTATGTGAGCCGCGGCGGTTTAAAACTGGAAAAGGCGCTGAAGGAGTTCCCGCTCTCACTCGCCGGTAAAATCTGTATGGATGTCGGCGCTTCGACCGGCGGTTTTACGGACTGCATGTTGCAGCAAGGCGCCGTAAAGGTCTATGCGGTCGATGTGGGCCACGGTCAGCTCGACTGGAAGCTGAGAAACGACAATCGCGTCGTGTGTCTCGAGAAGACCAATATCCGCTATGCGACGCGGGCGGAGGTTCCGGAAGAGATTGCGTTTTCTTCCATCGATGTCTCGTTTATCTCTCTGTCCAAGGTTCTCCCCGCGGTGCGCGCCCTGCTCGCGGCGGAGGCGGAAGTGGTGGCCCTCATCAAGCCCCAGTTTGAGGCGGGGAGAGAGCAGGTCGGAAAACACGGCGTGGTGCGGGATGCAAAGGTTCATGTCGAAGTCATAGAACATGTGCTCGACTATGCGGCGGCCTCCCGCTTTGTGCCGCTCGGCTTAAGTTTTTCTCCGATACGCGGTCCGGAGGGCAATATCGAGTATTTGATTTGGCTTCGTACCGTCGAGGAGGGCGAGAATATGACCGCCGAGGTGACGGCAGAGACCGCGCGCGCGGTGGTCGCCGCTGCGCATGAGACGCTTGCGGGGGGAAAGAAATGAAGCGCTTTTTACTTTTTGTAAACCGCAGGAAAGAGCGGGCCGACGAGAAGGCAAAGGCCATACGGGAGCAGCTCCTCAGACTCGGCGCAATGCGCGTCGATATCGAGGACCAAAGCACACAGGGGATTACCGCACTCGACTATGACTGTGTCATTACACTCGGCGGCGACGGAACGCTGATTCGCGCGGCCAGGGGACTTGCCGGGAGCGGCCTCCCGCTCGTCGGCATTAACCTCGGACACATGGGCTATCTCACCGTTGCGAGTAAGGATGCAGAAATACCGCGCGTTTTGGAAAAACTGATTTTGGATGATTTTACAGTCGAAGAGCGCATGATGCTCAGGGGGCGTATTATCCGAAACGGACACGAGAGCCCGCGCGACCGGGAGTGGCTCGCGCTGAACGAAGTGGTCGTATCCCGCAAATACAACGCGGGACCGGTGCATTTTCGCATCAAAGTAAACGGCGCTTTCTTGAATGAATATAAGGCAGATGGTATTATTATCTCAACACCGACCGGATCTACCGCTTACAATCTGAGCGCGGGAGGACCCGTCATCGATCCGGTCGCCCGAATGACAGTCTTGACACCGATATGTCCGCACTCGCTGTATCGCGCGAGCATTGTGTTTCGCGCGGAGGATGAGCTCGAGGTATGCATACCCCCGGAAGAGCGGGGCATTCAGAGCGCGGATTTTGACGGCGCCGCGTCCGAGCAGTTGCTCGGCGGCGACAGTGTGCGCATTTCGGAGAGCAAGCTGACAACACCGGTTATCCGCATCGGGGCGGAAAGCTTTTTGGCACAATTGCGCAGCAAGATGACTGCGCTATGAGGGGGGCAGATGAAGTTAGAGAGACATTCGAAAATTGTTGAGTTAATCGGTAAGAAAGAGATTGAGACACAGGAGGAGCTGGTCGAGGAACTTCGGCTGGCCGGTTTTCGTGTGACGCAGGCGACCGTGTCCCGCGATATTCGCGAGATGCGTCTCACGAAGGTCGCTACGGATAACGGCAAGCAGCGCTATACCGTCATGCAGAATGAGGATCCGAAGATCGAAAAGTACGTCCGCATTCTGCGGGACAGCTATGTCGGAATGGACAGAGCACAGAATATTCTGGTCGTGAAAACCGTCTCCGGCATGGCCATGGCAGTCGCGGCTTCGCTCGACGCCATGCATCTTCACGAGGCGGTGGGCTGTGTCGCGGGCGATGACACGGTTTTCTGCGCGACGCGCTCCACGGATGATGCCCTGCTCCTCATGGAACAGGTCAGAAAAATGGTTGTGGGTTGAGGTGACTTATGCTGCTAGGATTGCGGGTGAAGAACTTTGCCTTGATTCGAGAGGCGAGCCTCTCGTTTGAGGAGGGGTTCACGGTGCTCTCCGGTGAGACCGGTGCCGGAAAATCCATACTGATCGACTCCATTTCCGCCCTGCTCGGCGCAAAGACAGGCAGGGATATGATACGGAGCGGCGAAGAGGCGGCATATTTGGAGCTTGTTTTTTCCGTCGAGCGGCAAGAACTGAGAGAAAAGCTGGCTGCGCTTTCCGTGTTTCCGGAAGAGGACGGAACGGTGATTGTGAGCCGTAAGATACAAAAGAATCGAAGCCTGTCCCGCATCAACGGGGAGGCGGCAACGGCGCGGCAGTTAAGGGAACTTGCCGCCCTGCTGATCGACATCCACGGGCAGCATGAGGTGCAGACTCTGTTTTCGACCGAGATGCACGGAGAGCTGCTCGACGAGAGCCTGTCCCCCGAGGGACTGGCTGCAAAAGAGGCCTATGCGGTTGCCTATCGAAATTACCGCGCGTTGAAAAAGCGGGAGCGCGAGGGTTCCGACCGCGCGGCCCTGCTCCGCGAGGCGGACTTACTCTCCTTTGAACTGCGCGAACTCTCGGAGAGCGGCATACGCCCCGGGGAAGAAGCGGAACTCGCCGCAGCCTATACCCGCGCCAAGAATGCGGCGCGACTGGAAGAGGCGCTCGGCATTGCGGAAGAGGCGCTCCGCACCGATGCGGTCAGTGAGGCGCTGCGCGCGGTTCGCTCGGTGCTGCGTTATTCGGACGCGCTCGGCGCCCTGGAGGGACAGCTGACAGAGTTGGATGCCCTCTTACAGGATGCCGAGGAAGCCGTGCGCACGGAGCGCAATCAAATCGAGAGCGATGAAGAGGGCTTAAATCGGCTCGGCGAGCGCCTCGATTTAATTCGACACCTCGAGGCGAAGTACGACTGCGACGAGGCGGGGCTCCTTTCGCTGCTTGCGGAAAAAGAGGCGCGCGCGGCAGAGATTGAAAGCCTTATCAAAGATGCGGCGCGCTTGAAACAGCAGAGCGAAGACGCTATGGCGGCCCTCGGGACCGCTGCGGAAACGCTCAGGCGTTTTCGCCACACCGCTGCCGCCGCACTTTCGGAACGTGTCGAGCGGGAGTTGGCAGCCCTCAATTTCAAGGATGCGCGCTTTGAAATTCGCTTCGAAGAGCAGCCCGAATACACGGAACAGGGAGGCGAGAGCGCGGAATTTTATATTCGAACCAACCCGGGCGAAGCGGTCAAGCCGCTGCGTCAGATTGCGAGCGGCGGCGAATTGTCCCGCGTCATGCTTGCGCTCCGCGCGGTACTCGCGGCAAACGACAGGGTCGAAACGCTCATTTTTGACGAAATCGATGCCGGAATCAGCGGGCGCACGGCGCAGTTGGTCTCGGAAAAGCTGATGGAAATCAGTCGTTCCCGTCAGGTGCTCTGCATCACCCATCTCCCGCAACTCGCGGCCATGGCGGACCACCACTATCTCATCGAGAAGGCGACGGACGGCAGCCGGACCGAGACGGAAATCCGCGAAATCACGGGAGAGGCGCTCTACCGGGAACTCGGACGGCTGATCGGCGGCGCCGAGATTACGGACGGCGTTTTAAAGACAGCCGAGGAAATGAAGCAACTTGCAGAGAAGAGAAAGGAAGGAATGAGATGAAGAACATCTTATTTGCTGCTTCTGAGGCGGTCCCCTTCATAAAGACCGGAGGGCTCGCAGATGTCGCCGGATCCCTGCCGGCCTGTTTCGACTCGAGATACTTTGATGTGCGTGTCGTGCTTCCGAAGTATCTTGCGATTCCGGAGAGATACCGGAACGGGATGGAATATGTGACCCATTTTTACATGGACTTTAACGGTGCGGAGCGCTATGTCGGCGTGTTAAAGTATGTTGAAAACGGCGTCACCTTTTATTTCATTGACAACGAGGGCTATTTCGGCGGACCGCGTCCCTACGGCGACTGGCTCTACGACCTCGAGAAATTTGCCTTCTTTTCCCGTGCGCTGCTCTCGGCGCTTCCGCTGATCGGCTTCCGTCCGGATGTGATTCACTGCCATGACTGGCAGACCGGTCTTGTCCCGGTCTACCTAAAGGAGCGCTTTGCGGGCGGCGAGTTTTTCCGGGGCATCAAGTCGGTCATGACCATACATAACCTGAAGTTCCAGGGCGTCTGGGATGTCGAGACCATTCAGAGAATCACGGGGCTCTCCGACTATTTCTTTACGCCGGATAAGCTCGAGTCCTATAAGAACGGAAATTATTTAAAGGGCGGCATCGTCTATGCGGATGCGGTTACGACCGTGAGTCCCACCTATGCCGAGGAGATTCAGACCCCGTTTTACGGGGAGGGCTTAGACGGGCTCATGCGTGCGCGTCGCAACTCGCTCCGCGGCATTGTAAACGGCATTGACTACCGAGAGTTCGAGCCGGCGACGGATCCCAAAATCGCGCGGCAGTACGACGTGAAAACCTTCCGCCACGAGAAGAAAAAAAATAAAACCGCGCTGCAGGAACGCCTGGGGCTGCCGGTCGACGAGAAGAAATTTGTGATCGGTGTTGTCTCGCGTCTTACCGACCAGAAGGGCTTCGATCTCATTCAGGGTGTCATTGAGGAGCTTTGTCAGGAAGACCTGCAGTTTGTGGTGCTCGGCACCGGGGATGAGCGCTACGAAAATCTGTTCCGCCACTACGACTGGAAGTATCACGACAAGCTCTCGGCGCAGATTTATTATTCGGACGATGTGGCCCACGCGATTTATGCCGGCGCGGATGCCTATCTGATGCCCTCGCTCTTTGAGCCCTGCGGCCTCTCGCAGATGGTTGCGCTTCACTACGGAACGCTGCCCATAGTCCGGGAAACCGGCGGCTTAAAGGACACCGTAGAGCCTTACAACCAATATGAAAACACGGGAACCGGCTTCTGCTTTACGAACTATAACGCCCACGAAATGCTGGATTGCATTCGCTATGCAAAGTGGGTGTACAGCGAACGGCGTCGGGACTGGAATCACATTGTGGATCGCGCGATGCAGGCAGACTATTCTTGGCAGCGGTCGGCGCTCAAGTACCAGGAGCTTTACGACTGGCTGATCGGGTATTGAGCCCGCGATGTGAGGAAAATAAGGAAAGGGTTGCATGAGTATATTTCATCAATTGCAAGCGAACCAGGTGCTGATCAGCGCGGTGCTCGGCTTTTTCGTGGCACAGCTGGTCAAATTCCTGATTGAGTTTCGGGCAACGGGGAAAACAGACTTCGGGCGGTTGCTCGGAAACGGCGGTATGCCGAGTTCGCACAGCGCTACGGTCACGGCACTCTCCGTGAGCGCGGCCTACTGCCACGGTGTCAGCTCCTTTGAGTTTGCAATCAGCTTTATCCTTGCGATGATTGTGATGACGGACGCAATCGGTGTGCGGCAAGAGACCGGAAAACAGTCAAAGCTTCTGAATAAGATGATGGAGACGGATTTCTGGAAGACGGAAGATCCCGATTTACTCCCCGTGAAGCTGAAGGAATTGGTGGGGCATACGCCGCTTCAGGTGATGGCGGGCGTTGTGGTCGGCATCCTGGTTGCGCTCGTCGCGGAGTATGGGTTCTACCGCTGAGGAGGATGGATACGAGATTGATGAGAGAGAGAACGAATCGCTTTCGGAAGCGGGGTGAGAAATTTGTCACCCTGCTTCTTGTCATATTTTGTTGCCTGTTTTTTGCGGCCTGCAGCCGGGAAAAAAAGGAGGAGAATGTTGCCGGGACGGCGCTTCCCTACAGCGAAAACCAGCTGCTCATGATTATCGCTTCCGCGCGGCAGGAGACCGAGGCGGTCTACGGAAGCGAAATCTGGGAGAAACGTGTGAGTGGGGGAACCAAGACCTTCTCGGAAGCCTATTTCGATGAACTCAGACAGTTTTTCTATGAATTGAGTGCGCTGAACGGCATGGCGGAAGAGCGCAACGTAAAGCTTGACACCGAGGAGACGAGGCGGCTGCACGACGCAGCGCAGCGTTTCTACACGGAATCGGTGCAGGGGCAGAGCGCTTTCGGCTCACTCAGCGAGGAGGAGGTCGAGTTCATGTTTCAGCAATATGCGCGTGCGCTGAAACTGCGCAAAGTGATGCGCGAAGACAGAAAGGCGGAGGTCAGCGAGAGCGAAGCCAAGGTCATTCATCTGCAGAGCGCCGCCTGCGAGAGCCGCGACAATGCGGAAAAGTTGCGCGAGGAAGCCTTGGCGGGCAATGACTTCCGGACGCTTGCGCGAAAGTACGGCGGGGGGGATGCGCCGGCGAAAAAAGTTGCGCGCGGCGAGCTCGCGCCGGAACTTGAGCGGGTCGCGTTTGCAATGGAAGACAATACCGTGAGCGCGGTGACCGAACTGGACGGAAAGTATTATGTATTCAAGTGCACCGAGAGCTACGATAAGGAAGAGACGGCAAAGCGCAGAAAAAAACTGCAGGACGAGAGACTGCAGAATCTGGTGCGCGAAGCCTACGAGCGCTACCTCGCCGCGCACCCCTTTGCCGAAAACGAGGGACTTTGGGACAGCGTAGAGGCAGCGGTCGGCAAGAGTTACAGCGGCGGCAACTTTTTCACGGCGGTCCGGGAGGCGCTGCGCTATGAAGGCGTATAAGGCAGAGGAACTGAGAGCGTTTACCGAGGCCCTGTTTCGAGGCGACAGCTTTGACCGCTTCCTCGTCGTAGAGGCGAGCTTTCAGACGGCGTTTTCGCTCACGCTGGACGGCAGAGTTGCCAAGGACTGGTACAGTGAAGAGGAAAGAGAGAGCAGAGAGGTCGAGGACTTTGTCCGCTGGGGCGAGGTGAAGGCCTTGGCCTTTCAGGCGATACGCGGCAAGCGCGCGCCGCGCGCGTTTCGCGTGGTGCTGCGTCCGGACCGCGCAGAGTCTGCTGCCTTTCTCGCGGAGAGCGGCAGTAAGCTCCGGCAGGAAGAAGTGAGCGGGCTCTATTTGAATTTAAATTACGAGGAGAAGACACTTCGCATTGTGAGCGGTGTGAGTGTGAAAGTGTTCCCGGGAGACAAGGCGCTCGAGCAACTTTGGGACAGGAGCGCGGCGGAGCGGCTTCGCAAAATGGGACTGGTAATCGCTGAACTGTAAGGAGGCAGATATGAGACGAGCGGGTGAACTTTCGGACGGGAGAGAAGACGAAGCGCTACGAGACGAAGCGGCGTGCGAGGAAGAAGCGCGTGAGGAAGGGCAGGGCGAAGATGTGCTCGCGCTCTACTTAGAGGACTTAAAGCAGATTCCCACGTTAAAAGCAGAGGAAGAGGCAAGGCTACTCGAACAACTGCGGGTCGACCGAGAGGACAGTCGGGCCAGGAAACGCCTCACCGAAGCTTATCTCGAGACAGCGCTCGCGGAAATTCGCCCGTATCTCGGCAGAATGGATGTCGGAGAGTTGATCGGCGTCGCGAATCTCGCGCTGACCGCAGCCCTCTGCGATGAAAAAACGTTGGAAAGCGCTGTACTTCGTGATACCATAAAGCGTAACGTGCATACCGCGCTGGAGGAGGCCGTACAGGAGGAAAGTCAGAGCGATGCGGAAGAGCATACGCTCGCGGAGCGTCTGAATGCGATGAGCGACATTGCGAGCGAACTCGCAGCGGAGCTCGGCAGGGAGGCGAGTCCGGAGGATCTTGCCGTTCGTCTCGGCATCCCGCTCGATGAGGTACAGCGTCTTCTTGCGATGAGTATGCAGGCACTCGAGTGAGTCAGGTGAAAGCCGGAAGGAGAGACTATGAGCGTTAGAAGGATCTATGTAGAGAAGAAACCGGAATATGCCGTGCGCGCCGGAGAGCTTTTTGAGGACATTAAGACCTATCTCGGTATTTCCGGCATTGAGCGCGTGCGCGTTCTGGTGCGCTACGATATCGAGAATATCGAGGACGGCACCTACGAAAAGGCGCGCGGCACCATTTTTTCCGAGCCGCCGCTCGACCTGCTGTATGAGGAGACATTTCCCCGCGAGGACGGCGACTCGGTATTTTCTTCCGAGTTTCTGCCGGGACAGTTCGACCAGCGCGCGGACTCCGCGGAGCAGTGCGTCCGCCTGATTGACAAGGACGCGGAGGTGCTCATTCGCACCGCGACGACCTATGTGCTCTCGGGCAAGCTCGGCGAGCGGGAACTCGCGGCCATCAAGAATTTCTGCATTAATCCCGTGGACTCCAGAGAGTGCGCGGAAGAGAAGCCCGCAACCCTGAGCCAGAACTTCCCCGCGCCGGAAGATGTGAAGACCGTCGAGGGCTTCATTGACATGCCGGAAAATGAGTTCCGCGAACTTTATGCCTCCTTCGGTCTCGCGATGACCTATGAGGACTTCCTGGAGATTCGCCGCTACTTTGCGGGCGAGAAGAGAAATCCGACCGTGACCGAAATCCGGGTGCTGGACACCTACTGGTCCGACCACTGCCGTCACACGACTTTCCAGACCGAGCTCACAAAGATTGCTTTCCTCGACGGAGACTTCCGCGAGCGCCTCACGAAGACCTATGAGCGCTACCTCCGCGATCACGAGGATTTGCTCGGCGGCAGAAGCGATAAGTTCATCTGTCTCATGGACCTCGCGCTGATGGGCATGCGCCGCTTAAAGCGGGACGGCAAGCTCACGGACCAGGAAGAGACGGATGAGATCAATGCCTGCTCCGTTGTCGTGCCGATTACGGTCGACGGCAAGGAGGAGGAGTGGCTCGTCAACTTTAAGAACGAGACCCACAACCACCCGACGGAAATTGAGCCCTTCGGCGGCGCGGCGACCTGCCTCGGCGGTGCCATCCGCGACCCGCTCTCCGGCAGAACCTATGTCTATCAGGCAATGCGCATCACCGGCGCGGCGGATCCGACCCGTCCGCTCGCAGAAACGCTGCCGGGCAAGCTCCCGCAGCGAAAGCTTGTCACGGAGGCGGCACACGGCTATTCTTCCTACGGAAACCAAATCGGTCTTGCGACCGGCTACGTGAAAGAGATATATCACCCCGACTATGTCGCAAAGCGCATGGAGCTCGGCGCGGTCATCGCGGCGGCACCGAGAAAGAACGTGGTGCGCATGAGTTCCGACCCGGGCGATGTGATTGTATTGCTCGGCGGCAGAACCGGACGCGACGGCATCGGCGGTGCGACGGGTTCCTCGAAGATTCATACGACTTCTTCGATCGAGAGCTGCGGCGCCGAGGTGCAGAAGGGCAACGCGCCGACCGAACGGAAGATTCAGCACATGTTCCGCCGTCCGGAGGTGAGCCTCTTAATCAAGAAGTGCAACGACTTCGGCGCAGGCGGCGTCGCGGTCGCAATCGGCGAGCTCGCGCCCGGCCTGAAGGTCGAGCTCGACAAGGTGCCTCTCAAGTATGCGGGTCTCGACGGCACGGAAATTGCCATTTCCGAGTCGCAGGAGCGCATGGCCTGCGTAATCGATCCGAAAGATGTGGATACTTTCTTGCAGTATGCGAAGGAAGAGAACTTGGAAGCGACGCCGGTTGCCGTGGTCACGGCAGAGCCGCGCCTCGTGCTGAACTGGAGAGGCAAGGACATTGTGAACCTGTCCCGCGCCTTTCTCGACACGAACGGCGCGCACTTGACGGCGGAAGTCGAAGTGGAACTGCCGAAGCGGAGCGAGAACCCCTTCGACTATGCAGGCGGCAGCGATGTCAAGGCGCAGTGGCTCAAGGTCCTCGGCGATTTGAATGTCTGCTCGCAGAAGGGGCTGGTCGAGATGTTCGATGCCTCGATCGGCGCGGGCACGGTCACCATGCCCTACGGCGGTAAGCACCAGCTGACCGAGACCCAGAGCATGATCGCAAAGATTCCGCTGCTTCGCGGCAAAACCGATGCGGCAACCGTTATGAGCTACGGCTTCGATCCCTATCTCTCGAGCTGGAGTCCCTATCACGGCGCTGTCTACGCGGTCTGCGACTCGGTCGCAAAGGTCGCTGCGGCGGGCGGCGATATCGACAAGATTCACCTGACCTTCCAGGAGTTCTTCCGCCGCATGGACGACAACAAGCCGGAGAGATGGTCGCAGCCCTTCGCGGCCCTGCTCGGTGCCTATGAGGCACAGCTCGAGCTGGGACTCGCTTCGATCGGCGGCAAGGACTCCATGTCCGGTACCTTTAACGAGATCGATGTGCCGCCGACTCTGGTGAGCTTTGCGGTCGATGTCGCCTCGGTGAAGGATATCATCACACCGGAACTGAAAGCGGCGGGCAATCGCCTTGTGCTGCTCACGGTAAAGCGCGACAGCGATCTTTTGCCGGACTATGAAGATTTGAAGGCGCAGTACCGCGCCCTCACGGAAGATATCAAGGCAAAGCGCGTGGTGAGTGCCTATGTCTTGGAGCGCCACGGCGCGGCGGAAGCTGTCGCAAAGATGGCCTTCGGAAACGGCCTCGGCGTGAAGCTTGACGAGAGCGTCACGGAGGAGACCCTCTTCGCGCCGGGCTGGTGCAATCTCCTGCTCGAAGTAAAGGCGGATGCGGTCGAGACTCTGTCCTGCCGCACGGAGCGCTTCGGTGAGGTGACGGCGGAGCCCGTGCTTTCCTACCGCGGCACAGAGATTTCGCTTGCGGAAGCGGAGGCCGCTTGGAGTAAGACCCTCGAAGAAGTCTTCCCGACCCGCGTCACCGAGGGCGGCGAAGTTCAGGATCGCCCGCTCTTCCGTGCGGAGAGCGTTGCGGTCTGCAGCCACAAGATAGGCACGCCGCGTGTCTTTATCCCGGTCTTCCCGGGCACGAACTGCGACTATGACTCGGTGCGTGTCTTTGAGGCGGCGGGTGCCGTTGTGAACGCCCCCATCTTCCGCAATCTGACGGCGGAGGACATTGCCTCCTCGGTCGAGGCTTATCGGAACGAAATCCGGAACGCACAGATTGTGATGTTCCCGGGCGGCTTCTCGGCGGGCGATGAGCCGGACGGCTCCGCAAAGTTCTTTGCGCAGGTCTTCCGGAACGAGGTCGTGAAGGAGGAGCTCTTAAAGCTCTTAAACGAGCGCGACGGCCTGGTGCTCGGCATCTGCAACGGCTTCCAGGCGCTGATTAAGCTCGGCCTTCTGCCGGATGCGGACATCAAGGAGCAGGCGCCGAATGCACCGACCCTTGCGATGAACCGTATCGGCAGACACTTGAGCCGTATGGTGAACCTCAAGGTTGTCTCGGACAAGTCGCCGTGGCTTAAGAACGCGGAGCTCGGCGGCGTCTACGCGAACCCGATTTCGCACGGTGAGGGACGCTTTGTCGCACCGGCGGAGACCATTGAGGCACTGTTTAGGGCAGGCCAGGTCGCAACGCAGTACTGCGACTTCGAGGGCAGAGTTTCGACCGACGAGCTCTGGACGCCGAACGGTTCGTACGCGGCAATCGAAGGTATTACCAGTCGGGACGGACGCGTCTTCGGTAAGATGGCGCATCCGGAGAGAATCGGAGAACACATTAACAAGAATATTCCGCTCCGCCAGGATCTCGGCATCTTTGCCGCGGGTGTAGCGTATTTTCGCGGGTGAGCTCTCCATCCCAAAAGAAACAAATCAGTAAGGAGAGTAGGAGTGCATGAAAAAGGTAGTAAAATTTGGCGGTAGTTCCCTCGCCAGTGCGGAGCAGTTTAAGAAGGTCGGTGAGATTATCCGGAGCGATGCGGCGCGGCGTTATGTCGTGCCGAGTGCGCCGGGCAAGCGGTTCAGCAATGACACGAAGGTCACCGATCTCCTCTATCAGCTCTATGACAGCACGGAAGATGAGGCGCGCTTTCAGGAGACGCTGAAGGAAATCAAGGGGCGCTATCAGGAAATCATCGACGGACTCTCGCTGGATCTGGATCTCGGCGCGGAATTTGCCGAACTCGAAAAGAACTTCCGCGCACATTGCGGCAGAGAATATGCGGCGAGTCGCGGAGAATATCTGAACGGCCGTGTGATGGCGGCTTACCTCGGCTTCCCCTTTGTGGATCCGGCGGATATGATACTCTTCCACAACGACGGCAGCTTTAACGCGGAGGAAACGGAGCGTGAGGTCGCGGCAAAACTTGCCGGCTATGACTGCGCGGTGGTCCCGGGCTTCTACGGCAGAAAGCAGGACGGCAGCATTGCGACCTTTAGCCGCGGCGGTTCGGATGTCACGGGTTCCGTGATTGCGGGTGCCATTCACGCAGATCTCTATGAGAACTGGACGGATGTCTCGGGCTTCCTCTGCGCGGACCCGCACATTGTCGAAAATCCGGCCGTCATTGAGACCATTACCTATCAAGAGCTCCGCGAGCTCTCCTATATGGGCGCGGGTGTCATGCATGAGGATGCGATTTTCCCGGTGCGGAAAGAAGGAATTCCGATTAACATTCGGAACACCAACCGCCCGGAGGACAGCGGCACCATGATTGTGAGCTCCACCTGCAGAAAGCCGCGCTATACCATTACCGGCATCGCGGGCAAGAAGGGCTTCTGCTCGATTACGGTCGACAAGGATATGATGAACTCGGAGATCGGCTTCTGCCGCAAGGTACTGCAGGTCTTTGAGGACAATGATATCAGCCTTGAGCACATGCCCTCCGGCATCGACTCGATGACCATAGTCGTGCACCAGTCGGAGTTCCTGGATCACGAGCAGCGAATCATGACCGGCATTCACCGCGCGGTGCATCCGGACCAGATTATTTTGGAGGACGATCTCGCGCTGATTGCGGTGGTCGGCAGAGGCATGAAGGACCAGCGCGGCACGGCGGCGCGCGTCTTCGCGGCACTCACGCACGAGCACATCAATGTGAAGATGATCGATCAGGGCTCTTCGGAGTTCAATATCATCATCGGCGTCAAGAGCCGTGACTTTGAGAATGCGATTCGCGCGATTTACACGATTTTCGTATTGACGCAGATTTGAGTGAAACGATGAGACAAATTATCGTAGTTGGCGGCGGCGCCGCGGGTATGATGGCGGCGGTGGCCGCAGCCGAAGCGGGGGCGGCGGTCACGCTGCTCGAAAAGAACGAGAAGTTGGGAAAGAAAATCTATATCACCGGCAAGGGGCGCTGCAATTTGACGAATGCGGCGCCCATGCGGGAAGTGCAAGCGCAGGTTGTGAGCAACCCGCGCTTTCTCTACAGTGCCTTCCGGGCCATGACGAACGAGGACGTGATGCACTTTTTTGAGCGCGCCGGCTGTCCGTTAAAGACCGAGAGAGGCGAGCGCGTATTCCCGGTCAGCGACCACGCGTCGGATGTGATACGCGCACTGGAGCGGGAGATGCAGGCAAAGGGCGTGCGCGTCCGCCTGAATGCGGAAGTCCGCGACCTGCTGTTTTCCGGTGAGGCGGAAACGCGCCGGGTGACGGGGGTCACGCTCTCGAACGGAGAAAAGCTCCGCGCGGACGCGGTGATACTCGCGACCGGCGGTATCTCTTACCCGGCGACCGGTTCGACCGGCGACGGCTACCGCTTTGCGGAGGCTGCGGGCATGGAGGTCACGGAACGCTACCCTTCTCTGGTGCCCTTAATCCTAAAAGAGCAGGAGAGCTGCGCGGCGATGCAGGGACTCTCGTTAAAGAATGTCACGATTACGCTGAAGGACGGAAAGAAGAAAGTTTACGAAGGCTTCGGCGAGGCCCTCTTTACGCACTTCGGCATGAGCGGCCCCTTATTGCTCTCGGCGAGCGCCCTTGCGGGCCCCCTGCTCCGAAGCAAACAGGAGCTGGAACTTCGGATAGACCTAAAGCCGGCGCTCACGGAAGAGCAACTCGAGCAGAGACTGCTCCGCGAGTTCGATGAAAATAAAAATAAGAGCTTAAAGAACATACTGCCTTCGCTCTTTCCGCAGAGTCTCATTTCGGAAGTGCTGCGGCAGAGCGGCATCTCCGGCGAGAAAAAGGTGAGGGATATCACAAAGGCAGAGCGCGCCGCGCTTCGACAGGCGACCAAGGGGCTTTGCTTCACGGTGACCGGCCTTCGAGGCTTCAACGAGGCGGTGGTAACCAAGGGCGGTGTCTCGGTTCGCGCGGTTTCTCCGAATACCATGGAGAGTAAGACCGCAAAGGGGCTCTACCTTGCGGGCGAAGTTCTGGATTTAGACGCGATGACCGGCGGCTTTAACCTGCAGATTGCCTGGTCGACCGGCAGGCTCGCGGGGCAAAGCGCCGGAGCGCCGAAGGCGGAATGAGCGGGAGGAAGAGATGGAAAAAATAAAAGCACTCGCAATCGACGGACCGGCAGGTGCCGGAAAGTCCACGATTGCGCGGGCGGTGAGTCAGAAGCTCGGCTGGATTTATGTGGACACCGGGGCGCTGTTCCGGGCGGCGGCACTCTCGCTGCTCGAAAAGGGAATCTCCCAGGAGGACAGCGCTGCGATAAGGGCGGCTGCGCCGGCGCTTCGGCTTGACCTAAGCATAGCGGACGGCGTGCAGCATGTCTTTGTCGACGGGCGCGATGTGAGCGGAGAGATACGCCGCGAGGAAATCGGCAAGGCGGCGAGCGCGTTTGCGCGCGAAGAGGCCGTTCGGCAGCGGGTTCTTGTGATCGAGCGAGAGATCGCAGCGCGGGAGCCGGTCGTCATGGACGGCAGGGACATCGGAACGGTCGTGCTGCCGAATGCGCTCGCAAAAGTCTTTCTGACCGCGAGCGTCGAAGTGCGCGCCAAGCGCCGCACGGCGGAACTCAGAGAAAAGGGCATAGAGGCGGATTTCGAGGAAGTGAAGCGTGACATTGCGGCGCGCGATGAGCAGGACAAGAACCGGGCGGTCGCACCGCTTCGGCAGGCGGAGGATGCGCTCCTTCTCGACAGCTCGGAGCTTGGCATTGCGGAAGTACAGCAGCGCATACTCGCGCTGGTCAGAGAGAAGGAAGCAGAGTGACGGAGCGGCGAAAGAGAGAAGTGATACTCGCCTCGAGCGCGGGCTTTTGTTTCGGCGTCAAGAAGGCGGTCGAGACTGTGTACCGCGAGGCGGAAGAGAGCAAAGATACGGTATACAGTTACGGCGCCATCATCCACAACGAGGAGGTGGTGCGGGATCTCACCGAAAAGGGTGTGGTTGTCTTTGAGGACGCAGACGCCGCGGCGAAGGTGGGGGCGCTTCCCGAGCAGGCGGGCACCATCATACTCCGCTCGCACGGCGTCGGGCCCGAGGTCTACCGCCTCTGCGAGGAGAAGAAACTCCGCATTGTCGATACTGCCTGTCCCTTTGTCAATAAAATACATCAAATCGTCGAGGCGGAAAACCGAAAGGGACGCCGGGTGCTGATTGTCGGCGACCCGAAGCACCCCGAAGTGCAGGGCATACGCGCCTGGGGCAGGGGGGATACCGAGGTCATTCAGAGCGAAGAAGAACTGCTTGCCCTCGATATTCCGAAGGACACGGCCTTGTCTGTGGTGTCTCAGACAACCTTTCAACTTGCAAAGTTTAAAATGCTGGTTGATAAAATCAGAGAGTTAGGTTATGATATAGCTTGTTTTAATACGATTTGCAACGCGACGCAGGAAAGACAGGCGGAGGCGAAGAAAATTGCTTCCGAAGTCGATGCTATGATCGTGATCGGAGGGGAAAACAGTTCCAATACGAGAAAACTTGTGGAAATCTGTTCCGCAGTTTGTCCGAATACGTTTTACGTCCGGACCGCGAGAGATCTAGATCCTGAGCTTTTGGCGCCCTTTCAGCGAATTGGTATTACAGCGGGGGCATCCACCCCCAAACATATCATTGAGGAGGTTCAAGCCATTGTCAGAGCAGAGTTTTGAACAGATGTTGAATGAGTCTTTTAAGACGATTCACACGGGAGAAGTTGTATCGGGAACAGTACTGGATGTGAAGGAGGATCAGATCATCCTGAACATCGGCTATAAGTCGGACGGCGTCATCACCAGAAACGAGTACACGAACAATAACAGCCTCGACCTCCGGACTGTCGTGCAGATTGGTGACGAGCTGGAAGCCAAGGTCATGAAGGTAAATGACGGCGACGGCCAGGTTTCCCTCTCGTATCGCAGACTCGCGGCGGACAGAGGCAACAAGCGCCTGGAAGAGGCGTTCAACAACCACGAGGTTTTGAAGGCGAAGGTTGTCCAGGTCCTGAACGGCGGACTGAGCGTGCTGGTTGACGAGGCACGCGTGTTCATCCCGGCGAGCCTGGTTTCGGATTCTTATGAGAGAGATTTGAATAAGTATGCGGATCAGGAGATTGAGTTCGTTATTACCGAGTTCAATCCGCGCAGAAGAAGAATCATCGGTGACCGCAAGCAGCTCATGCAGGCTGCGAAGGCAGAGATGCAGAAGGAGCTTTTTGCTCGCATCAAGGTCGGCGATGTGGTTGAGGGTACGGTCAAGAACGTGACCAACTTCGGTGCGTTCGTGGACCTCGGCGGCGCAGACGGTCTCCTGCACATCTCCGAGATGAGCTGGGGCAGAATCGAGAACCCGAAGAAGGTTCTGAAGTCCGGCGACCGCGTCAGGGTCTTCATCAAGGAGATTTCCGGCACGAAGATTGCGCTGAGCTTAAAGTTCCCGGAGCAGAATCCGTGGATTGATGCGGCTGAGAAGTACGCACAGGGCAACATTGTCAGAGGCCGTGTTGCACGCATGACCGATTTCGGCGCGTTCATCGAGCTGGAGCCGGGCGTGGATGCACTGCTTCACGTCTCCCAGATTGCAAGAAAGCACATCGACAAGCCGTCGGATGTTCTTGAGATCGGCGATGAGATTGAGGCAGAGATTGTCGAGTTCAACGCAGACGACAGAAAGATCTCCCTCAGCATGAAGGCACTTGAGAACATGCAGGGCGATGAGATTGTCTACGAGGACGCTGCACCGCAGGACGAGCAGTAATCGGCGAAATGAGAGGCAGGGGGGAAGTTCTCCCCTGCCTTTTTCTTTTATTTAATAAAAATACAGTTTCAAAAGGGACGAAATGACTGAGGCGAAACGGAATCGGGAGCGAGAAACAGCGGTTTATGCGTACACGGAGCGGGGAAGGGAACTGGCCGCTCGTATCGAAGAACTGCTTCGCGAAGCAGGCTATCGTTGTATCCGGGCGGAGGTCGGGGAGGCCTTTGCCCGCTCTGAAGCGCTGGTATTTGTCGGTGCGAGCGGCATTGCGGTGCGGAAAATAGCTCCCTTTGTGAAAGACAAGTTTCAAGACCCCGCGGTGCTCTGTATCGATGAGTACGGGCGCTTTGTGATTCCCCTGCTCTCGGGGCATGTGGGCGGCGCGAACGAACTTGCGCGCCTCATCGGACGGCAGCTCGGCGCCGCTGTCGCCATCAGCACGGCGACGGATTTAAACGGACGCTTTGCCGTGGATGTCTTCGCAAAGAAAAACGGGCTTGCAATCATGAGCCGGGAAAACGCAAAGCGCATCAGCGCAGCGCTGCTTCGCGGCGAAACGGTGGCCTTTGAGAGCGCGTTCCCGCTCGGAGAGGACGAAAAACTGCCGGCGGGCCTCTATGCCGGAAAGGCGGAAGAGGGAAGGCTCGGCATACGCGTGAGTGCCGCGGCGGAGATACCGCCAGACACTTGTCTTCAGCTGATTCCGAAGATTTACGCACTCGGGGTGGGCTGTCGGAGAAATACACCGGTCGAGCTTCTTAAGCACGCGGCACTCCGTTTTCTAAAAGAACAAAACATTTCAAAAGATGCTTTGTTTATGCTGGCCAGCATAGACTTAAAGCGCGATGAACCTGCCGTACGCGCACTCGCAAGCCATCTCGAACTCCCGACTCGCTTCTTTACGGCGGAAGAACTCGCGGCCGTACCGGGTGAATTCGAGACCTCGGAGTTTGTGCATAAGACCACCGGAGTCGGTGCGGTCTCCGCGCGCGCGGCCGCCGCTTGTGCGCCGATTAAAATTGCGGGGAAAACAGTGGTTGACGGGGCGACCTTTGCGCTCTACCGAAAGGAATTTACGCCCACGTTTCGCACGGAGAGGCCCTTCGTATTGATTGCGGGGGCGCGCTATCAGGGCAAGCGGCGGTTTGCGGAGCGGCTGTGCCGAGAGGGGCATATCGCGGGCTTTCGCGCTGTGCCGGACGAAGTGCTCGAGGCCCTCACGGATGCCCTGCTTCGAGAGGAGCGGGCGGCTTTCGAGGCGGAGCTTTCCCGCTGGGTTTGTTCCCTTGCCGAAGGGGCGCGGAATCGGGGAGAGGCCCTGCTCCTATCGAGCATAGGCGGCGGTCTGGTGCCGATAACCCGCCGGGAAAGAGCGCTTCGCGACGCGGTGGGTCGTCTCCAGTGTGCGCTCGCGGCTGCGGCGGATGAAGTATATCTTCTCGAGCTCGGTTTGGCGAGAGCGCTTAAGAAGTTCGGGGAAAGCGTATAGAAATTGTAAGAAGTTTGCAAATCATTTGCGGGCGGTCTCGGCTATAATGGTTTGAGGCAAAGGAGGTAAGAAAGCAAGATGAGAGTACAGAAAAAATGGACGCAGCGCTTCCGCGCGCTCGCGTTGACACTGGGCTTAAGCGCGCTGTTTGCGCTGCCGGCTTACGCAGAGAGCGCGGAGATTCGCGCGACTGCAACCAAGGATCAGGTGACTGTGAGCGGTACGGTCAGCGGAGAGAGCACTTCCGAGGACGGTAAGCTCTACTTTTTTGCGCTGGACCCCTATAACGACAGTATCAAGGACGCACAGCCCATTCAGAGCGCGGCGTACGGCGCGAATTTTTCGTTCACCGCGCCGCTTCTGGACGGCACGCCGGAGACCAGACTCTACGATCAGTTTGCGATTGCGGTCTGGAAGAACGGTCGCTACTACGACATCGGCCGCCGCGCCTATATCACGAACCCGGAGGTGGTCGCAAAGAGCGATAAGCCCTACGAGCAGCCGCTCACGAAGAAGGGACTTTTGGTGGAACTCAACATGCTGAGCGACGCGTTCGATCTCGGCGTGAAGCACGTGAACGTAAACTTTAACTTTGCGCACATCACCTCGGGAACCGGCATCGACTACACCTACGAGGGCAAGACCTACCACTTCGACAAGAACCAGATTGCGGAGTACGACAAAACCATCAGCGCCTTTTCCGGCAAGAGCATGATGGTCACGGCCATTGTCTTAAACGGCTGGAACGACAAGATGCCGGAGCTCATCTACCCGGGGGTCAAGAAGACGGACGGCGTCTTCTACTACGGTTTTAACACGGCGACCAAGGAAGGCTACGAGACCACGCGCGCGCTGATGAGCTTCCTCGCACAGCGCTACAACGGCGAGAATCCGAGCTACGGCCGCGTCTCGAACTGGATCATCGGCAACGAGATCAACAACGGCAGAAACTGGAACTACATGGGCAAGATGGACATCGACAAGTACGTGACCGAGTATGTCCGCGCCTTCCGCGTCGCCTACACGGCCATCAAGGCACAGCAGGCAAACGCGCGTGTCTTCTTCTCGATTGACATGAACTGGAACGATCCGAACGCGGATCAGAAGACCATGTACTCCGCAAAGCACATCCTCGACAAGGTGAACGCGGAGATCAACCGGAACGGTAACATCGACTGGCAGCTTGCTTACCACCCGTATCCGTACCCCATGACGGAGCCGGAGTTCTGGGACGATCACAACACCGGTGCCATTGTGCAGAACGAGAGCACCAAGATCATCGACTTTGAGAACCTGAACGTCCTCACGGATTACCTGAAGGCTTCGAACTTCAGAAATCGCGCGGGTGAGGTGCGCCACATCATCCTCTCGGAGCAGGGCTTTACGGCGATCAGCCCCTCGCGCGGCAATGTCGAAGAGCAGCAGGCGGCGGCCTTTGCCTATGCCTATTACATTGCGGACTCCAACCCTTATGTGGATGCGCTCATTCTGAGCCGCCAGGTGGACGCGCCGCTTGAGGTGAGAAGCAGCTGTGCCTTCGGTCTCTGGGCTTGCCGCATGGATGTCGGCGATGCGATCGTCGCGACCAGAAGAAGAAAGATCTGGGCGGTCTTCAGAGACATCGACAAGAAGGCAAAGACCCTGGAGGCGACCGAGTTTGCAAAGCCGATTGTCGGCATTCAGAAGTGGTCGGATGTGGTTCCGGACTTCCGCTGGAGAAGCCTCGAGAAGTAAAGAAGCCTTGACTTTTTGCGGCCCTGAGCTTATGCTGATTCGGAATTGAATCATAAATGCAGTGAAGACGCACAGTAGCACCGGCAGAGCGCACAGAGAGCGGGAGAAGGCTGAGATTTCCGCCGCAACACCGGAGGTCGAACCTTCGCGTCGGAGCAGCGGAGCTGAACGGGCTTACCCTCAGTAGGTTTCGACGTCTTTCCGCGTCAAGGAAACAATGAGCGGTCCGCGGCACAAGCGGATAATGCGGGTGGTACCGCGGGTTACATAACTCGTCCCGGATACAGAGAGCTTGCTCTCTGTATCCTTTTTTATTCCCCGCAAGTCAGAAAAGGAGAGAGGCATGGACAAGAAGCAGTTTGAGGACTTGAAGCAGCGCTTTGCCGAGAGAGCCGCTGCGATGGAGCAGAAGAACTCGGAGACCCTCTACGAGCTCAGGAAGGAGTTCCTGGACCGGAAGGACGGCTTGGTCAGCGGACTCATGAAGCTCATGAAGAGCGTTCCCCCGGAAGAGAAGGCGGACTTCGGAAAGGAAGTCAATGCGCTGAAGGACTGGGTGCTTGAGAACTTGACCGCCCTTGAAAAGCAGGCGAGAGAGGCAGAGCTGAATCGCCGCTACGAGGCAGAGAAGATTGATGTGACCCTCCCGGGAATCGAGCTGCAGCGCGGAAATCTTCATCCGGACACGCTGGTCAGAAATCAGATGATCGAAGCCTTTGCGGGCATGGGCTTTGAGATTTACGAGGGCGCGGAGATAGAGACGGATTACTATAACTTCACCGCGCTCAATACCCCGCAGGACCACCCGGCGCGTGACATGCAGGACACGTTTTATCTGAGTGATAAGTTCCTGCTTCGCACCCAGACCTCGGCGGGCCAGATCCACGTGATGGAAAAGCAGAAGCCGCCGATTAAGATTCTCTCCCCGGGCAAGGTGTTCCGTTCGGACGACGATGCGACGCACTCCCCGATGTTCATGCAGATGGAGGGCCTCGTGGTGGATAAGGGCATTACGCTCTGCGACCTCCAGGGTATGCTCGATAAATTCGTCGAGAAGTTCTTCGGCGCGGGTGTGAAGACCCGTCTCCGTCCCTCCTACTTCCCGTTTACGGAGCCCTCGGTCGAGGTCGATGTGAGCTGCTTCTCCTGCGGCGGCAAGGGCTGCCGTCTCTGCAAGGGAACGGGCTGGATCGAGATTCTGGGCGCGGGCGTCGTGAACAAGAAGGTGCTCGAGAACTGCGGCATCGACTCGGATGTATACTCCGGTTTCGCCTTCGGAATCGGTATAGAGCGCGTCGCAATGCTGAAGTACGGCATCGGTAACATTAAGTATCTGTTCGAGTCGGATCTCCGTGTGCTCCGGCAGATCAATGAGTAAGGAGGCAGAGAGATGATAGCGCCGCTCAGTTGGCTTAGAGAATATGTAGATATCGATTGCACCCCGCAGGAACTCGAGGAGAAGCTCTTCTCCTGCGGCTTTGAAGTGGAGAACTTGGAAGAGGTCGGCGCGCGGATTTCCCGCGTGGTTGTGGGTCTCGTGACAAGCTGTGAGCCCATCGAGGGCACCCACCTGCACCTCTGTGAGGTGGACTGCGGCAGTGAGGGCAAGTTCCAAATCTGCTGCGGCGCGGACAATGTGGAGGCGGGCAAGAAGTTCCCGACTGCGCTGGTCGGCGCAACGGTCTGTGAGACCAACAAGGAGAGAACGGAGATTGTAGGCACCGCGACCATTCAGGCGGGCAAGCTCCGCGGTTACGACTCCTTCGGCATGCTCTGCTCCGGCATGGAGCTGGGTCTTAACGAGGACCTGTACCCGGGCGCGGGCTATAACGGCCTCCTTGTGTTGCCGGACGATGCGGCTCCGGGCGCGGATGTAAAGCCCATCGTGGGTCTCGACGACTGGCTCTTTGACATCGCAATCACGGCAAACCGCCCGGACTGCCAGGGCATTTACGGCATTGCGCGAGAAGTGGCAGCCGTCCTCGGCAAAGAGCTTAAGCCCCTGCCGGTTTCCTACCGCGAGGAGAAGACCGAGCCGCACACGCTTCAGGTCGAGGTGGAAGCGCCGCAGTACTGCCCGCGCTATGAGGCGCATGCGGTGAAGGATGTGAAAATTGCATCCTCGCCCGCGTGGCTTCGCCGTCGCCTGAGCCTGGTCGGCGTGAGCGCCATTTCCAACATGGTGGATATCACGAACTATGTGATGCTGGAGCTCGGTCAGCCGATGCACGCCTTTGACCGCCGCGACTTAGCGGGCGACCGCATTGTGGTGCGCACGGCGAAGGAAGGCGAAAAGCTCGTGACCCTCGATGAGCAGGAGTTGACGCTCAGCGAGAGCAATCTTTTAATTTGCGACGGCGAGAAGCCGGTCGGCCTTGCGGGCATCATGGGCGGCCTCAATTCGGAGATTAAGGAGACGACGAGCGCGGTCGTCTTCGAGGCGGCAAAGTTTGCGCGCGACAACATCCGCCGCAGCGCCCGCGCGCTCGGAAAGCGCACCGATGCGAGCGCGCACTTTGAGAAGGGCACGGACGAGTACACGGTGGAGCTCGCGATGAAACGCGCCCTGCATCTGACCGAAGAACTCGGTGCAGGCACCGTCACGGATGAGTGCGCAGGCAAGAATACGGGCAACAGCATCGAGAAGCGCCCGCTCACGGTGAGCCTGGCCCGCGTGAACGGCGTGCTCGGCATCGAGGTGCCGGGAGAGGCAGTGTGCCGCATTCTCGCAAATCTCGAGATGGAGCCGAAGCTCGAGGGCGATACGCTGAGCCTCAAGATTCCCGCTTACCGCGAGGACATGGAGAGCTATCAGGACGTCGCGGAAGAGGTGATACGCTTCTACGGCTACGAGCACCTTGTGCCGAGCTTCTTAAAGAGCGCGGAGGTCACGAGCGGCGGCCTGAATGAGAGACAGCGGCGTGAACTCAAGTTAAAGGAGACCCTCGCGGGCGGCGGTATGTATGAGGCTGTCCACTACTCCTTCTTCTCCCCGGCGGACTTAAAGCTGTTCCGCTATCCCGAAGGGAGCGAGGCACTTCGCGCAATTCGCATTTTGAACCCGATCAGCGAAGAACTTTCGCTCATGCGAACGGTGCTCTCGCCCTCCATGGCAAATGCCGTCATGCGGAACCAGAAGGCCGGAAATCTCTCCGGACGCCTCTTTGAGCTCGCGAAGGTCTTCATTCCGAAGTCCCTGCCGCTCACGGAGTATCCGGATGAGAGAACCCACCTGGCCCTGGCCTTCTTCGGCAAGGAGGAGAGTTTCTTTACGCTGAAGGGAGCCCTGGATCTCGCGGCCGAGAGCCTGCATGTCAAGTTCCGCTATGAGGCTTCGAGCGAGCCCTTTACCCACCCCTACCAGACCGCGGCGGTCTATGTGGGCGAGGTGAAGGTGGGATATCTCGGCAAGCTGGCTTACGACATTGCCGGGGAGCTGAACCTCCGCACGGACGCCTATCTCGCGGAATTGGACCTCGACACCATTGAGAGCCTGCCGCACGAGCCGGTCTACTTTACGCCGCTTCCGAAGTTCCCGGAGGTGCAGCGTGATTTGGCTCTTGTCATGGACAAAGCAATCAGCTGCGAGCAGGTCATGAATCTGATTCAGGGCTGCAGCCCGCTGATTCGCGAGGTGAAGCTCTTCGATGTCTACGAGGGCGCACCGATACCGCCGACCAAGAAGAGCCTCGCGTTTACCCTGACCTTCCGCCCGGAGGAGAAGGCGTTCACGCCGGAAGAACTCGATAAGCTGACGCAGGAGATTCTGGAGAAATTAAAGAAAAGTTGTGACATTGCGCTCCGCGTCTGAGTGAAGAGCGCTAAAAAATAATCGTCATGGCCCCATGGGGAGAGACAAGAACCTGTCCTTCCGTGGGCGACGAAAAAAGCTGCGTGCATCTGCACGCAGCTTTTTTCATAAGCTTTCTTATTTTGCCCGTATTTCATATAAAGCCCGCTACAAGAAGGCCGGATAGCATGCTTTCTTACCGCTTCCTTCAACCACACTGTTTCAAGGAAGCGGTAAGCAGGGAAAAGAGGTGCATCATCTTATCCGAACGGGGATATAACAAAGCATTTTCGTTTAGATTACAAGAGTCAACTGAATTCAGATAAAGAGCTGCGTGACCATCCGCATCACAGGGGGCAGGACATGTGCCCGTACGGAGAGAGCAGAAATACACGAATGCTGCCGCAGGGGGCGCATGAAGCAAACGGTTTCAGCCCTTCTTCTTCGGATTTTTGGGAAACCAGCCCTTCTTGACGCGCTCCTCCTGCTCAAAGAGCTCGAGGATACTCCAGAGGCAGCTCACGCCGAAGACGGCTGTGAGAGCGCTCGGAACCGTCCCGCGGAGAAAGAGGGAGACTGCGAGTGCCGCGATGCCGAGCAGGGCAAAGAGCGGCCAGATTTGTTTGCCGATATAGTATTCGCTCTTTATGACGATGGGGTGAAAGGCGCCTATCATCAAAAAGGCACCGAAACCGATCAAGAGGCCGTTTAAATTCATGGGACATCCTTTCTCTTCGCAAAAAGCCAAGCAACAGAGCTTGTTAGCTTGTATTTACTCATATTGTTAGGAAGAGAATAGCAGAGCCCGCTAAGAAATAACAGTGCCATGGCAACAAAATGAAAAAATACGAAAACCAAGGGAAAGAGAATAAGAGACAAGAAAAACAAAAATATGAAAATCGAGAGACAGGACAAGAAGACAAGGGAATAAAAAATCCCCGTCACAGAACCGTTTTGATGCGGTCTCTGAGAGACGGGGAGTTTAACAAATCGAGACAGACTCAGAGCAGGAGCTCATAGTAGCGGAGCGAGGTGGTTTTACGGAAGCCGTTTGCCGTGTAGAGGCGCACCGCAGGGGTGTTGGAAGAACCGACCTGCATGACGGCCTTCTTATAGCCGAGCTTCTTTAAAAGGCCGAGGAACTGCGGGAAGAGCTCGCTGCCCACGCCCTGACCGATCAAATCCTTGCGGGTCGCGATGCGGTGCAGGTAGGCCTTGTTGTCCTTCATCGGGGTGACAAAGCAGCGGAAGGCCGGGCGCTTGTCGTCCGGAAGGAATACCTGGTAGGCGCGGAAGCCTTCCGGGGACGGCTTGGACTCAAGGAAGCGGTAGCGCGAATCCGGCGTCGGCTTGTCCTCGAGCTCGCACTCCATCTCGGTTTCTTCCTCCGCGAGGTGGGCGCCGATCGAGAGGAGCACCGGAAGCGCATCTTTGCAGGCACCGTCAATCGGGAAGCGAACCACCGGGGCCGCGCCCTTTAAACTCTTGCCCGGGAAGGTGATTTTTGCCTTGTTCCAGAGACGGCGGAAGTAACCCTGCTTGCGGTAGTCCGGATCGGTGAACGCATAGACCTCAAAAATTTGATCGCCAAGGCCGCAGAGCGCCATGACGGCGCGGAGTTCCTTGGGATCTTTGCTGTCGTAGGCAAGGAGGTACTTGGTGCCCGGCTCGAGGAGCGGGAAGGTCATCGAAAAAGCTTCCTTCTCGTGGCAGCGTTTCAAGAGGGCCATAATTTTGTCCTGCTCGCCGTGGTTTAAACGATCTTGTTCTGTTAATTTCATAGAGCTCCCATCTGCGCTTTGCGCATAATCGTTCATCTTAAAGATTTCCGTCATTATAACATAGATTTTACGGCTGTGCGAGGCGGGGAAAAGCTGTAAGAAAACCGTAAAGCGTGCGCGCTCGTTGCGTGCGGGGCCAAAAAAACATATAATAAGAAAAACGAGTTTACGGCTGCCTACAGGAGGAAGCGATGATTACAACTTTAATCGAAAAAATCAAAGAGACCAAGGCCCCGATCTGTGTCGGTCTGGACCCCATGCTGGCCTATATTCCGGATGCGGTAAAGCAGGCCGCGTTTGCCGAGAAGGGCGAAAATTTGGAGGGCGCGGCCGAGGCCTGCCTTCGCTTTAACGAGGCCATACTTCGGGAGACGGCGGATTTGATTCCGGCGGTGAAGCCCCAGATTGCCATGTACGAGCAGTTCGGTGTTCCTGGTCTCATTGCCTACGAGAAGACCGTGCGGCTCGCGAAGGAGCTCGGGCTCATTGTCATCGCGGATGTGAAGCGCGGCGACATCGGTTCGACCTCTGCGGCCTATGCGGAGGGACACCTCGGCAGCATCACCATAGGCGAGAAGCAGTTCTTCCCCTTTGACGCGGATATGGCGACCGTGAATCCCTACCTCGGCAGCGACGGCGTGAAGCCCTTCCTCGAGGTCTGCGAACGCTGCGACAAGGGTATTTTTGTGCTTGTCAAGACCTCGAATCCCTCGAGCGGGGAGTTACAGGACCGGCTGATTGACGGTGAGCCGCTCTATGCACGGGTCGCGGATCTCACCTCGTCCTGGGGCGCGTCCCTCATGGAAGGTGAGTGGTCCAATGTCGGCGCGGTGGTCGGTGCGACCTATCCCAAGATGCTTTCGGAGCTCAGAGCGCGTATGCCGCACACCTTCTTCCTGATTCCGGGCTACGGCGCGCAGGGCGGCAAGGCAGAGGATCTCGCGGTCGCGTTTAACGAAAAGGGCGAGGGCGGCATTGTGAACTCTTCGCGCGGCATCATCGCGGCGTGGAAGCAGGAGCAGTATCGTGAGTTCGGCGCAGAGGGCTTTGCAAAGGCGGCGAGACAGGCGACGCTCGATATGATTGCGGATCTTCGGCGTTGCATCCGCTTTGCGTGAGAAACGGGGAAATCGGCATATGAGTAAAGTAAAGGAGCGCGCTTCCGTCTTAGGACAGCGCGAATTATGTCCCGGCGTCTTTGACCTGAGACTTTTGGCACCGCAGATTGCGGCGGCGGCAAAACCGGGACAGTTTGTCAATGTGTTTTTGAATAACGAGGCGCATATCCTGCCGAGACCCATCAGTCTCTGCAATATAGACCGCGAGGACGGTATCTTGCGGTTGGTGTACCGCGTGACCAAGGAGGGAAGCGGCACCGAAGAACTCTCGCGCTACCCAGCGGGCACCGAACTCATGTTGCTCGGGCCGCTCGGCAACAGCTTTCCGACCGAACTCGACAATGTCGCAGTGGTCGGCGGCGGCATCGGCATCCCGCCTCTCCTTGAGCTCCTCTGGGCGCTCCCGGGAAAAAAGTCAGCTCTCCTCGGCTATCGCAGCAAGTCCCAGCTCTTTTTGCTCGAGGACTTTGCGGTCGCGGCCGATGAGGTGAAGATTGCGACCGAAGACGGCAGTCTCGGCATTCGGGGCAACGTCGTGGATTTGCTCCGCGCGCTTCCGGAAAAGCCGAAGGCGATTTTAAGCTGCGGCCCGCTGCCCATGCTCCGCGCGCTGAAGGCGTACGCGGCAGAGGAAGGCATTCCGCTCTGGGTCTCCATGGAAGAGCGCATGGCCTGCGGCATCGGCGCCTGCCTCGGCTGCATCACAGAGAGCACGGAGGTTGATGCGCACTCGAATGTCAAAAACAAGCGCGTCTGCGCCGACGGACCGGTGTTTCGCGCAGAGGAGGTGGTGCTTTGAACATTTCAACGGAAGTGAGTCTCGCGGGCATCACCCTCAAAAACCCCGTGATGACGGCGAGCGGCACCTTCGGGGCCGGAGAAGAGTACAGTGAATTTGTGGACTTAAATAAGCTCGGGGCGGTCGTGACCAAGGGGGTCGCGGCCGTTCCGTGGGCGGGAAACCCGACGCCTCGCATCGCGGAGACGCCGAGCGGTATGCTGAATGCGATCGGCCTCCAGAATCCGGGCGTGGATGTATTCCTTAAGCGGGATTTGCCGTTCTTAAAGCAGTTTGACACCCGCGTCGTGGTCAATGTCTGCGGTCACAGCGAAGAGGAGTATGTCGAGGTCGTGGAGCGGCTTCGTGAGGCGCCGGTTGATTTTCTTGAGCTCAACATCTCCTGCCCGAACGTCAAAGAGGGCGGTATTGCCTTCGGCACGCAGGCAAAGGCGGTCGAGCACATTACCCGCCGCGTGAAGGAGAGAGCGGCGCAGCCCTTAATTGTCAAGCTATCGCCGAATGTCACCGATATCACGGAGACCGCGCGGGCGGCCGAGGCGGGCGGCGCGGATGTGCTCTCGCTCATCAACACCTTGACCGGCATGAAGATCGACATTGAGCGCAGATGTTTTGTGCTCGCGAATCGCACCGGCGGCCTCTCGGGCCCCGCGGTGCACCCGATTGCGGTGCGCATGGTCTATGACTGCGCACATGCGGTCAAGCTGCCCATCATCGGTATGGGCGGCATCGAGAACGCCGCGGACGCGGTCGAGTTTTTGCTCGCGGGCGCGACGGCGGTCTCGGTCGGCACGGCGAATTTCCGGAACCCGCGCGCCTCGGAGGAGGTCGCGGAGGGCATAGCCGCATATCTTTTGAGAACCGGTACCAGGGACGTCAGAGAACTCATCGGCGCGGTGCGCCAATAAGGGAGGACTATGGAACAGTACAAGCAGGAATTTATTGAATTTATGATTTCGTGCGAGGTCTTAAAGTTCGGAGACTTCGTGACCAAGAGCGGAAGAAAGACCCCGTTTTTCGTGAACACCGGCTTTTACCGCACCGGAACCCAGTTAAAGCAGCTCGGCGCCTACTATGCGCGCGCCATCCATGCGGCTTTCGGCGACGAGGCAAGTCTGCTCTTCGGACCGGCTTACAAGGGCATTCCGCTCTGCGTCGCGGCATCCATCGGCATGAGCGAGCTCTATGAGAAGGAACTCGGCTATGTCGCAAACCGCAAGGAAGTGAAGGACCACGGAGATAAGGGGATTCTCCTCGGCGCACCGATCAAGGACACGGATAAGATCGTGATTGTCGAAGACGTGACCACGGCGGGCACCTCGATTGAGGAGACGATGCCCATCATCAAGGCACAGGGCAACGCAGAGGTACTGGGCCTCGTGGTCAGCGTGGACCGCTGCGAGAGAGGCAAGGGGAAGAAGAGCGCACTCTCCGAGATTTCGGAGCGCTACGGCATCAAGACGACCGCAATCGTCACGATGAAGGAGGTCATTGCGCATCTCTACAAGCGCGAAGTGAACGGCAAGGTGATCATTGATGACGCGCTCATGGAGCGAATCGACGCATACTACCGAGAGTACGGTGCGGAGGAGGACTGAGCCGCTCGATGGATAAGATTCAGTGGAAGCATCGCCTGCTCGGCACCCTGCTGTTTTTGATTTATCTGGCCGGGCTCAGTTACTTTCTCTTTTTTGCCGAGGCACTCGGCAGGCAGGGGAGGGTCAATGCGAACTTGCGCTATAACCTCGTGCTCTTTCGGGAAATCTGGCGTTTCTGGCATTACCGCGATATTCTGGGATACCGCGCCTTTGTGTTGAATACCGTCGGCAATGTACTTGCCTTTGTTCCCTTCGGCTTTTTTCTGCCGATTGTGAGCGGGCGGCGGCACAACTTTTTCCGCAGTTTAATTGCCGGTTTTCTGTTTTCGGGACTCATCGAAACGGTGCAACTCGCGACGAGACTCGGCAGTTTTGATGTCGACGATATTTTTTTGAATACAATCGGTGTCGTCGCGGGTTATTTTATTTTTCGACTGGCATTGAGGAGGTTAAATCGTGAAGCTGCCGAATCCGTTTCGTAAGCGAGAATATCAAATCCTGACGCCAGCAACGAAAGTCGATGACTCCATTCTGGAACGTCCGGAGTTTTTGCCGGAAGAGGAAGTGAAACGCAGCGGGAAAAAGACCGCTGCAAAACAGAAGAAGGGCAAGCAACTGGAAGGCCTCATCAGTTATCTCAGGAAACCCCGCGCCGAAGAGGGGTACACAGTGCTGATTGCCGCCTGCATTGCGATCCTCTTTACCGTATTTGCCTTTTTCGGCATGATACAGGCGGCGGGAGAACCCTCGCTTACGGTTTCGGCGGCGGTTATGAGCGCCATGCTGGTTTCGGCCTACGGGATATATCTCGCGGTCAGGGCGCTCCGCGACAAGGAGAAGGATCAGCTCTACACCTGGGTGGGACTCTCGCTCTCTTCGCTGGTCATGGTAACTTGGGTGATTGCGTTGCTCCTGGGGCTCACGACTTGAGGGGCGGAGAAGAGCTCCTTCGGGAGCGCCGCGCGCTGTCTGCGGAGCGGCTTAAAGAAATACCGGCGGAAGAGGCCGCGGGACGCTTGTTCCGAGGCTTCTTTCGGCGAGAGGCGTCGGCGCTCGAAAAGGCGATCGGCAAAGCGGGCGGGGAGCGAGCGGAAGCCGTTTCTTTGTTTGTCCCCGCGGCGGGAGGGGCAGAGCGCTATCTCGCCGCGCTTTCTTCGAGTTGCAGCCGGGTTTTTATGCCGCAGTGCACTCCGGAAACGGAAGTGCGCTGCATAGAACTGTTTCTTCAGTGCTACGCCTTGCTTTCGCAGGGCGGCGGTGAGGAAGCGCTCCGAGAGGCCATGTATTACGACCTCTTCGACTATGCGGAGGAGGATGTGCGGGAGCGTTTTTCGGAGCCGTACACAGGGGGATACAGCCTCTCGATGACCTTACCCGGGGAGACGCTCTGGTATGCGGATCGCTTCCCGGCCCTCGCGGCGGCGCACGCGGAGGATTTTTCTCTTTTTCTCGATAAGGCGCTGCGGGATAGGCTTAGGCCGCTCATACGGGAAACGGCGAGCGAAGCGGAGCAAAAAAAATGCCTCGACGCCGTGGATCGCTACTTGAATCTGCGGGGCGCGGAAACGCATTTTACACCGCGGCAACAGCGCTTGCTCCGCGGGCTCTATGCGGCGGAAAACGAATAAAATAAGGGTAACACCGGGGCTTATATCCGTTTGCTCGATTTTGGCATTGAGCTCGGGGTACTGCGCCGATATAATAAAGCTGTAAGCAACTTTTAAGGAGGATAAAATGGCAAAAGTCGGAATTGTGATGGGCAGCGATTCGGATATGCCCGTGATGGCACAGGCAGCGGCATTTTTGGAGAAGATGGGGATTGAATATGAGATGCGCATTATCTCGGCGCACCGCGAGCCCGATGTCTTCTTTTCCTGGGCAAACGGCGCGCGTGAGCGCGGACTCTCGGTGATCATCGCAGGTGCGGGCAAGGCAGCGCATCTGCCGGGTATGTGTGCGGCTCTCTTCACGCTCCCGGTAATCGGTGTCCCGATGAAGACTTCGGACCTCGGCGGTGTGGATTCGCTCTATTCGATCGTGCAGATGCCGAGCGGCATTCCCTGTGCGACCGTTGCGATCAACGGCGGCAAGAACGCCGGTATCCTCGCGGCAAAGATGCTCGCGGTCGGAGACAAGGCGCTCGAAGAGAAGCTTCAGGCATTCCAGAAGGAAATGCGGGATGAGGTCGTCGCGAAGGACGACAAGTTGCAGCGCGAGGGTTACCAGAGTTTTCTGAAGTGAGAGGAGCCGCAATGGATTACAGAAAATCCGGAGTTGACATTGAGGCGGGCTACGAGTCCGTCGAGCTGATGAAGCAGTTTGTAAAGCGCACCCTGCGCCCGGAGGTTCTCGGCGGAATCGGCGGTTTTTCCGGTGCCTTTTCCCTCGCGGGAATCAAGGACATGGAGGATCCGGTGCTTCTGTCCGGAACCGACGGCGTCGGCACCAAGTTAAAAATCGCCTTCCTGCTGGATCGCCACGATACGATCGGCATTGACTGCGTCGCAATGTGCGTGAACGATGTCGCCTGCGCGGGCGGCGAACCGCTCTTTTTCCTCGACTACATTGCCTGCGGAAAGAATGTCCCGGAGAAGATTGCGACCATTGTCTCCGGTGTCGCGGAGGGTTGTGTGCAGGCAGGTTGCGCCCTGGTCGGCGGTGAGACCGCGGAGCACCCCGGCCTCATGCCGGAGGACGAGTATGACCTCGCGGGCTTCTCGGTCGGCGTCTGCAACAGAAAGGACCTGATTACGGGCGAAGAACTGAAGCCGGGCGATGTCCTGATCGGCATTGCGTCGAGCGGTGTTCACTCGAACGGTTTCTCCCTGGTTCGCAACATCTTTGAGATGAGCAAGGAGAATTTGACGCGCTTCTATCCGGAGCTCGGCGCCCCCCTCGGCGAGGTGCTGCTCGCACCGACCCGCATCTATGTCAAGGCGTTAAAGAGCGCAAAGGAGGCGGGTGTTCGCATCCATGCTTGCAGCCACATTACGGGCGGCGGTTTCTACGAGAACGTGCCCAGAATGCTGAAGGACGGCATTCGCGCCGTGGTGAAGAAGGACTCCTATGAGGTTCCGGCCATCTTCCGCCTGATGGCGGAAAGGGGCGAGGTCAGCGAGCATGTCATGTACAATACCTTCAACATGGGTGTCGGCATGATGGTCGCGGTCGATCCGGCCGATGTCGAGAAGACGCTCCGCGCCTTTAAGGCGGCGGGTGAAACCTGCTTCGTGATCGGTGAATGCAAGGCAGGCGAAAAGGGCGTCGATTTATGCTGAGAGTCGGCGTTCTGGTGAGCGGCGGCGGAACCAACCTGCAGGCCATACTCGACGCCGAGAAGAGCGGCATGATTCGGAACGCGAAAGTGGTCTATGTGCTCTCGAACAATGCCTCCGCCTACGCGCTGACACGCGCGGCTTCGGCGGGCATTGCGAACGAGTGTATCTCGCCTTCTTCGTTCGAGACGCGCGAGGACTTTCACCGCGCCCTGCTTGCGGCGATCGAGCGGGAGCAGCTGGATTTAATCGTGCTCGCGGGCTATCTCGTGAAGCTGCCGGATGAGATGATACAGCGCTACCGCGGCAGAATTATGAACATTCACCCCTCGCTGATTCCGAGTTTCTGCGGCAAGGGGGCATACGGCTTAAAGGTCCACGAACAGGCACTGCGCCGCGGCGTCAAAGTGACGGGCGCGACCGTGCATCTGGTGGACGAGGGGCTTGACGAGGGCCCCATACTCCTACAGAAGGCGGTGGAAGTGAAGCCGGACGACACGCCCGAGACCCTGCAGCGGCGCGTCATGGAAGAGGCAGAGTGGGTACTGCTGCCGCGCGCCATAGAGGACTTTGCGCGCGCAGCCGCGGAGAGAGAGGATAAAGCATGAGAGTACTGGTGGTCGGCGGCGGCGGCAGAGAACACGCGATTTGCCGGAAGTTACGTGAGAGCGATAAGCTCAGCGAGCTCTACTGTGCGCCCGGCAACGCGGGCATTGCGGAGCTCGCAAAGATCGTGCCGATCGGCGCGATGGAGTTTGAGAAACTTCGTGACTTTGCGCTGGAAGAAAAGATGGATTTGGTCGTCATCGGCATGGACGACCCGCTGATCGGCGGTCTTGCGGACTTCCTGGAAGAGGCGGGACTCAAGGTCTTCGGCCCGAAGAAAAACGCGGCCGTGCTCGAGGGCTCCAAGGCCTTTGCGAAGGAACTCATGAAGAAGTACGAGATTCCCACGGCGGCCTACGAGAGCTTTACGGACTACGAGGCGGCGAAGCATTATCTTGAGACTTGCAAGATTCCGGTGGTGCTGAAGGCGGACGGTCCGGCGCTCGGCAAGGGCGTTTTGATTTGCGAGACCCGCGAGGCGGCCGAAGAAGGCTTAAAGGAAATGATGCTGGAGCGGAAATTCGGCGCTTCCGGCGACAAGGTCGTCATAGAGGAGTTCATGACGGGCAGAGAGGTCTCTGTGCTCTCTTTTGTGGACGGAAAAACCATACGCATCATGGCGAGTGCCCAGGATCACAAGAGAGCCGAGGACGGCGACAAGGGCCTCAATACGGGCGGCATGGGTAACTATTCCCCGAGCCCCTATTACACGGACGAAGTCGCACGTTTTTGCGAGGAGAAGATTTACCGGCGCACGGTCGAAGCAATGGCGGCGGAGGGGAGACCCTTTCAAGGTGTCATCTTCTTCGGGCTCATGCTGACGCCGGACGGCCCCCGTGTGCTCGAGTACAATGTGCGCTTCGGCGATCCCGAGGCACAGGTGGTGCTCCCGCGCATGGAGAACGACCTCCTCGAGGTTATGCTTGCCTGCGCCGAGGGAAGACTCGACGAAATCGAGCTCAAGTTCTGTGACAAGGCCTGCGTCACGGTTGTGCTCGCGAGCAAGGGCTATCCCGTGAAGTACGAGAAGGGCTATCCGATTACCGGCCTCGAGAGCCTGAAAGGCTTAGCGGATGTGTACTGCTATCACGCGGGCACACGCTTTGACGAGGCGGGACGCGTTGTCACAAACGGCGGCAGAGTGCTGGATGTGACCGCACTCGGACAGACGATACGCGAGGCGCGCGAGAGAGCCTATGCGGCCGCAGAGAAGATTTCGTTTGAGAACAAGTATGCGCGGACCGACATCGCCCTTGCGGGTGTCGCCGCGGAAGAAGCAAGAGAGCGTTAAGTAAGAATACGGATGATAAAAAGCCAAATCGCATCACCTAGTTGCGGTTTGGCTTTTGTGCTTCGTTCAAGGAGGAGGCGGCATGAACCACGATCAGCGGAAGTATCTGAGTTTACTTGCGGAAAAGTTCCCGACACGCCAGGCTGTGTGCACCGAGATCATCAACCTTGCGGCGATTATGAATCTCCCGAAGGGCACCGAGCACTTCATGAGCGACATTCACGGCGAGTACGAGGCCTTTCTGCACATCATGAACAACTGCTCTGGCGTCATACGAGAGAAGATTGAACTGCTCTTTGCGGACAGCTTAAGCGATACCGAGCAGAGAGATCTGAGAACCCTCATCTATTATCCGAAAGAGAAGTTGAGACGCCTGCACAGCGAGGGAATCATTTCTCCGCAGTGGTATCGCAAGGTACTGCGGCAGATGATAGAGATAGCCCGTCTGCTCTCTTCGAAGTACACGCGTTCCAAGGTGAGAAAGGCCATGCCGCGCGAGTTCGGCTACATCATCGACGAGCTTTTGCACGCCCTGCCGGATGAGGACGGAAACCAGCTTGCCTACCACGAGCGCATTCTGGACACGATAGTCGGCATCCAGAACGGCGACGAATTCATCATCGCGCTCTCGGCGCTCATTAAGCGGCTCGCGGTGGACCACCTGCACATTGTCGGCGATCTCTTTGACCGCGGTGCGGATGCCGATAAAATTATAGAGCTGCTCATGGACTACCACTCGCTCGACATCCAGTGGGGCAATCACGATGTGCTCTGGATGGGCGCGGCTGCGGGCAATGAGGCCTGCATCGCGAATGTTGTGCGAAATAACGTGCGCTACAACAACATTCGCATCCTGGAGAGCGGCTACGGCGTCTCCCTGCGTCGCCTCCAGCTCTTTGCCGAGAAGTACTATGAGGGCACCCCGGCGAAGGCCATGGTGAAGGCCATCAACGTGATAATGTTCAAGGCCGAGGGCGAACTGATACGCCGCCACCCGGAATTTGAGATGCAGGATAGACTCCTGCTCGACAAGGTGAACCCGGATAAGGGGACGGTCACGATAGAGGGCACGGAGTACGCGATGAACACCATGGAATTTCCGACCGTGGACTGGAGCGATCCTTATCGGATGACGCCCGAGGAGCGGGAGGTCATGGACGACTTGAAGCGTTCCTTCTGCGAGAGCCCGCAGCTGCACCGCCACATCGAATTCCTCTATGCGGTGGGCGGGGTCTATCTGAAAATGAACGACAACCTCTTATTCCACGGTTGCGTGCCGCTGACCGAGGACGGACAGATGGCGGAGGTCAATTTCTTCGGCCAGTTCATGCGGGGCAAGAGCTATTTCGAGTTCTGCGAAAAAGCGGCGCGCCTCGCCTTTAATACCGGCGAAGCGCGCTATGTGGACTTTATGTTCTATCTCTGGGGCGGCCCGAAATCGCCCATGTGCGGCCGTGTCGTGAAGACCTTTGAGCGCAGCTATCTGGACGATAAGTCAAGCTGGAAGGAGCCGCAGGATCCCTATTATCTCTATCTCGACTCCGAGGCGACAAGCCGCATGATACTGCGGGAGTTCGGCCTAAAGTCCGATCTCTCCCACATCATCAACGGGCACACGCCGGTGCATGTCTCGGACGGCGAAATTCCGATCAAGGCGGGCGGCAAGCTTATCGTGATCGACGGCGGCTTTTCGCGCGCCTATCATAAGACCACGGGCATTGCGGGTTACACCCTGATTTACAATTCCCACGGCATGCGCATCAAGAGCCACATGCCCTTCGAGTCGGTGGAACGCGTGCTCAGCGAGAACATCGACATTGAGTCCCGCGCGAACCAGTTTGAAATTGAGCCCTACCGCGTGATGGTGGGCGACAGCGACATCGGCAAGCGGCTTGCGGCGCAGATCGAAGATCTGAACGAACTGCTCACCGCCTACCGGGACGGTGTCATTCCGGAGCGCCTTGAATAAGCGTTAAGAGCGCTCAGAGCTCGCCGCGGCGGAAGCGCTGCATGAGCTCGTTTGCGACGCTCGCCGAGCTCGGATTGTCGGGAATTTCTTCCCGCGGCACAAAGGAGGCCTCGCAGAGCTCGCGCTCATCGAGCCGTATGCGGTCGGAGCCGTCGAGCTCCGCCGTATAGGCGAGCATCAGCGAGTCGGAGAAAGACCAGGGCTGCACGGCATAGGGACGTATGTTCTTGACCTTGAGCCCGGTCTCCTCCATGACTTCGCGTTCAACCGCCTGCTCCGGGGTCTCCCCGACTTCCACAAAGCCTGCAACCAACGCCTTCCGGCGATAGTCGGAGGCGTTTTTTGCGTAGCGGGTCAGGAGAAGGCGGTCGCCGTTTTTCACCGCGACAATGACCGCGGGGCTTATTTTCGGGTACTCGATGAGGCCGCAGTGCTTGCAGCACATGGCGCGCTCCTCTTCGGCGTGCGTCATTTTTTCGCCGCAGCGCCCGCAGAACTTACGCTGGTCGTAAAAGCGGTACAGCTGGGTGGAAGTGATGGCCGCAAAGGCAAGGTGCTGCGGCTTTAAGTCGCGGAGCTCCGTGGGCCCGAGGAAGCGATAGCCTTCGCCGAGTTTTCCCGCCGGCAGCGCCGAGGGAGGCAGGAGGAAAAAGTAGTCCCGATCGATCTGAAAGAGATAGCGTGCCTTCTGACAGAGGGACTTGAAGGGCAGAGCCTCCGTCTCAAAATCCGAAAATCTCGGGAGGGTAAAGGCACCGTCGCGCTCCGCAAAGAGCACGCCCTCCCGCGAGACCAAAACAAGGAAAGAACGCCGCTCGGGCGTTCTCTCCGGGTGATAGCTCACATCGTAGCGATGCGGCAGTATATCCTGAATCATGCTTGTTCCGTTGCTCCTGTCTGATACCGCTCCAGTAAGTTGTTTTTGAGATTCCAGAGTTTGCGTGAGAGGTCCACATACGTCTGATGCGGGTACTCAAAGCGCTTCGATTCCTCCCAAAGGGTGTTCAGCTCCCGGCGGCAAATGTTCTGAATCTCTTTGACCGACGGAGACTCGTAGACGCAGTCACCCTTTCGGAATACGGGAACCAGGAGCTCCCGCATTGTATAGGAACCGCCGGGCAAGAGGGTCTTTTTCCAGGTCTCAATCGGGTCGAAGAGGAGAAGCGGATCCTTCGAAGAGAATTCCTCGTCCGCGAGCGCAATGAGATCTGCGACTATCATGCCCTGTGCATCATAGATGCGATAAATCTTTTTATCGCCGGGGTTCGTGATTTTCTCGGCATTTTCGGAAATCTTGATCTTCGGCTCGAAGCGCTGTTCCGGCTCATTCCAGATGGCCGCGAGCTTATAGACACCGCCGAAGGCCGGGCAATCTTTGGAGGTAATCAGGTTGGTGCCGACACCCCAGGAATTGATGGTTGCGCCCTGCGCCTTCAGAGAGCCGATTAAGCCCTCGTCGAGGTCATTGGAAGCGGAGATAATCGCATCGGTAAAACCCTCGGCATCGAGCGCTGCCTTGACCTTTTTCGAGAGGTAGGCTAAGTCGCCCGAGTCCATGCGTATGCCGTAGCGCTTCGGATGTATGCCCTGTTCGCGCAGTTCCTTGAAGACCTGAATGGCATGCGGCAAACCGCTGTCCAGCGTGTCGTAGGTGTCGATTAAGAGGATGCAGGCATCCGGGTAGAGCTTCGCATAGGCGCGGAAGGCACTCAGCTCATCCGGGAAGCTCATAATCCAGGAGTGCGCGTGGGTGCCGCTCACGGGAACATGGAACATTTGTCCGCAGAGCACATTGGAAGTGCCAACGCAACCCGCGATAATCGCGGCGCGCGCGCCGTAAATCGCGGCGTCCGGTCCCTGTGCCCGGCGGCAACCGAATTCCATCACGCCGTCGCCCTGTGCGGCGCGCACAATGCGCGCGGTCTTGGTCGCAATGAGGCTCTGGTGGTTGATGATGTTCAGAAGCGCGGTTTCAATGAGCTGTGCCTGCATAATCGGCGCAATCACCTTGACCAGGGGTTCGCGCGGGAAAATGACCGTGCCCTCCGGAATCGCGTAGATATCACCGGTAAAGCGGAAGTCCCTGAGATACGCGAGGAAGGCGGGCTTAAAGATGCCGAGACTCTTCAGATAGTCAATCTCGTCTTCCGTGAAGTGCAGGTTTTTGACATAGTCGATCAGCTGCTCCAGACCGGCGCAAATCGCGTAGCCGTTGCCCTCCGGATTGTTGCGGTAAAACATGTCGAAGATGACCGTCTGATTGACATCCTCATTTTCAAAATAGCCCTGCATCATCGTGAGTTCGTACAGGTCTGTCAGTAGGGTCAGATTTCGCATTTTTCTCTGTTCGCCGCGTTATGCCTGTTTCTTGCCCTGGTTCGCGACTGCCTCCATTTTTTTCTTAAGTGCTTCCTGGTCGCCGAGATAGTAGTGGCGGATGGGCTTGAAGGAATCGTCGAACTCATAGACGAGCGGCGTGCCGGTCGGAATGTTGACTCCGATGATATCCTCCTCGGAAATGTTGTCAAAGTACTTGACCAGTGCGCGGAGAGAGTTGCCGTGCGCCGCAATGATGACGCGCTTGCCGGCCTCCATCTCGGGGCGAATCACTTCGTTGAAGTAGGGGACGGCTCTCTCAATCGTGGTCTCCAAGCTCTCGCAGTCGGGGAGCAGCGCCGGGTCCACATCGCGGTAAGCCGGGTTTTTCTTTGCGCTTCTCGGGTCGGAAGGATCCAGTACCGGCGGCTTAATCGAGAAGGAGCGACGCCAAATCTTGACCTGTTCCTCACCGTACTTTTCCGCGGTCTCGGACTTGTTGAGACCCTGGAGCGCACCGTAGTGGCGCTCGTTTAACTTCCAGCTCTTTACGACCTCGAGCCAGTCGCGGTCCATCTCATCCAGAATGTGGTTCAGCGTGTGGATTGCGCGCTTTAAGTAGGAAGTAAAGCAGATGTCGAAATCATAGCCCTCGGCCTTTAAGAGCTGACCCGCAGCTTTTGCCTCCTCGTGGCCCTTCTCCGAGAGATCCACGTCCATCCAGCCGGTGAAAAGGTTCTGCTTGTTCCATTCGCTTTCGCCGTGCCGTACCAATACGAGTTTCATCATCGCAATCGCTCCTTTCGTAAGCCCTGAGATTACTAGAGACTTTTGTTTCAGGCTTGAGAGCATGATAGCACAAACCGCAGGTCTTTTCCACGGAAGACGGCAAATGCGGGGACAGCGGATTGAGTTTTTAAGACGCTTTTGTTAAAATTAACCATTATGACAAAAAACGGAGGCTGCTATGAGCAAAAAAATGCTGCTGATTAATACGGGAGGCACCTTTTCATCGGTGCCGAGCGAAAAAGGGCTCGCGCCGGGCATAGACCTCGAGGAAATCATGCGGACCATAGGTCCGATCGGAGAAGGGCATACCTTTGAGTTAAAGGACTATGCGTCCCTCGACTCGGCAAATATCACGCCGGAGGACTGGGTGGCCATCGCGAACCTGGTCGCGGCGGCCAGAGAGGACTGCGACGGCGTGGTCATTATCCACGGCACGGACAGCATGTCCTATACCTCCTCGATGCTTTCCTTCATGCTCCAGAACATTGAGATCCCGGTCATTCTGACGGGAAGCCAGCTTCCGCTCCGCGCGCCCTTAACGGACGCCATCGATAACCTCCGCTGTGCGATTACGGCGGGCTTAAGCGGCATGCTTCGCGGTGTCTACACGGTTTTTCACCAGAAACTCATTCTGGGCTGCCGAACCTCGAAGGTGAGAACCGTTTCCTTCAATGCCTTTGAGTCGGTCAATTATCCTTTGATCGGTGAGTTCAATGCCTTCGGCATGCAGGTCTTAAAGGAGCCGCTTCGCCGCGCTTCCTTCCAGCTCTCGCCGGAGTACTCGGAGAACATCGCGGTCTTAAAAATTTTCCCGGGCATGCACGCGGATATCTTCCGCTACCTCTACGACAAGGGCTGCGAGGGCGTTTTTGTCGAGGCCTTCGGCCTGGGCGGCGTGCCCTTCCTTCACAATAACATTCTGGAGGAGATTGACCGGGCGAGCAGCAAGGGCATGAGCATCCTGGTGGGCAGCCAGTGCCGCTACGAAGGTAGCAATCTCGATGTCTACGAGACCGGTCTCCGTGTACAGGAGAGCGGCGGCATTCCGGTCTTTGACATGACCCAGGAGGCCACGGTCACAAAGCTCATGTGGGCGCTCGGCAGAAGCAAGGCGAGAGAGGATGTGCGCAAGACCTTCTTCACGAATTACGTGGACGAGGTCACCCTGCCGAGACTCCGCTAAAAGCTGTTTCTTCCTTGACATAGAAAATCAGGCTGATTATACTAGTGAAAAATTCATACAAAGGCGTTGACAAAGAGAGTAGGCGTTTGAAACAGCCATAGAGAGTCGGGGACGGTGGAAGCCCGATGCCAAGTACTTGCGTTGAAAATCACTTTCGAGCCGCGGTTCGGAGCGGAGGGCTGCCTCCGGGTACGTTCCGCCGTAATCCCCACGTCACGGGGAAAAGCAAAATACAGGTGGTACAGCGAAAGCAGAGAGCGTTCGTCCTGAGAGGGGCGGGCGCTTTCTTTTTTGAGACAGGAGGAGAAAAAAGTGTACAGAAAAGTCCCCACGGATATGAACTTTGTGGCGCGCGAGGGCGAGATCGAGAAGTTCTGGGCAGAGAACCGCATTTTTGAGAAGTCCGTCGAGCAGCGCGAGGGCTGCGAGACCTATATGTTCTACGACGGACCGCCGACCGCAAACGGCAGACCGCACATCGGTCATGTCGAGACCCGCGTCATTAAGGATATGATTCCGCGCTTCCGCACCATGAAGGGAGAGTATGTCCCGAGAAAGGCGGGCTGGGATACACACGGCCTTCCGGTCGAGCTCGAGGTCGAGAAGGAAATCGGCATCGAGGGCAAGGAAGAAATCGAGGCTTACGGCGTGGAGCCCTTTATCAAAAAGTGTCGCGAGTCCGTGTGGCGCTATAAGGAAGTCTGGGAGCAGTTCTCCGGCAAGGTGGGCTTCTGGGCGGATATGGAGCACCCCTACATCACCTGTGACGACAACTACATCGAGTCGGAGTGGTGGGCCTTAAAGGAAATCTGGAAAAAGGGCCTTCTTTACAAGGGCTTTAAGGTGGTCCCCTACTGCCCGCACTGCGGAACCCCGCTCTCCTCGCACGAGGTGGCGCAGGGCTATAAGTCGATTAAGGACAGAACCGCAATTGTGCGCTTTCAGGTCAAGGGTGAAGATGCCTACTTCCTCGCCTGGACCACGACGCCCTGGACCCTGCCCTCGAACATCGGTCTCTGCGTGAACCCGCACGAGAGCTATGTGAAGGTCAAGGCAGCGGACGGCAACACCTACTATCTCGCGGAGGCACTGCTTGAGAAGGTGCTCGGCGAGGGCTATGAAATCTTAGAGCGCTACACCGGCAAGGAGCTGGAGCATAAGCCCTATGAGCCGCTCTACAGCTGTGCGGCGGAAGCGGCGGCGCGTCAGCACAAGGAGGCTTTCTTTGTCTACGCGGACGAGTACGTCACGATGACGGACGGTACCGGTATTGTCCACATCGCCCCGGCCTTCGGTGAAGACGATGCGCGCGTGGGTCGCGGCTACGATGCGCCCTTTGTCCAGATGGTCGATGACAAGGGTCAGATGAAGCCGGAGACCGGAAAGTTTGCGGGCATGCGCTGCAAGCCGACGGAGAAGGAAATCGAAGAGGGTGCCGTCGCGGCGGATCCGGAAGTGCTGAAGGACCTCGAGGAGAGAGGCCTGCTCTTTGCCTCCCCGAAGGTGGAGCACGACTACCCGCACTGCTGGCGCTGCGGAACGCCGCTCATTTACTATGCGCGCGAGTCCTGGTTCATCAAGATGACCGCGGTGCGCGACGACCTCGTGCGGAACAACGAAGAGATCAACTGGGTGCCGCAGTCCATCGGTGAGGGACGCTTCGGCAACTGGATCGAGAACATTCAGGACTGGGCGGTCTCGAGAAACCGCTACTGGGGTACGCCCCTCAATGTCTGGGAGTGCCCGGACTGCGGCGAAAAGCTTGCGGTCGGTTCCCGAGAAGAACTGGCGGAACTCTCCGGCGATGAGAGCGCAAAGACCGTCGAGCTGCACCGCCCGTATGTGGACCGCTTTGAAATCCCCTGCCCGCACTGCCATGGCAAGATGAAGCGCGTTCCGGAGGTCGTCGATGTCTGGTTTGACTCCGGCGCTTGCCCCTACGCGGAGCTCCACTATCCCTTTGAGAACAAGGAACTCTTAGAGCAGCAGCTCCCGGCTTCCTTCATCTCCGAGGCGGTCGATCAGACCCGAGGCTGGTTCTACTCCCTGCATGCGGAGTCGACCCTCCTCTTCAACAAGCCTGCGTTTAAGAATGTCGTTGTCCTTGGCCTCGTGCTCGATGAGAACGGCAACAAGATGTCCAAGTCGAAGGGCAATGCGGTCGATCCGATGGAGGCGCTCGAAACCTTCGGCGCGGATGCGATTCGCTGGTATTTCTACACCGCTGCGGCACCGTGGCTCCCGAAGAAATTCTCGGAGGAGGCTGTGCGCGAGGGGCAGAGAAAGTTCCTTGGAACGCTCTGGAATACCTACGCGTTCTACGTGCTCTACGCGGACATCGATCACTTCGATCCGACCAAGTATACGCTCGACTACGAGAAGCTCTCGGTCATGGACAAGTGGCTGCTCTCGAAGATGAACAGCATGGTCCGCGACGCGGATAAGAACCTCTCGAACTACAGAATCCCGGAGACGGCTGCCGTGTTCCAGGAATTTGTCGAAGACATGTCGAACTGGTACGTGCGCCGCTGCCGGAACCGCTTCTGGGCAAAGGGCATGGAGCAGGACAAGATCAATGCCTATATGACGCTCTACACGGCGCTGGTCACACTTGCAAAGGCGGCGGCTCCCATGATTCCGTTCATGAGCGAGCAGATTTACCAAAACCTGGTGCGCACGGTCGATGCATCCGCAACAGAGTCCGTGCATCTCTCTGATTATCCGGTTGCGGACGAGGCGCACATCGACGCGGAACTCGAGAAGAGCATGGACGAGGTTCTCAAGATTGTCGTGCTCGGCCGCTCTGCGCGTGAGGCTTCCGGCAGAAAGAACCGTCAGCCGCTCTCGAAGCTCTATGTGAAGGCGTCGGAGGCGCTCGGCAGCTTCTATCAGGAGATTATCCGCGATGAGCTGAACGTAAAGGAAATCGAGTTCACGGACGATGCGGAGCGCTTTGTGAACTATATCTTCAAGCCGCAGTTAAAGACCGTCGGCCCGAAGTACGGTAAGCAGCTCGGTGCCATCAAGGAGCACTTAAAGGCGCTGGACGGTCAAAAGGCCATGGCGGAACTCAACGAGAACGGCGCGCTCGGCTTTGCCCTCCCGGACGGCACCGAAGTAAAGCTTGGAAGAGAGGATCTCTTAATCGAGAGCACCCAGTCGGAGCGCTACGTCTCCGCGCAGGATAACGGTATCACCGTGGTGCTCGACATTGCGCTTACCGAAGCGCTCATCGAAGAGGGCTTTGTGCGCGAACTCATCTCCAAGGTGCAGACCATGCGCAAGGATGCGGGCTTTGAGGTCACGGATCACATTGCACTCGGCATCTCCGGCAACGAAAAGATTGCGTCACTCGCGGAAACGTACGGAGAATTGTTGAAGAACACCCTGCTTGCGGATGCAATTCATAGTGAATCGGCTGAAAATAGCGGAGATTTCGTGAAAGAGTGGAATTTGAACGGAGAAATGGTTACACTTTCCGTGAAACGCGTCGTACAGCAGTGAGATACGGAGGATACAAAGTTGGCAGGAGTTATCAAACGTTTGGATAAAGATACTCTGAAAAAGGAGATCATCAACAACTTAAAAACGCTCTACCGCAAGGATGTCAGCGAAGCAACTTTGCAGATGGTTTATCAGGCGGTTGCCTATGCGGTCAAGGACGATGTGATCGACAACTGGCTTGCGACGCAGAAGGCTTATGACAAGGCGGATGCAAAGCGCGTCTACTATCTCTCGATGGAATTCCTGGTCGGCAGAGCACTCGGCAACACCATGCTCGCACTCAAGGAAGAAGATGTGATTCGCGAGGCGGTCGAGGAACTCGGCTTTGACCTTACGGAGATTGAGGACGAGGAGAGAGATCCGGCGCTCGGAAACGGCGGTCTCGGCCGTCTGGCGGCCTGCTTCCTCGACTCGCTCTCGACCCTCAATTACCCGGCTTACGGCTGCGGCATCCGCTACCACTACGGCATGTTCCGCCAGAAGATCGAGAACGGCTACCAGAAGGAGATTCCGGACGAGTGGTTAAAGGACGGCTATCCCTTTGAGATTAAGCGCGACGAACATGCCTGCGAGGTCAAGTTCGGTGGCTATGTCGCGACCCGCATGGAGAACGGCGAGCCGCGCTTCTACCAGGAGAATTACCAGTCGGTCCGCGCGATTCCCTACGACCTCCCGGTCGTGGGCTACGGCAATCACATTGTAAATACGCTTCGCATCTGGGACGCGGAGGCAATTACGCGCTTCCGCCTGGATTCCTTTGACCGCGGTGACTATCAGAGAGCCGTGGAAGAGCAGAACCTCGCGAGAACCATCTCCGAGGTCCTCTACCCGAACGACAACCACTACTCGGGCAAGGAGCTCCGCTTAAAGCAGCAGTACTTCTTCATCTCCGCTTCGCTGCAGACCGCGGTGAAGAAGTTCCTGCAGACCCACGATGACATCAAGAAGCTCCCGGACTACTGCGTGTTCCAGATGAACGACACCCACCCCACGGTCGCGGTGCCGGAGCTCATGCGCATTCTGATGGACGAACAGGGACTCGGCTGGGAAGAGGCGTGGGAGATTACGAGCAAGGCCTGCGCGTACACGAACCACACCATCATGACCGAGGCACTCGAGAAGTGGCCCATTGAGCTCTTCTCCCGCCTGTTGCCGCGTATCTATCAGATTGTCGAGGAGATTAACCGTCGCTTCCTGCTCGCCATCGAGCACAAGTTCCCGGGCGATCAGGCGAGAAAAGACCGCATGGCCATCATTCACGACGGCCAGGTGCGCATGGCATTCATGGCCTGCGCGGCATCCTTCTCGATTAACGGTGTCGCAAAGATTCACACCGAGATTCTGAAGGAGCAGACACTCCGCGACTTCTACGAGCTCACGCCCGAGAAGTTCAACAATAAGACCAACGGCATCACGCAGCGCCGCTTCCTGCTCCACGCGAACCCGCTGCTTGCCGACTGGATCACGGAGCGCATCGGAGACAAGTGGATCACGGACCTCTCCGAAGTGAAGAAGCTCGGTGTCTATGTGGAAGATGAGAAGAGCCGCCAGGAGTACATGAACATCAAGTACAAGAACAAGCTTCGCCTTGCGAAGTACATTCTGGAGCACAACGGCATTGTCGTGGACCCGCGTTCCATCTTCGATGTTCAGGTAAAGCGCCTGCACGAGTACAAGCGCCAGCTCATGAACATCCTCCATGTCATGTATCTCTACAACAAGATTAAGGATAATCCGAACATGCCGTTCTATCCGCACACCTTTATTTTCGGTGCAAAGGCGGCTGCGGGCTATCACCGTGCAAAGCTCACGATTAAGCTGATCAATGCCGTGGCGGATGTGATTAACAACGACGCTTCGATCAACGGCAAGATCAAGGTGGTCTTCATCGAGGACTACTGCGTCTCGAGCGCGGAGCTCATCTTTGCGGCGGCGGATGTCTCCGAGCAGATTTCGACCGCCAGTAAGGAGGCGTCCGGCACCTCGAACATGAAGTTCATGCTGAACGGCGCACCGACACTCGGTACCATGGACGGCGCAAACATCGAGATCGTGCACGAAGTCGGCGAGGAAAATGCCTTCATTTTCGGCATGTCCGCGGAGGAGGTCATTCAGCTCGAGAAAAACGGCGGTTACAACCCCATGGATATCTTCAATGCCGATCAGGAGATTCGCCGCGTGCTCATGCAGCTCATCAACGGCTACTACTCGCCGGATGATCCGGAGCGCTTCCGCGACATTTATAACTCCCTGCTCACCGGCTCGAACGGAGACCGTCCGGATGTCTACTTCATTTTGAAGGACTTCCGCGCCTATGCCGAGGCACACGAGCGCGTGGACAAGGCGTACGCGGACGAAGAGAACTGGGCAAAGATGTGCCTTAGGAACACCGCGGCGGCAGGCCCCTTCAGCTCCGACCGCACCATCGAGGAGTACGTGAGAGATATCTGGCACTTGAAAAAGGTTCGGGTAGAACTCTGAGTTTTTCGATTACAGAGCAAATAAAAACAGCGTTCCGGTTCGTACCGGGACGCTGTTTTCTTGTGTCCGTAACGCTTGATTTCGCCGGCGTTGCGGGGGCTCCGACTGTTTTATGCGCCGAGCAGGTCGAGAAGCTGGGCGATATCTTTCTTGCCGAATTGCGGCGGCGCATCGTTTATGAGGAAGCAGGGAACGCTCATGACCTCATAGCGATCGCGGAGGGCCGGGAAGCGGTTTAAGTCGTAGACCTCGGTCTTAACGCGCGGGTTCAGGGTTGCAATGCGCTGTGCGCTCGTCACAAGCTCCGGGCACATGGTGCAGGAAAGGCTCACAAAAATCTTGAGGGAAATATCCTTTTGCAGGGCGTCAATGCGGCTTCTCAGCTCATCGGAGACCGCCTGTCCGGGGCTTCCCGCGTTGTAGAGCCCGAGCACAAAGGAGGTGAACTCGTGGCCTCCCGGCACGCCGTGGAAGCAGATTCCCGCGTAGCTTCCGTCTGCGCGGAACACGCGCACATAGGGGAGTTCCGGCTCGCCGTTTACGAGCGGATCCGGCGCGCTCTCTTCTGAGAGGGTCAGCTTATCGCTGAGGGCGGTGAGCGCCTCCAAATAGTGCCTGAGTTCAGAGGAGACCGCGCCCTCGTCGGTGTAGAGCTTTAGCGTAAGTCCCTCGGTGAGCCGCGAAAAGACCGTGTTCAGCTGCTGTATCATTGCGCTGTCAAAGGGGGTATCGCCGCTCTGTACCGCAGCGGCCGCCGGTGAGCTGTCCTGCGCTGTGTGAACCGCGGCGCGCTTGGTCTGAATTTCCGCCTTGACACCGGTTTCTCTCTGCCGTACCGAGATATACTTTTCAAGCTCGGTCGCCGCCGTCGCTCCGTCTCCGGTCGCGGTCACAACCTGGCGGAGATTCTTTTGGCAAACATCGCCCGCGGCATAGATGCCGTCTCGGCTTGTCTTTTGGTTCCGGTCGGTGAGCACATAGCCGTGCTCGTCAAGCTCCGCAAGTCCCGAGAGGAGGCCCGCGGAAGGCGCGTAGCCCGCAAAGACAAAGACGCCGAAGCTGCCGCCGTCCGCCGGACTGAATTCTGTCACTTCCCCGGTCTTCGAGTTTCGGTAGCGAATGCGGCGCAGCAGGCTGTCGCCCGAGACTTCTTCGACCTCGGTGTCATACTTCACCGTGATTTTTTCATGCTGTTTCGCGGGTTCCGCAACCTTTGCGGCGCAGGTAAAATCGGGCTCGCGTATCAGTATGGTCACATGGGACGCATACTTTGTGAGGAACACAGCCTCCTCGGCTGCGGCAAAGCCGCCTCCCACCACAAAGACCTCGCGCCCGGTGAAGAATTCGCCGTCGCAGGTCGCGCAGTAGGCAACGCCGTGGCCCTTATACTCCGCTTCGCCGGGGAAGCCTATCATGCGGGGGTGAGCGCCGGTTGCGAGTATCACACCGTGGGTCAGAAAATCGCCCTTGGCGGTTGAGATGCGGTAAAAGCCCTCCTCTTCGCGGAGGGAGAGAACTTCGGCGAGTAAGAACTCCGCGCCGAATTGTTCCGCCTGCAGGCGCATGCGCTCGGTCAAGGCCTCTCCGCTCATGGGCTCCGCACCCGGGTAGTTTACGACTTCGGCGGTAATCGTAATCTGGCCGCCGAACTTTTCTTTTTCGATGACTAGGACGCGATAGCAGGCTCTCGCAAGATAGAGACCGGCGGTCAGCCCCGCAGGGCCGCCGCCGATAACGATCGCGTCATAGAAAGATGCTCTCTCTGCTGACGTCATGGATATTCCTTTCTCTTTGAATTACAGGGCACCGACGAGATCCAGGCTCGGCTTCAGGGTCTCTGCGCCGGGGGTCCACTTTGCCGGGCAAACCTCATCGCCGTGCTCGCGGACAAACTGGCAAGCCTGCACTTTGCGGAGCAGTTCCTCTGCGTTGCGGCCCACATTGCCCGCGTTGACTTCGTAAGCGACAATCTTGAGATCCGGGTCCACAATGAAGGTGCCGCGCTCCGCGAGACCCGCCTCCGGAATCAGGACCTCAAAGTCGCGTGCCAGCGCCTGGGTCGGGTCTGCGAGCATGGGATAGGTGATCTTAGAAATCTTCTCGGAGTGGTCGTGCCAAGCCTTGTGAACGAAGTGGGTGTCGCAGGAGACCGAGTAGATCTCGCAGCCTGCCTTCTGAAACGCTGCGTAGTTGTTCTCGAGGTCCTCGAGCTCGGTCGGGCAGACAAAGGTGAAGTCCGCCGGGTAGAAGAAGAAGACACTCCACTTGCCGCGGAGATCCTCGCGGTTCACGGTCTTAAAGCTGTTGTTCTGGAATGCCTGTGCGCTGAAATCGCCGATTTCCTTGCCGATAAGAGACATGTGGTTTTCCTCCTTGTAAAAACGGTGAATGTGAATTAGAATGAACTTATAAAGATTAGATGAATGAAATTCATCTTGGCTATAGTTTATCACGGCTCGCTCAAATGTCAATAATAATTCCTATTTTTATTTGAGTGTATACTTCTTGAGAAATCCTTGTCCCGCCGCATCATTTGTGGTATTATATCGGAAAATGTGCCCGCAATCAGGCGAAATGCGGCACAAGCTGGAGGAACGGGATGATTATACTGAACAGAGTTTTATCGATTTTCTTTGTTATTGTCTGCGTGTTTCTCTCCGGTGTCGTTTTGATGCAGGAGGGAAAAGATCAGGGACTCGGTGCAATCGGCGGTATCGCGGATTCTTACTGGGGCAAGATTCGCGGACGCTCGGTGGAGGGAACACTGGAAAAGCTCACGGCAGCTGCGGCGGTGCTGTTCCTCATCCTTGCATTTGCACTGAACTTGATAAAATAAACAGAGAGAGGCTCCCGCAGTAAGCGCGGGGGCTTTTTTTCACGGTATTCGGCCTGTGAAAGCCGGAGAAAGAGGAGAGAATCGGGCGTATGACCCAAGATGAATTGTTAAAGAAGAGAGAGCAGGTATTGCTCAAGCTGATGGAAGATCCCATGTACCAGCCCATGCGCCTGCAGGACATTGCGGTCTTTTTGGATGTGCCGAAATCCAAGCGGAAGGACTTGGAGAGCGCGCTCGATGCGCTTGTTCGGGAGGGGCGTATCCGCGTCTCGAAAAACGGCAAATACGGTAAGTCCGAGAGTCAGGAAAAAGAGGGCGTTTTCGCGGCAAATGCGAAGGGCTTCGGCTTTGTGCGCATCCCGGGCGAGGAGAACGATGTCTTTATTCCCCGCGATAAGACGAGAGGGGCGCTGCAGGGAGATACGGTACGCATACTGATTCCGCGCGGCCAGCAGCTGGAGCGCCGCGAGGGGCGCGTCTTGGAAATTGTGGCGCGCGGCGTGAGCCGTCTGGTGGGTTATTACCGGAGAGAGAACAGAAGCGGCGTGGTATTGCCGGACAATACCCGCTTTGCGGCGGATGTCGTCATACCCGCGGGGGCTTCCCTCGGCGCGCAGACCGGCGAAAAGGTGCTGGTGGAGATTACGGCCTACCCGAAGGAGAGAGGCGAAGATTTAGAGGGGCGTGTATTGGAACGCCTCGGCAAGGCGAGTGCAGTCGGTGTGGATCTCACCTCGATTGTGCGAAGCTTTGAAATTCCGGATACCTTCTCGGAGGAATGTCTCGCGGAAGCGGTGCGCGCGGAGCGGCAGGGCACGGAGGAACTCAGCGGCGAAGTTCCGGGACGGCGCGATTTGAGAGCACTCTGTACCGTGACCATAGACGGCGAGGACTCAAAAGACTTGGACGATGCGATCTCCCTCACCGAACTGGAGAACGGAAACGTACAGCTCGGCGTCCACATCGCGGATGTCAGCGAATATGTGAAAGAGGGCGGCCCCCTGGACCGCGAGGCCTTAAACCGCGGCACGAGCGTATACCTCCCGGACCGCGTGATTCCCATGCTGCCGGTGGAACTCTCGAACGGCATCTGCTCGCTGAATGAGGGCGAGGATCGCTTTGCGCTTTCCTGCCTCATGGAGTTTACGGCAGAGGGAGAGCTTGTGCACAGCGAAATCTGCGAGTCCGTGATTCGCTCCGATTGCCGCCTCACCTACACGACGGTCAACCAGATCATCACGAACCATGAGCCCGAGCTCTGTGAACACTATGCCGAGTTTGTGCCCATGCTGGAGCGCATGGACGTGCTGGCAAGACAGCTTCGCGCCCTGCGCAGCGAGAGAGGCTATATCGACTTCGATTTCCCGGAGAGCAAGGTGATTTTAAGTCCTTCCGGAAAGCCGATTGAGATTCGTGCCTACGAGCGCAACGAGGCAACCCGCCTCATTGAGGACTTCATGCTCGCGGCAAATGAGACCGTTGCGAAAACCTACTGTCTCAAGCACCTTCCGTTTGTGTACCGCGTTCACGAGGCGCCCACCCCGGAGAAGTTACAGCTCTTAAAGACCTTTGTCATGAACTTCGGCTTGAACTTAAAGTTAAAGAACGGCGAGGTGACCCCGCGGGAAATTCAGAAACTCCTGCTCCGCGTCGAGGGCACCGAGGCAGAGGATCTTGTGAGCCGCATGGCGCTGCGCACCATGACTCAGGCCAGCTATTCGGTGGACTGTATCGGTCATTTCGGCCTTGCTTCCCGCTATTACACGCACTTTACCTCCCCGATACGGCGCTATCCGGATCTCCAGATTCACCGCATCATCAAGGAGGATTTGCGCCGCGGTCTCAGCGAAAAGCGGAAGGAGCACTACCGCGCAATCCTGTCCGGTGTTTCGGACCGTGCAAGTCAGACCGAGCGGAGAGCGCAGGAATGTGAGCGCGATGCGGTCAAGTACAAGAAGTGTGAGTACATGGAAGGCCACATCAACGAGATTTACGAGGGTATCATCAGCGGGGTAACGCGCTACGGCATCTACGTGGAATTGAAGAACACCGTGGACGGCATGATACGGGTGTCCGAACTCCGGGACGATCACTATCAGTACAATGAGGAGAAGGCGGAACTTGTGGGCGAGTTTACGAAAAAGCGCTACCGCCTCGGCGAGCCGCTCCGCGTTCGTGTGACCGGGGCAGACCGCCTCATACGCACCGTGGACTTCCTGCCGGAGCCGCCCCTGCCCTCGGCGGACGAGGATTAAGGAAACAGAGAGGAGAGGCATGGGAAAAGAGAGCAAGAAACTCATCGCGAACAATAAGAAAGCCCGCTTCGACTATTTTATTCTGGAGAGTTTTGAGACCGGCATTGAGCTTTTCGGCACAGAGGTCAAATCCCTGCGCCTCGGCCAGTGCTCAATCAAGGAGAGCTGGGTCGATATCAAAAACGGGGAAGTGTTCATCTACGGCATGCACATTAACCCCTATGAGAAGGGAAATATCTTCAACAAGGATCCGCTCCGCGTGCGAAAGCTCCTCATGCACAAGGGGGAGATACGCCGTCTGATCGGAACCATCAAGGAGAAGGGACTCACGCTCGTGCCGCTTGAAGTGTACCTGAAGGGCAGACTGGTGAAAGTCGAGATCGGTCTGGCCCAGGGTAAGAAAAAGTACGATAAGCGCGCGACCATCGCAAAGAACGATGCGAGACGCGAAGTGGAACGAGAGTTCAAAGGCAGCGTGCGCTACTGAGCGCGGCAAAGTGTGTAGACAGTCGTAAAATTCCTGTATACAAGCTTCGGCAAAAAGCTAAAAAAAGCATAAACATTTTTAAGAATCACAAAAAACGCTTGTTTTCTCGTCTTAAGTGGCTATACTTGTCTTCATTGCAGGCGGAATTTTCCGCAGGCATAACTTAAGGAGGATAAAATGATGAGAAAGAATATGGTTCGCGCACTTGTGTTGGCAACGGCTGCTGCGGCAGCACTGGCATTCACCGCTTGCGGTGATAAGAAGGCTGAGGAGACCACCGCAAAGCAGGAGTCTTCGGTCGAGAGCAAGGCAGACGAGTCCAAGAAGGACGAGACCAAGGCTGAGGAGACCAAGAAGGGCGAGACCAAGGCTGAGGAGTCCAAGAAGGACGAGAAGGCTATGGATGCAAAGGAAGGCACCCTGGTCGGCACGCTTGACGAGGTCAAGGACTTCTCCTTCACCGTTACCGATGAGAAGGGCACTTCCTACATGTTCAGCTTTGAGCAGGGCAAGGCTCCGGAAGGACTTTCCGATGTCAAGGCAGGCGACAAGGTCACCGTTACTTACACGGGCACCCTTTCCGAGGTCGATCCGTTCGACGGCACGATTGTCTCTGTCAAGAAGGCTTGAGTTTAATTTGATTGATGAGCGGCTCCGGGAAACCGGAGCCGCTTTTTTCTTATGCGGAAAAATAAGACGCTCTGTGGTACACTGGAAGCGGCGGCAGAATGAACAAAGAACAGAAGCCGCGGGGAGTAAACACATGAATATTTTTAATATTATCGGTCCCGTGATGATAGGTCCTTCCAGTTCTCACACGGCGGGCGCCTGCCGTATCGGGCGGGTCGCAAATAAACTCGCCGGGGATGCGCGCATCATTCGCGCACGCATTCAGCTCTCCGGTTCCTTTGCGCGCACCTACCGGGGACACGGCACGGACAACGCGATTCTGGCCGGCATCCTCGGCTACTACAGCTGGTCGGAGGAACTCCGCGATTCCATGCGCATCGCGGCGGAGAGAGGGCTTTCCTATGAATTTGTACCCGAGGATATTTCGGGTGCACACCCGAACACGGCGCGCATTTACTATGAGTGCGACAACGGCAAAAAAGGCATGGTGGAAGGCGCGAGCATAGGCGGCGGCAACATCCAGATTACCAACATCGACGGCATGGAGGTGAACTTCACCGGCGACAACAACACCCTGCTCATATTGCATCATGACCGCCCGGGTGTCATTGCGGCGGTGACCCAGCTCATGTACGAGAAGTATGCGGATCTGAACATCGGAAACTTCCGCCTGAGTCGCAAGGAGAAGGGCGGCGAAGCCATGATGATGCTGGAACTGGATCAGGCACCGCCGGAAGGCATGATTGAAGATCTGAACAAAATCAAAAATGTGGAGCGCACGGTCTTAATCCGGGCGCTGGGCTGACGGGGGGCGCTATGATTCAATACAATTCAATTCAGGAAATCGTAGAAGCGGCAGAGAAAGCGGGAATCAAGATCAGCGAGCTCTGTTTGAAGGATCAGGCTCTGCAGCTCGGCATCAGCGAGGAAGATCTGTACCGTGAGCTCGAAAAAGACTTTGACGTGATGATTGAGGCGGCGGACTGGGGACAGCAGCCGGGACGCATATCCCGCTCGGGCTTAACCGGCGAAGAGGGCTACCGCATGAAGCAGTATGCCGAGACGAAGGGCGGCTTAACGGGCAGCCTCATGACCAAGGCCATGGCGCGCGCGCTTGCGGTGAGCAACTGTAACGCAGCCATGGGGCGCATTGTCGCGACGCCGACCGCGGGCAGCTGCGGCATTCTGCCGGGCTGTCTGGTGCCGATGTACGAGGACAGAAATTTTTCAAAGCGCGATGTCGTCATGTCCATCTTCACGGCGGGTGCCTTCGGCATGGTCATTGCGACCAATGCCTGCATTGCCGGCGCCCAGGGCGGATGTCAGGCGGAGTGCGGCTCTGCGGCCGGCATGGCGGCGGCTGCGCTGGTGGAACTCATGGGCGGTACGCCCACGCAGTGCGCGGATGCCCTCGGCATGGTCATTGTAAACGAGCTCGGCTTGGTCTGTGACCCGGTCGCGGGTCTGGTTGAAATTCCCTGCATCAAGCGGAACGCGGCAGGCGTGATTCTGGCCTACGCCTGCGCCGATATGGCGCTCGCCGACATCGGCCTAAAGATTCCGGCGGACGAGTGCATACTCGCGATGAAGGAAGTGGGAGATCAGATGCACGAGGGGCTCAAGGAGACCGCGGGCGGCGGCCTTGCGACAACGCCGACCGGAAGAAGATTAAAGGAGCAGGTCTTCGGAAAAGACTGAGACAGAGAACACGAGAAGAAAGCGTTACGACAGGAGGAAGATATGAAAAAATTTGTGACATGGACCCTTGCGCTGAGCCTTGCGCTTCCGCTCGTTGCCTGCGGCGGCGGCAAAAAAACGGAGACGAAGAGCGAGACCGTAGCGGCGAGCGAGACCGTAGCGGCGAGCGAGACGAGCGGCGAGGCAGGAAAGCCCTTTACCATTCAGCCCTTTCAGGCGGTCGATAAGCAGGATTACGGTATCCGTGTCGACGGGTATATGACGGACGCAAACGACAATGGGTTTATTGCCTTCACGCTGCAGAATAAAAGCGAGACAGTATCGTATCGCTTCCTTTTGGATTCCTTCACCGGAGACGGCATACGCCTCTACAGTTCTATCAACAAGGTGGCGGAGCCGGGGCAGGCGGTTGCGGTGCAACTCCCGATCCGGACGAACCCGGACTATAAACTTCAGGATTTCGGCGACCTCGAGTTCCGCTTCCTGGTTCAGGATTCGAAGCTCTCGGTCTATACGCCGGAAAAGGATGAGGTGTTCCACATCTACCCGAACGGAGAAAACAGCAAGGTTCACTACACTTGGAAGGAGAAGGAGGGCGATAAGCTCCTCGATGAGAACGCGTACTTCAAGGCGACAAACACCGGTGTCACGAAGGACAAGTACGGCAATTACGTCCTGAACCTCTATCTCGAGAACCGCTCCGGTAAGCTGATTACCCTGTATATTCAGGGCGGCGCAGTCAATGACACCCCGATTGAAATGAATAACTTCCATGTTGTGGGGGCGGGACAGTCCGCATTTATCCCGATTTTCTGGGATCATTCCTACGTTGAGGACACGAAGGTCGAGGAGATTCAGAATCTGAGCTTCAACCTCTTTGTGGACGAGGGAAATACCTTCGTGCTGTCCGAGCACCCGGCGCTTGAAAAAACCTATACCGTGGAACCGTAAACCGTAAGGCAGTCCTAAGGGGCTGCCTTTTTTATCCGGGAACGGTCAAAGACTTTGGAATAGGCGGAGGTAAAGAGTGTTGCGGGGGGCGATATTGTAAAGTCAGCCCCCGCGTGCTATGCTTTTTCGGTAAAGCGACAGGCATCGCAAAACGGAGGAGACAGAGGGATGAAGAGACGCACGGCACTTGCACTGGCATGTATTTTGGCACTTTCCCTGACGGCTTGCGGCGGCAAGAAAGCGGCCAAAGAGAGCGCAGAGACAACCGAGATGACAGAAACCGCAGAGAGCGGGGCCGGAACCGAGAAGCAGGTGAAAGCCGAATTCCGCATCACTCCGTTTCAGGCCGTGGACAGGGAAGACTACGGCGTAAAAATCGTCAACTACGGAAATCTAGGCGAGGACCAGGAATACCTGCAGCTCACGCTGCAAAATAAGAGTGAGGACAAGAGCTATGTCTTTGTGTTAATGAACCTGGAGGGCGACGGCATTGTGCTCAGAACGAGCGGAATCAGCGAGACCGTAGAGCCCGGACAGGAAAAGCAGGTCAATCTGATGTTCCAAAAGAACAGCACGTATAGCCTTAAGAGTTTCGGCGATTTGACCTTCCGCTTTGCGATTCGGGATAGCAATGCGCAGAATCAGAAGGGGGAGACCGATGTGTTCCACATTTACCCCTACGGCGAGAACCGGGATGTGAAGTATGTCTTTACGCCGAATGATAGCTACAAGCAGCTCGATGACAATGAGATTTTTGAAGCGGGTGTGACAGAGTGTAAGCAGGATCAATTCGGTAACGAGAATGTGTTTTTCTATCTCCGGAATAAGACAAACAAGCGGCTCTATATCAACAGCGAAAAGGGGAGCGTGAACGGACAGACGCGTAGCACAACGCAGTACTTTGAGGTGGGACCGGGGCAGTCACTGTTCGGCTTTATCACGTATCAGGATCTCACGATGCCGGAGGCGGAGATTAAGGAGCTGCAGTTCAATCTGCGGGCGCAGGATGTCGACAATCTTGCGGGCGGACCGCTCTTAGATAAGAACTATACCGTCACGCCGTGACTAGGCAGATAATAGCCGAACGAAAAAAGGCAGTCCGATGGGGCTGCCTTTTTCGTTTGAAATAAAGACCATGGTTTGGGCAAAGTGCTCGGAAAACACAGAATTAAGGAGCGGATATTGTAAAGTATTTTGCGGCATGCTATGCTTTTCGAAGAAGCGAGGAAGCCTTGCAAAACGGAGGAGACAGACAGATGAAGAAACGCACGGTACTTGCACTGGCATGCATCTTGGCACTTTCCATGGCGGCTTGCGGCAACAAGCAGGGCGGACAGGGGGGCGGCTCGAAAACGGAGAGCGAAGCGAAGAGAGTTCCGAAAGTTGAGCCCTATACCGCGGTGGACAAAGAAGATTACGCGATTCAAGTGGACGGCATAGAGGTCGATGAGGACGGCTACTATTCGATTCAGCTGACCTTTGAGAATAAGAGTAAAGACAAGGAGTTTAATTTCTCTCTGGACTCGCTGAGCGGCGACGGCATACGCCTCGACTCCTTCATCGGCTGCGATGTTGCGGCCGGCAAGAAATCCAAAGAGACCATAGATCTGCCTTACTCCGAATACTATGACATGCGGGATTTCGGAGAGCTTGAACTCGGTTTTTCCGTCGGCGAGCGAGGCTACTCCGCAGCTCATCCGAAGGAACAGGAGAGCTTTCGCATCTACCCCTACGGGGAGAACAGCGGCGTGAAGTTCGAGCGGAAAGTCGGTAAAGATGAAAAGGTTCTCACGGAGAACGAAAACTTCCGCGTGACGCAGCTCGGCGGTGCCTTCGATGACAGAGGCCGCTACGTGCTGACCCTCTTTATCGAGAACAAGAGCGATAAGGATTTGCGCTATGAGGCGGAAAAAATTTCCATCAACGACTACATGGTGGATACCTCTATGACCGGTGACTTAAAGCCCGGAGAGAGCGGCTTTGCGGAACTCCGCTGGAGTAAGCGCAGACTCGAAGAGAGCCAGATTACCGAGGTCAAAGAGATCGAGTTTACCCTCCGCGTGATAGACCGTGAACACCCCATCGACGCGCCCCTGTTCCGGGAGGTCTTGACGGTGACCCCGTAAGGCGGGAGGGGATACAGGAAAGCAAGGAAAAGGAAGAGGTAGCCCGAGGGCTGCCTCTTTTTTGGCGGAGATTGACAAGGGGCACCGATAGCTAGGATAATGATGCGGAATCAAAGTATCCTAAGCGAAAGGAGAACATCATGTTAGCAGTCGGAACCAAGGCACCCGATTTTACCCTGCCGGATCAGAACGGAGAGCTGCGAAAGCTCTCGGACTACCGGGGACAGAAAGTCATTCTTTATTTTTACCCGAAGGATATGACGCCGGGTTGCACCAAGCAGGCCTGCGGCTTTGCGGAGCTCTACCCGCAGTTCCGTGAGCGGGGCGCGGTGGTGCTCGGCATCAGCAAGGACTCCGTGGCCTCTCACAAAAAGTTTGAGGAGAAGTACGGCCTGCCCTTTACCCTCCTCGCGGATCCGGAAAAAGAGGTCATTCAGCGCTACGATGTCTGGAAGGAAAAGAAGCTCTACGGCAAGGTCTCTATGGGTGTCGTGCGTACGACCTACCTCATTGACGAAGAGGGCATCATTGTGAAGGCGGACGATAAGGTGAAGGCCGCGGAGAACCCGGCGAAGATGCTCGGAGAGCTCGCGTGAAGCTGATTATCTCTCCCGCAAAGAAGATGCGGGTCAATACGGACAGCCTAGCCGCGGAGCGACTGCCGCAGTACATTGACGAGGCGGAGCGCCTGAAACTTTGGATTCAGAGTCTCTCGTATGCGGAGCAGAAGGCGCTTTGGGGCTGCAACGATAAAATCGCGGCGGAGAACGCCGCGCGCTTTGCGGCCATGAACCTGCGGGAAGGCGGTACGCCCGCCATCCTGGCCTACGAGGGCATCCAGTATCAGTACATGGCACCGGCCGTCTTTGAGGAAACGGCGCTCCGCTATGTGGAGGAGAAGCTCCGCATTTTGTCGGGCTTTTACGGCGTGCTGCGCCCCATGGACGCGGTCACACCCTATCGCCTTGAAATGCAGGCAAAGGCAGCCGTCGCAGGTCACAAGAACCTCTACGCCTTCTGGGGGGATAAGCTGTACCGCGCGGTGCGGGATGAGAGCGGCGTCATCATCAACCTCGCCTCGAAGGAGTATTCGAAGGCAATCGAGGCGTATTTACAGCCGGAGGATTGTTTCGTTACCTGTGTGTTCGGAGAACTTTTAGATGGCAAGGTCGTGCAGAAGGGCGTTTATGCGAAGATGGCGCGCGGGGAGATGGTGCGCTATCTCGCGGAGATAGGCGCGGAGAGTCAGGAGGAACTGAAAGGCTTTTCGCGGAGCGGCTATGCCTTCCGGGAGGAGCTCTCCACCGAGACAAGCTATGTCTTCGCGCGGGAACCCGGTACTTACGAGGAAGTTTGATTCCGGGCAGCATACGCAGGGCCCTGAAAAAGGCCCGGAAAAGCACTTGGCGAAACAGTTGGCGAAGCGTCGGTAAGTTTAGGAGAAAAGACTGAGGACAGGAGGGGAGCGGCATGCACTTGAACACGGAACAGAGCGTATTTCTCATCTGGACAGCGGCGGTGAGCCTTATCAGTTTTCTGCTCTTTGGCTTTGACAAGGAAAAATCCCGCCGCCATGCCTGGCGCATTTCGGAGCGCACGCTCTTACTCAGCGCCTTCCTCGGCGGCGCGCCGGGCGCACTTTTCGGCATGAATTTCTTTCGACATAAGACGCAGAAGCTGAAGTTTCGCATACTGGTGCCGCTGGCCCTGTTACTTTGGGGCTGGATTGCATACAAAGTGTTTCGGTAAACAAATAGGACAGCACATAAATTGTGCTGTCCTATTTTTGTAATTTGCGGCGGTTAGAATTTGAGGGTAAACGATAGGGGAGTATGATAGGTGTGAGACACGATTACGGCCCTCCGATTCGTTCTGTGGTTTTGACAGGCTGAATTTTGCTGTATGATTAGTTTGTATTGCAAAATGTGTTACATTTTGACATAATATAGAAAACGGAGGAAATCCATGCTTTTTGAATGGGACGAAAGCAAAGAAAAGAGAAACATTGTGAAGCATGGGCTAGATTTCAGTACCGCCGCGCTCATCTTTAATGATGTAAACCGCTTGGAGTGGTTTGACGAACGACATTCAGAACATGAAGACCGCTATATCACGATAGGAGAAATAGGCGGAACTGCCGTGGTTGTTATGGTTGTATACACAGAACGGCTCGAAGTCATCCGGTTGATATCGGCAAGAAAAGCGACAAATGAAGAAAGGAGAGCCTACCATGATTCAAAGAGAGATTGACATAAAGAAACCTCTGACCGAAAAGCAGAAGGATATGTTGAAAGCACTGGAAGAGCGTCCGTTGACGCCGGATGAAACGTGTCGGGAGCTAACTGCGGAAGAGCTGTCGTGTTTTCGGCGTGTAGCGGAACAGAAGCGGAAAGAGCGGTGCAAACAGACTGTCACCCTCAGGCTTTCTCCGGAAGCGCTGAAAAAGGCAAAGATGCTCGGCAAAGGCTACACATCTGTTCTAAGCCGTATACTGGAAGAAGCGCTGGATAGCCCTGAGACGATTCGCCACAATCTGTAAAGAATCGTGCTTAAAAAGTCCCCTTTTTACCGGATGCCGTTGGTAAGAAGGGGACTTTTCACACGCCCGGGGCGAGGTCTGATTGTATTCTCAGCAAAGCTGTTTTGCCTTGTCCTGTAAATGAGCAGGTGTGCCTTCGTAGCTGTTGTGATAGGGCTGCATAGATTGCATGCGTTCTAACGGCGTCATAGAGAGCTCCCTTCAGGGCTTGTTTCGCGCAGTATGGTATACCCCCGATCGTTAACCAGGACGGCTTCGTGATTGTTGAGCGGAATCAATTTCAACGAATTCCGGTAGCGCTCCAGGGTCTCGCGGGAGCTCGTTTCGAAGGGGTATTCCCCGATATGCGGGAGAACGGAGTGGTCAAATACATTGAGGGCCGTGTAATCCATAAGATCGGGCGCAACGGTTTTGTCGTCCATAATCTGATTGTATTCAATATCGGGTGAGGCGATGATTGCGCCTGCGGATTCGCCGATATAGAACATGCCCTCCCGGATGCGGCGCGCAAGAAGCTCTGTGAGATGCTTCTTTTTTAATTCCTGCAAGAGATAAAAGGTATTGCCGCCGGAGATGCAGACACAGGCTGCGCGCTCCAGCTCCTGTATCAGCACGGGTTCTTCGACCTTGGCAATATCGAGCATATGCAGCTGATAGCCTAATTCCTCCAACATCGCAATGCCCTCGTCAATAAAACCGGTATACGGCTCCACATTTCCGGCTGTGGGAATAAACGTAATTGTCTTGGAAGACAGTTTGGAAAGATAGTTCGCCGTGATTGTTTTTGTTCCGGCAAGATAGGATACAAGCAGCAGTTCCATTTTAAATCCTCCTTACCGCCGGGGGCGGTCTTCATTCGGAGTAGCGGCGTTGTCCTCATCCGCTAACACTTCGTGCTCTTTGCCCTCCCCTGCATTTAGGGCAGCGATACCGCGGCGCAGGTGGGCCTCGTTGCGCTTGATAAGGCGCGGAAAGACTGAAGGACGGAAATAAAAAGAGCCCGATCAACTGGACTGATTTGACAGCGCAGGCAGTTGTCGGGTTCCTCACAGGGCTCATTCTACTAATCATCGACAAGCTCTGGAAGTAAGAGCTGGGGGCGAAAGCCCCCTCCTCTTTAATAAGAATATCACACTTTCATTCTAAAAAACAGATGAACATTGAAGTTATTATCGTAATCGCTATAGTCGCGGGGTTGCTCGGACGGGTCGCTTACCGTGCGTGGAGGAACAGCAGATGGTACGAAATCTGCAAGTGAAAAGGGGACGCAATCACGCCCTCTATTTCGTGTTGCATGAGTACTCTGCTACAGTACCTTTTTGCACTGTCACAGTACCTTTTTGGCTATCATAAAGCAAAGAGAAAGTGCACATCCGCACCGTTTCCGGCGTAGATGTGCACTCTTTTTGGTGATGGAGATGACGGGAGTCGAACCCGTGTCCAAAAACCGATTCCCCGTTCTTCTACTATCATAGTCAGCTCTTTGACATTCCCTCTGCCGCGCGGGAGCGGACGCCCTCACGGTTTCGGTAGCTTCATATTACGCCCTTACGTGCAAAGCTTAACGCAAGTCGTTTCTCACAAAGTCGACGCCCGGGTCCCAAAGTGTGAGTGCTCTGGGTCGGACGGCAAGCCCTTAGGCTGCGTATGCTAAATTTTCGTTAGCGTTTGTATTTAAGTTTGCCGTTTAACGCACCGCATGCGGATAGCTTCACCGGCTGCACGGTCCCTGTCGAAACCGGTACATCCCCGAATAGGCTATCATTATAGCAGATTTTGAAGCCGCAAACAAGCTTAAGCTGCGGTGACCAGGAGTTTACCCTCGCGGTATTCGACAAGGAAGAGGCGGCTCAGGTCTTTGTGACCGAGTTTTGCGAGGCTCTCCGTGAGCCACGCTTCATCCTTGCCGATCAACTCCAGAATGTCACTTTGAATCTGGCCGTCGGTAATCAGCGGATACTTCGGGTTCTCCTCGCCGTAAGGAATCATGAGAAACCGACCGTCCTGTTCCACGACAACGCGCTGCAAATCCTCCACGTAGTAATATCCCGCTGCGCGAAGCTTAAAGGAGAGATCATGCGCGGTGAGACCCACGCGGCGGCAGTTCTTGACGCTCAGTTTTCCGTGATTGACAATGACCAGGGGCTGTCCGTCGAGGAGTTGTCCGACCGTGTGGTTATTGGTCTTAATCCACTTGAGGCTTAAAATCACGATGCACCAGATGAGCAGAATCAAGATGTACTGCAAAATGGTGATAGCGCTGTTATAGATGGTACCGCCGATCACACCACCGAGTACATAGTTCTGAATCTGATCGCTTGCGTTCGAGGGGGCAAGATTTCCCTTGCCGCTGATATTAATGACAAGGGAGAGGGAGAGCAGGCCGATTAACAGCTTGACCGCAACAAGGAAATAGAAATTGTTAAAGATAGACAGCATAGTATACTCCTCTGAAATGAAATTATTCTCGGATAAATTCCGGTTCCGTGCCGATCAGTTCCATGGGTTCCAGATTGCAGGTCGTGTCATTTACATTAAGGACGCGATAGTACGTACCCTTGGCAAAGATAATCGGGTTGCCGGAAAACTCGGTCGCATTGAGATAAACCTCTTCCGCAGGCACATTCAGTTCCTTTGCAATGCGTTCCACCGAATGAATTGCCAGAGTGACCTTCTGGCCGTTTGCCTGCAACTCCCGGTAGCGGTTCACTTGCAGGAGCGCCATGACAATCAGTAATAGGAGCGCAATCAGCGCGGGTTCGCGGTGGCGGGAACTCTGTTTGTCTTTAAAATAGCGTAGCCCGTTTACCAGTAAAATCAGAAACAAAATGGCCGCAATAATGAGTTGCACGCGGTTCATGCCGACATTGCGTCGCAGCAAAAACTCATAGGAATAAAATTTCATGGAATACCTCCGTGGCAGTGTCCTGCCGGACTCAATAATCAGAGAGATTCTATCACAGCCCTCCGATTGTTGACAGCAAAATCGTAAGCGGAGTAGTGTATTCAATTGAATTAAGAAAAGCTTAATCCGAGAAAGCTGCCGAACGGCGTGGCTGCGTGTCGCCCGCCCCTGCTTATTCTTGAAAAGACTTGTTATTTTGTGTATGATTTCTCCATACGGGTTTGTGTCTTTGCCCGTCATTGTAGAGACAGGAGGATAGCATGAACTACGCAGAGGAATCACTGAAGAAGCATTACGAGTGGAAGGGTAAAATCAAGGTTGTAACGGATATTCCGGTTAAGACCTCGGAGGATTTATCGCTCGCATACACCCCGGGTGTTGCCGAGCCTTGCCTTGAGATTCAGAAGGATGTGAACAAGTCCTACGAGCTCACGCGCCGCTGGAATCTGTGCGCGGTTGTGACGGACGGCACCGCAGTTCTCGGACTCGGCGACATCGGCCCGGAGGCAGGTATGCCGGTCATGGAGGGCAAGTGCGTGCTCTTCAAGGCGTTCGGCGATGTCGATGCCTTCCCGCTCTGTGTGAAGTCCAAGGACGTGGATGAGATTGTCAACACGATTTATCTGCTCTCCGGTTCCTTCGGCGGTGTGAATCTCGAGGACATTGCGGCGCCGCGCTGCTTTGAAATCGAGCGCAAGCTGAAGGAGAAGTGCGATATTCCGATCTTCCACGACGATCAGCACGGAACGGCAATCGTTGTTCTCTCCGGTCTCATCAATGCACTGAAGGTGGTGGGCAAGGACAAGGAAGAGGTCAAGGTGGTCGTGAACGGACCGGGCAGCGCGGGCATCGCAGTCTCGAAGCTGCTGCTTTCCTATGGCTTTAAGAACTTAACGCTCTGCAACCGCGAAGGCATCATGAACGAGAACTCGAAGGATCTCAACTGGGCGCAGAAGGAGATGCTCGAGGTCACGAATCTCGATCGTAAGACCGGCACCTTGAAGGATGCGCTGGTCGGCGCGGACATCTTCCTCGGCTTCTCAGGCCCGAACATGGTCACGGAGGAGATGGTGAGAAGCATGAACAAGGATGCCATCATCTTTGCCTGCGCGAACCCGACCCCGGAGATTTTCCCGGATGAGGCAAAGAAGGGCGGCGCGAGAGTCATCTCGACCGGCAGATCGGACTTCCCGAACCAGATTAACAACGTGCTGGTGTTCCCGGGACTGTTCCGCGGTGCCTTCGATGTCCGCGCAAAGGATATCAACGAGGAGATGAAGATGGCGGCGGCGGTCGCAATCGCAAACCTGATTGCGGACGATGAAGTCAGCGAGGACAACATCATCCCGAAGGCTTTCGATCCGCGCGTTAAGGACGCTGTTTCCAAGGCAGTTGCCGAAGCGGCGAGACGCACGGGTGTCGCGAGAATCTGAAGCGCGAAATAACGGAGTAGGCAGAGACGGGCAAACAGGGCAAATTGATAGAAAGAAGGAAGCACAATGGCAAAACACACCATTCTGTACGGCTGCGGCCACATTGCACCGGCGGAGGTTGAGGGAACGGAATACGAACAGCAGGAGAAGCTTGACTACCTGAAGATTTGCGGACGCTGCCCCGCCTGCGAAAAAGAATACAGAAGCGCACATCCGTCGCTTCGGGAAGCGTAAGGCGCTGCGATGAGATTGTGGATTTCCGGCACGGGTTCCGCCCTGCCGAAGAAAGTTGTGACGAACGATGACCTCGCAAAGGTCATCGATACGAGTGACGAGTGGATTTTTGCACGCACCGGTATACACCAACGCCATGTCGCGGATGAGACCGAGACCATAGAGAAGCTGGGGGCCGCTGCTGCGGAAAAAGCGCTCGAGATGGCGGGGGTCTCCGCAGAGGAAATCGGTCTGATTGTGTTCGGCACCTGCACGGACGGCAATGTGACGCCGAGCGCGGCCTGCCAGGTGCAGGCGCTGATCGGCGCGATGAACGCGGTCGCCTTCGATATCAACGCGGCCTGCTCCGGCTTCCTCTACTCCCTCCGGACGGCGGAAGGCCTCTTAAAGACAGGCCTCGCAACGAAGGCGCTGGTCATTGGCGGCGACCTTGTGACCCGCTACTTGGACTGGCAGGACAGAACCACCTGCGTGCTCTTCGGAGATGCGGTCGGCGCCGTGGTGCTCGAGACGACCGAGGATGAGTCGAAGGGCGATATCCTCGGTTCCGCGCTCGGCGCGGACGGCGTGAAGGGACATAACCTCACCGGTCGCACGGACCCGGACGACCATTTCCTCTCCATGAACGGGCAGGAGGTGTTCCGCTTTGCGGTACGCACCGTTCCGCTCTGCATTGAAGAGGCGCTTCAAAACGCAGGCGTCGACAAGAAGGATGTGAGCGCCTATGTCCTGCACCAGGCAAATTCGCGCATCATCGAGGCGGTCGCCAAGTACCTCGGCGAGCCGCTCGACAAGTTCCCGATGAACCTCTCCGATACGGCAAATACCTCGGCGGGAAGCATCCCGACCCTTTTTGACCGACTGAACCGCGAGGGCCGCTTCAAACGGGGCGATATCCTTGTGCTCTCGGGTTTCGGCGGCGGCCTCACCTGGGGCGCAACGGTGATACGCTATTGACGTAACGCAGAGAATCGGTTAAAAAAAGAAAGAAGCAAGATTGACAAAGAAACGGCAAGTGTTCATTAACTTGCGCACAAAAAAAGGAGATTACCATGTTTGAAAAGGTTAAGCAGATGATTGCAGAGCAGCTCAGCGCAGATGAGAGCACCCTCACCGAGGAGACTTCCTTCAAGGATGATCTCGGCGCAGACTCCCTGGATCTGTTCCAGCTGGTCATGGCTATGGAGGACGAGTTCAAGGTTGAGATTCCGAGCGAGGATCTTGAGAAGCTCGCTACGGTCGGCGACGTCATGAAGTACCTCAAGGACAAGGGCGTCGAAGAATGAAAACAAGAGTGACGGAGCTCCTCGGCATACGCTATCCCATCCTGCAGGGCGGGATGGCGTGGGTCGCCGAGCAGCATCTCGCGGCGGCGGTGAGTGAGGCCGGAGGCCTGGGCCTCATCGGCGGAGCGAGCGCACCCGGAGAAGTGATTCGTGATATGCTCCGTGACGCAAAGCGCCTCACTTCGGCGCAGGTCGGTGTCAATGTCATGCTGATGTCTCCCCACGCGGACGATGTTGCGCGGGTGGTCATCGAAGAGGGCGTCAAGGTTGTTACGACCGGCGCGGGCATGCCGACCAAGTACATGGAGGACTGGAAGAAGGCCGGTGTCAAGGTCATTCCGGTGGTCGCTTCGGTCGCGCAGGCGCGCATGATGGAGCGCCTCGGTGCCGACGCTGTGGTCGCGGAGGGCACAGAGTCCGGCGGTCACATCGGTGAGGCAACGACCATGTGTCTGCTGCCGCAGGTGGTCGATGCCGTGAGCATTCCGGTGATCGGCGCGGGCGGTATTGCGGACGGCAGAGGTATGATGGCGGCATTTATGCTCGGCGCGGAAGCCGTGCAAATCGGCACGCGCTTTGTCGCGAGTACCGAAGCTGTGGTAAGCGATGCATATAAGAACCGCATCGTGAAGTCGAAGGACATTGACAGCGCCGTGACCGGCAGAACGCACGGACACCCGGTGCGGAGCCTACGGAACGATATGACGCGCGAGTACGCGCGCCTTGAGGCCGAGGGCAAGAGCTTTGAGGAGCTCGAGTACCTGACCCTGGGCTCGCTCCGCAAGGCCGTACAGGAAGGCGATGTCATTCACGGCACCGTCATGGCAGGTCAGATTGCGGGTCTCATCCGGGACGTGAAACCCTGCCGTGAGATTATTGAGGATATGATGCGCGAGTGTCAGACGCTTGCGAGAAAGGCGGCGGACTTTGTCTAAAAAGGCATTTTTGTTTCCCGGACAGGGCGCTCAGAAGGTCGGCATGGGGCAGAGCTTTTACGAAGCGGATGCCGATGCGCGCGCAGTCTTCGACGAGGCGTCGGAACTGCTCGGCTACGACATGAAGGCACTCTGTTTTGAGGAAAACGAGAAGCTGAATTTGACGCAGTACACCCAACCCGCCATGGTGACAACGGGAATTGCCATCATGAAGGTCGTTGAGAAGCAGGGACTCCTGCCGGATACGGCGGCGGGCTTAAGTCTCGGCGAATACGAGGCGCTATACGCGGCGGGCGCGCTCTCCGTGACGGATGCAATCCGTGTGGTTGCGCGGCGCGGCGAACTCATGGAAGCGGCGGTTCCGGCGGGCGTCGGCGCCATGGCGGCGGTGCTCGGCGCGGAGGCAAGTCTCATCGAAGAGACGCTTTCCGAGATTCCCGAAGTCTGGATTGCGAACTACAACTGCCCGGGGCAGATTGTCATTTCGGGTAAGAAAGAGGCGGTCGAGGCTGCGGCGGAGGCACTGAAGGCGCGCGGCATTAAGCGCGTGCTCATGCTGAACGTGAGCGGTCCCTTCCACTCCGGTCTTCTGAGAGAAGCCGGCGAGGAACTGGGCAAGGTGCTCGCGGAGACGGAAATTCACCCGCTTCGCATTCCCTACTATGCGAATGTGACGGGCGATATCGTGGAAGATGCGGCGAAGGTCAGAGGACTTCTGACCGAGCAGGTCTACAGCTCGGTGCGCTTTGAGCAGAGCATACGCAATATGCTATCGGCGGGCGTGGATACCTTCTATGAACTGGGACCCGGCAAGACGCTTGCGGGCTTTGTAAAGAAGATTGACAGAGAGGCAACGGTCGTAAACATCGAGACCATGGAGGATCTGGCTAAGATATGAGCAATTTGAGCGGTAAGGTAGCGCTGGTCACCGGCGCATCGCGCGGCATCGGCAGAGCCATTGCCGTGCGCCTCGCCTCTCTCGGCGCTGTGGTGGCGTTAAACTACAACGGCTCCGAGGCAAAGGCCGAGGAAGTGCGCGCAGAGATCGAGGCTGCGGGCGGCAAGGCGTTTTTGATTCAGGCGAATGTCGCGGATGCGGCGGCGGTGCAGCATATGTTTGAGGAAATCTTCGCGCGAGAGGACAGACTCGACATACTCGTGAACAACGCGGGCATCACCCGCGATGCTCTCCTGATCGGCATGAAGGAAGCGCAGTTTGACGAGGTCTTGCAGACCAACTTATACGGCGCTTATTACTGTATGCAGCAGGCGGCGAAGAAGATGCTGCGCCAAAAGAGCGGTCGCATCATCAACATCTCCTCATACTCGGGCCTTCACGGCAATGCGGGGCAGATGAATTATTCCGCAGCGAAGGCGGGTCTGGTCGGCATGACCAAGACGGCTGCGCGTGAGCTCGGTAGCAGAGGCATTACCGTAAATGCCGTCGCACCGGGATTTATTGACACCGACATGACGGCGGTGCTCAGTGACAAGTCAAAAGATGCCATTCTCTCGGGTGTCCCGCTGGGACGCATGGGGAGCGCGGACGATATTGCGTCTGCGGTCGTCTTCCTCGCGGGGGACGAGGCTTCCTATATCACCGGACAGGTTCTGTCCGTAGACGGCGGACTCTCTATCTAAGAGCTTCCGCCGTTCTTTGAAACCAGGCAACGCGGCTTTGCAGGAGAACGCAATACATGGAAAAAAGAAGAGTGGTAGTGACCGGACTCGGCGCGGTGACGCCGGTCGGCATCGGCACAGAGGCATTTTGGAACTCGTTGAAAGCGGGTCAGGTGGGAATTGACCGCATCACCCAGTTCGATACGGAAAAGTTCAAGGTGAAACTGGCTGCCGAAGTCAAGGACTTCAAGGCGGCCGATTTCATGGACGTCAAATCGGCGCGCCGCATGGAGCGTTTTTCGCAGTTTGCCGTTGCGGCGGCAAAAGAGGCACTTGCGGACAGCGGCCTTGACCTCAGCAAGGAAGATCCCTATATGGCGGGTTGCGCCATCGGCTCCGGCATCGGCTCTCTGCAGTCGGTGGAGCGCGAGTACGAGCGCATGACCACGAAGGGACCGAACCTCGTGAACCCCCTGTTTGTCCCGATGATGATCAGCAATATGGCAGCGGGCAATGTCGCGATTCACTGCGGCTTAAAGGGCAAGAACATCAACATTGTGACGGCCTGTGCATCCGGCACGCACAACATCGGTGAGGCCTTTCGCTCCATTGTCTGCGGCGACGCGGATATCATGCTGGCGGGCGGCGCGGAGGCGAGCATCACCCCGATCGGGGTTGCGGGCTTCATGCAGCTCACGGCGCTCAATACGACCGAGGACCCGAAGCGCGCTTCGATTCCCTTCGATCTTGAGCGGAACGGCTTTGTAATCGGCGAGGGCGCGGGCATTCTGGTGCTCGAGGAACTGGAGCACGCGAAGAAGCGCGGCGCAAAGATTTATGCCGAGATGTCCGGTTACGGTGCGACCTGTGATGCAAACCACATTACCTCGCCCTTGGAGGATGGTTCCGGCGCGGCGGCTGCCATGCGTTTTGCGCTCCGCGACGCGGGACTGAATCCCGAGGACATTGACTATGTGAACGCGCACGGCACCTCGACCCACTTAAACGACCTCTCCGAGACCAAGGCAATTCGCAGCGCCTTCGGCGCGGCGGCGGATAAGCTCGCGGTCAGCTCCACGAAGTCCATGATCGGTCACCTGCTCGGTGCGGCCGGCGGTGTCGAGGCTGTGGTTCTCGCAAAGACCATCGAAGAGGGCTATATCCACATGACGGCGGGCCTCGAAAAGGACGATCCGGAGTGCAATCTCGACTATGTGAAGGGCGCGGGCAGAGCGCTTCCGGTGCGTGCTGCCGTCAGCAACTCGCTCGGTTTCGGCGGTCACAATGCGACCATTCTGATGAGAAAGTACGAGGCGTGAGATGCAGGTAAAACTCGGAATCAAAGAAATTGAGAAGATTTTGCCGCACCGCCACCCGTTTCTTCTGGTAGACTGCATCACCGAACTGGAGCCCGGCGTGCGCGCCGAAGGCTATAAGGCGGTGAGTTTTGACGAATCCTATTTCCGGGGACATTTCCCCGAAGAACCCGTAATGCCCGGTGTTTTGATCATCGAGGCGCTCGCACAGACCGGCGCCGTCGCGATTCTCTCGCAGGAGGGAAATGCCGGCAGAACCGCGTATTTCGGGGCCGTAGATCATGCACGGTTTCGTCGCAAGGTGGTGCCGGGAGACCGGCTGAGACTGGTTTGCGAGATTGAGAAGGTGAAGGGACCTGTCGGCAAGGGCAAGGCGACAGCATATGTAGAGGATGAAAAGGCGGTAGAGGCAGAGCTCACCTTTATCCTCGGAAAGTGACAGGGAAAATGCGCATCGATTTTTTCAAGCGAAACACAGCAGAAGCAGAACCGGAAGTCGTAATGCGAAAGTGCAAGAAGTGCGGTGCCGTACACAGCGTGCAGGACGTGCGGGCAAACGATTTTGCCTGCCCGAGTTGCGGCGCCTATGTTCGCATTCACGCAAAGCGCAGAATTAAACTGCTTGCGGATCCGGGAAGCTTTGAGGAGTGGAACCAGGAACTTCCGGTCGTGAATCCGCTCGACTTTCCGGAGTACGAGCAGAAACTCTGGGAAGTCAAGGAGAGTACCGGTCTCAATGAGGCGGTCGTGACGGGTAAGATTACGATCGACGGCATTCCGACCGCCATCGGTGTCTGTGACGCGCGCTTTTTGATGAGTTCCATGGGACACAACCTGGGCGAAAAAATTGCGCGCATGGCAGAGCGTGCGGCCGAAGAAAAGCTCCCGGTCATTCTCTACGCCTGCTCCGGCGGCGCGAGAATGCAGGAGGGCATCATCTCCCTCATGCAGATGGTTAAGACTTCGGAGGCGCTCGGCAGACTGCAGGAGAGCGGCCAGCTCTTTATCTCCGTTTTGACCGATCCGACCATGGGCGGCGTGACCGCAAGCTTTGCGATGCTCGGCGATATTATCCTCGCGGAGCCGGGCGCTCTGATCGGCTTTACCGGTCAGCGCGTCATTCAGCAGACCATAGGCGGTAAGCTTCCGGAGGGCTTTCAGCGCGCGGAGTTCCTCTTAAAGCACGGTTTCACGGATGCCATTGTGCCGCGCAGAGACCAGAGAGCGGTGCTCGCGCACATTTTGCGACTTCATGTGAAAGGCGCGGCGGAGCTCGCTTCCGAGACGGCTCCTGTCTTTGAAGAGGCGGAGCGTGTAGACGAATTTACTCGCGAGGAAGTTGCGCCGAAAAAGGCACCGGGCATCTTGGATGCGGCGGCGAACGCGCTGCAGAATTTACAGCGTCTCGCGTTCGGACAGAAGGCAGAGAAAGAGGAGGAGCGCGAGAGCCGTTTCTCCGAGGGCGCTTTCCGCAGCGCCTGGGAGACGGTCAAGCTGTCCCGCGCGAAGGACAGAGCGCACGCAAAGGATTATATCGACGCGCTCTTCCCGGATTTCATGGAATTGCACGGCGACCGCTGTTTTGGGGACGATGAAGCCGTGATCGGCGGTATCGCCTCCTTCCACGGCATTCCGGTCACGGTGATCGGCATCCAGAAGGGCAGGGACTTCCTCGAGAATAAGAGAAGAAACTTTGCCATGCCGAATCCCGAAGGTTATCGGAAGGCGCTTCGCCTCATGAAGCAGGCAGAGCACTTTAAGCGCCCGGTCATCTGCTTTGTCGACACGCCCGGTGCTTACTGCGGTGTCGGCGCGGAGGAGAGAGGCCAGGGACAGGCGATTGCCGAAAATCTGCAGAAGATGGCGGCACTGAGGACCCCAATCCTCGCGATTGTCATCGGCGAGGGCTCGAGCGGCGGTGCGCTCGGCGTTGCGACCGCAAACGAGGTCTGGATGATGGAGAACGCGGTCTATTCCATTCTCTCGCCGGAGGGCTTCGCGGCGATTCTGTACCGCGATGCGAAGCAGGCGGAACTTGCAGCGGAGAACATGCGCCTTACCTCGCGCGATCTCCTGGAGCTCGGTGTCATTGAGAAGATTATTCCCGAGCCGGAACCGGTGACCTTTGAGAACATTCAAACGGTAGCGCGGGAACTGGAGCCGGAACTCCTCGAGTTTATCGGCAAGTACAGCGCAATGAGCCGCGACGAACTCGCTAACCAGCGCTACGAGCGCTTCCGGAAATTCTAACGAGGTGAATATGAGAAGCAAGAGAATCATGGCGCTCGCTCTGCTTTCTATCTCCCTGCTCAGTGTGGGCTGCGGAAAGAAGGAGAGCGCCGGGGCTAAGGACAGTGCGACGCCGAGCAGTGTCGAGAGCGGCACGACGCTTGCCGAGACAAGCAAGCAAGCGGAGGCGGCTAAGGACACACTGGAAGGTGTGGTGCTCGATGCATCGATGAACGGCTTTACCCTGCAGAATAAGGATCTGGGCCTTGTTTATGTCGAGACCGGCGAGGATGCGGCAGAGAAGCCGGACCTCTCGAAGCTCGCGAACGGTTTCACCGCGGGCGAGGGGGTAAAGCTCCTCGGCAAGATGGACGGGCAGAACTTTAGCTTAAGCGCTGCCGCGGATCAGGCGACGGCGCTCGGTGACAGGGATGCTCTGTATACCGTTGGGCAGGCACTCTTTGCCGTGCGGGATAAGAATGTGCAGGCGCTTGCGGAGCTTGCGCAGTACCCGCTGTATCTTGGCATCGAGTCCGGCAACGAAATTGACAGCAAAGACGAATTGATGCGGAAGTACACGGCGGAGCAGATTTTTACCGAAGAATTCACGAACTCCGTCCTGCACTGCGATCTCCTGAACTTACGGGAGGCGGGCGGCAATCTGGTCGTCTCTGTGGACGGCGGAAAGCCCAATTTGATTTTCACCAAGACGGACGCGGGCTATCGGCTCAGCGCGATTAACGTCACAAAATAAGAGAGGAGATACGCCCCATGAGTGAGGAGAAGAGAGCGGCGGAGGCCGCGGAAGTTCGGGAAAACGCGGGAACGGAGCGCCGCGAAAAGAATTTCATCGAAAATGAGATTGATAAGGATTTGGCCTCGGGAAGATATTCGCATGTCCAGACGCGTTTCCCACCGGAGCCGAACGGCTACCTGCACATCGGTCACGCAAAGTCCATTCTTTTGAACTACGGCCTCGCGGAAGAGTACGGCGGTCTCTTTAACCTCCGCTACGACGACACGAACCCGACCAAGGAAAAGTGGGAGTTTGTCGAGTCCATACGCGCGGATGTGGAGTGGCTCGGCGCAAAGTTCGATAACCGTGTTTTCTTTGCCTCGAACTACTTTGAGACCATGTACGAGTGTGCGGTCAAGCTGATTAAGAAGGGCAAGGCCTTTGTCTGCGACTTGACGGCGGAGCAGATTCGCGAGTACCGCGGCGACTTCAATACGCCCGGCAAGGAGAGTCCCTACCGCAATCGCTCGGTCGAGGAGAATTTAAAGCTCTTCGAGGAGATGCGAGAGGGCAAGTATGCGGACGGCGAGAAGGTACTTCGCGCAAAGATTGACATGGCTTCCCCGAACATCAACATGCGGGATCCGGTCATCTACCGCATTGCGCACCTCTCCCACCAGAATACCGGCGACAAGTGGTGCATCTACCCGATGTACGACTTCGCGCATCCCATTGAGGACGCGGTCGAGAAGATTACCCACTCGATTTGCACCCTCGAGTTTGAGGACCACCGCCCGCTCTACGACTGGGTCGTGAACGAGTGCGAGTTCGAGGAGCCGCCGCGCCAGATTGAGTTTGCAAAGCTCTATCTCACGAATGTCGTGACCGGCAAGCGCTACATCAAAAAGCTGGTCGAAGACGGCATTGTGGACGGCTGGGACGATCCGCGTCTGGTCTCGATTGCGGCGCTCCGCCGGAGAGGCTATACGCCGGAATCCATCAAGCGCTTTGTCGAGTTGGTCGGTGTTTCGAAGGCAAATTCTTCGGTTGACTCCGCGATGCTCGAGTACTGCATCCGCGAGGATTTGAAGCTGTCCCGCGCTCGTATGATGGCGGTCTTAAAGCCGCTCAAGCTGATCATCGACAACTATCCGGAAGGACAGATCGAGGAGCTTGAGATGCCGAATAACCTCGAGAATCCGGAACTCGGCAGCCGCGTGATTCCGTTCGGCAGAGAGCTCTGGATTGAGGAGGATGACTTCCGCGAGGAGCCGCCGAAGAAGTACTTCCGCCTGTTCCCGGGCAACGAGGTGCGTCTCATGGGCGCTTACTTCGTGAAGTGCGTGGGTGTCGATAAGGACGAGAACGGCAAGGTGATTGCCGTGCACTGCACCTACGATCCGGAGACCAAGAGCGGCTCGGGCTTTGAGGGCAGAAAGGTAAAGGGCACCATCCACTGGGTCAATGCCTCTACCGCGGTCAATGCCGAGTGCCGGCTCTATGAGAATCTGGTCGATGAGGAGAAGGGCAAGCTCGATGAGAACGGCAACCTGAACTTAAACCCGAACTCCCGCATTATCTTAAAGGATTGTAAACTGGAGCCGAACTTTGAGGGCGCGAAGGCCTATGACAGCTACCAGTTTGTGCGGAACGGCTTCTTCTGTGTGGATTCCAAGGATTCCACGCCGGAGAACTTGGTCTTTAACCGCATTGTCTCGCTGAAGAGCAGCTTTAAGCTCTGAGAGGGAAGAAGGAAAGAAGTGTAGTTTATGATAGATTTGGACTTGCGCTCCTGTGAGCTCTGTCCGAGACTCTGTCGCGTCAATCGGGAAGAGAAGCCGGGTGCCTGCGGATGCAGCGCCCGGCTTCTTGCCGCAAGGGCGGCGCTCCACTTCGGGGAAGAACCCTGTATCAGCGGCGCGGAGGGCTCGGGGACGGTCTTTTTTGCGGGCTGCAACCTGCACTGTGTCTTTTGTCAGAACCATAAAATAAGTCGGGAGCGCTACGGAAGGGAGTTAACGGCAGCGCGGCTTGCGGAGATTTTCCGGGAACTCGAGGCAAAGGGGGCAAATAACATTAACCTTGTGACGCCGACCCCTTGGGTCACGGAGATTATAAAGGCCCTGGAGCTGTACCGCCCGCAGATACCTGTCCTTTACAATACCTCCGGCTATGAGCGGGTCGAAGTTCTGCGCGCGCTCGAAGGTCTGGTCGATGTCTGGCTGCCGGACTACAAGTATGCGGACGGGGAGATTGCGGCGCGCTTCTCGGGCGCGCCGGATTATCCGGAAGTCGCAAGGGCGGCCATACGAGAAATGTACCGGCAGAGCGGGAATTTGAAGCTGAACGCGGCGGGAAAGGCAGTTAGCGGCGTGATGATACGCCATCTTGTCCTGCCCCTGCACCTAAAGAACAGCTTTGCGGTGCTGGAAGAAATCGCAGAGGAGTACGGAACAGAGCAGTATGTGAGCCTCATGTTCCAATACACCCCGTTCCGAGAGACGCGCTACGCGGAACTGAATCGCTCGTTGACCGCGAGAGAGCGGGCAAGAGCGGAGGATTACTTCCTTCGCCTCGGCTTTCAAAACGGGTATATTCAAGAGGCGGATAGCCGTGGCAGCCGCTTCCTCCCGGACTTTAATCTGGAAGGAGTATAAAGCGGAAAGTGCGAAATACGTGAGAAGGCGCAATCAAAAAGAGCAGAGGGAGAAGTAAGTTCTTCTCCCTCTGCTCTTTCATTTGTACGACCGATCGAATTACAGCTCTTCGGTGATCTCGGTTGCGGGCTTTGCCTCGCTGCCGGCCGCCGCATAGCTCTTTGCGAGAAGATTCTCGGAGGCATCCTCCGCGAGCTCTTCCGCCTTTTCCGCCGCGCTTTCCACTGCCTCTTCGGCAGCGCAGTGGCAAGCGCAGCCGGACTCGTGCGCGTTCTTCTCGGCGCTTGCCGCCTGGAGATTGTCCGCAAGAATGTTGCCGACATCCTTTAACATTCCGGCAGCGCTCGTTACCATCCCCTTGGCCGCCTCGAACGTATTCTGTGCCGCCGCCGTAAATTCGCCGCGGTTTGCGTTTAAGGACACGTAGTTCCGGTTCGGGGTCTCGGTATGCGCTGTGTGCGCACCTTCCTCGCCCTCCTCATAGTCGTGAAACTCCTCATCCAGGTCGCGGTGGAACTCGGTGTACTGACGGTAGTAGGAGACTGCCGCCGCCGCTGCGCCTGCGACCAGCGCGAGGCGCGCAAGCTTGCCAAATAATTTAGCCATTCCCAAAACTCCTTTCTCAGCATTTCTTTTCATTCTAAGCCATGCGTCTCAAAAAGAAAAGCCGAAAAGAGAGGAAATGCCTTGTCTGATACGGTCAAATACGAACGTTGCAGGGCGTCCTGAGATGCAAAGAACTGCAAGGTGAAGGGGAAGGGGCTCGGCCTCGTCGCTTTCAGCTTGTTTAATATTTAACGATTTTAATAGGAAAAAACTGCGCTTCGCGAAGAAGGTAGGGAGCGGCGCCGTTTCTGAGGATTTTTCTTAATTTTTGTGAGCTTCGAAAAAACGAGAAGCGAGAACCTTGAAACAGAGACCGGAAATTGTGCGAAAAGCAACACTCGACGTTTTTTTGACAAGTTTTTCAGTCAAGTGTCGGTTCATGTGAAGCTTGTGCGGGAAAAACGTCCTGATAAACAATAAAAGCAGAGGATATATACATAAAGAACTGAAAATAGTGTGTATTGCTTTGGAAAAAATCACGAAAATAAGAAATTTTATACTGTGCGTCGGAACAGCTATAGACAAAGCTGCATAGAAGTGATAGATTGGTTAAGAAAATATTAATATGCAGAAGGGGTATAGCGCCCTTTTGCGGGAAAGTCGAGAGACTTACCTTGCACTGCAGAGAGAAAGGGGAGGGACATGAAACACACAAAGCATGTCAAAGCAGCCAGAGCGTTTCTGCTGGCGGCAGCTGCTGCTTGCCTCTTTCCGACCGTCACAGCCTACGCCATCGAAGGCTGGACCAAAGTCGGAGACGAGTGGCAGTATCTGAACCGGGAGGATCAGCCGGTAGTCAATGCCTTCAAGAAATCGAAGGAAGATTGGTTCTACCTCGGCGATTCCGGGTTCATCCTGAAGAACCGCATCTTCAACTTCGGCGGCGACGATTATTACGTCGACCAGGATGGCCGTATGGTGAAGAATGCCTGGGTCTTCATTGACAGCGAGAGCGATCCGGACGGCGCTTACGGCGAGGGCGGCTGGCACTACTTCGGCGAGGACGGCAAGGGTCTCCGCGCGAAGGGCAAGGGCTTCCGCAAGCAGGTCGACGGCAAGACCTATGCGTTCGATGAGAACGGTGTCATGCTGACCGGCTGGATTGACGAAGAGGGCAATGTCATCGAGGACGAAGATCCCTTCGTGAACGCTCGCTACTATGCGGACGAGGACGGCGCGCTCTACACGAACCGTTGGCTCTACTATGACTGGGGCTCTCACCTGACGAGCGAAGTCACCGGCAGAGACTATGGGGACTACGAGAAGATGTGGTTCTACTTCGGCGCCGACTCCAAGAAGTACAGAAGCCGCGCGGGCGAGCAGCCCTTCCAGCGCGACATCAACGGCGCAACCTACGGCTTCGATGAGAAGGGTGTCATGATCGAGTGGTGGGACAAGGTCGCAAGCATCTCGAATGCGGTGCGTTCCAACCCGACCAGCGACGAGCGTGTCCGCTACTACAGCGGCTACGACGGCGGCGTTCTCATGAAGAACAAGTGGTTCTGGATGTACCCGTCCGCAAACCTGGACGAGGATCAGAACATTGACCTCGAGGCCTCTTGGTGGAGAAGCGACTCGAAGGGCAGAGCATACCGCAACAAGATTCTGCGTGTGGGCCAGAAGGAGTACGCGTTCGACGGTATCGGCAGAATGAAGACCGGTTTTGTCCTCTTCAAGGGCAAGAGCGAGTTTGTCGCACAGTACGATGTCGATGCTTGGACCGCTGCGGACTTCATCAACGGCGACCTCTACGGCATTGAGAAGGCAGACCTCTACCTCTTCTCCCCGGATGAGATCAACGACGGTTCCATGCAGAGCGGCAAGGAGATTACGGTTGAGCTGGCGGACGGCCCGAGAACCTTCGCGTTCGCGCCGAGCGGCAAGGCTTACGGCAACCGCAACATCCTTCAGAAGAGAGACAACAAGTTCTACATCAACGGCCTTCGCCTGGATGCACCGGAAGAGGCAGGCTACGGCATTGTCGTGCAGAACGTCGGAACGCTCGGCGCGCCGCAGTACCGTTTCTACGTGGTCGACAGAAGCGGCAGAATCGTGAACGGCAGACGCGTGCTGAACACGGGCGAGGGTTACATCCTTGTTTACAACGGTCAGTTCCTCGGCTTCACCGGAGATGAGGAAGCGCCGCGTTGGAGAAACAACGGCAGCGCGGGACCGGGCTTCTATCACTATGACAGAACCGAGCGGAACCACTTTGTGCGCGGTCTGATCGCAGGACCTTCCACGACCGTCACGAAGAACGACGTTCCGGAAGATTTGGCTGTCTTTGTGGCAGACCCCAACTAAAGAAGGGAGCGTGACATATTAAATGAGCAACAGCAAGAATTCTCTCCGCGGTATTCTTCGGAGAGCACTCGCTCAGCTCCTCGCATTTCTCATGGTCTTTGGCCTTGCAATGAGCAGCCTGAGCGTGAAGAATGCATATGCGACGGAGTTGCAACCGGGTGGAAGTAACAGTGGTGCGACAGAAGCTACCGCTTTCGAGTGGATCGGACCTACGATAGGTGCATCCTCGGAGGGTGATAGCAGATCAACAAAGCGTTTTGACATCCACGGTTTGAATACTGGTCAGCACACCTATACGGCCGGCAGCATTCAAACTACATGGGCGCACAGAGGATACGCAACCTGGATTGTCAAAGCGGATAGCCCCACGGCTTCGGCGCCGTCGGAAACCAGTTATTTCGGCTTGTCGGGCTATCAGGCTTTAAAGCCTTCGCCGGCCAACAACGGTGATGTTGTTACAGATACGAATCTCGGAATCGAGTACCGCATGCTGGTCTCTCCGGGTCCGGACGGCAGAAGCATCATCGTCGACTACTACCTCCACAACACAACCAACACGACCGGACGTTTTTGGATGGGTACCGGCGCGGACAGCATGATCAACGGAGACGACCAGGCAATTTGTTACAAGACCCCGGTTGGCTTCCACATGGTTAACCGCACCACGAAGGAGACCTTCGACCTGATCACGACTGATAGCTCCCTTGGTCTCACTACGCCGGATGCGCGTTATGTCGGACATTATTCTCCGTATTGGAAGTACTTATTCGTAGGCAATACTGCGACGGAAACTCACGGAGAGGACTCCGGTGTCGCATACTCGTGGCAGATTGACCTGCACCCGTATGAGACGGTTCACCGCAGAACTGCCTTCCTGATTAAGGCGACTTCCTACTACGTTTCCAGCGCACACGGTAATGATACGACGGGTGAAGGTACCTACCAGAAGCCTTACGCGACGGTGCAGAAGGCGGTTGACCTGCTCTCCGGTAAAAAGGGCTTTATCTACATTATCGACTACGATGGAGCTCCGGTTAACCTTTCGGGTAACGGCACGAACACGGATGTTGTTATTGCTACCACAGACTATGAGTTTGGTCAGGGTGCGACTCCGTATACCGGGCCGACCGTTGAGGTGACTTCGAACACGCCCGGCACGCCGCTGTTCACGCAGACCGGCACCGGTAAGTACACGATTGAGAAGCTGATTTTGAAGGGCGGCGCCGCAGACCGTCAGGCTTCACTCATTTCAGTTAACTCCGGTACCCTGCGCCTCGGTGATCAGGCATCGGTACAGAATTCGAAAATCGATGTTGAAACGGCCGGCGCGGCAATTGACATTAAGGGCGGAACGCTTCAGCTGGAGCACGGCTCCAATGTGAGCGGCAACGTTTCCAAGACCAACGGCCGCGGCGCAATCAACTTTGAGACCGGCGAACTGAAACTTGCTGGTAGCAAGCCCTCCGGCGCTTCCGTGATCAATGTCAACGGCAACACGGACGGTGAGGGCAAGCCGAGCAATGTCTTTATCGCAATAAATAAGAAGATTTCTGTAATGCAGAGCATTGCGGGTTCTAGCATCGGTGTTTCGAAGAAGGGTGTGAACCCGAACAAGGATCTTCCGGATGCCTTCTCCGGTGTGGGTACGCCGACGGCTGCACAGGAGAAGAACTTTGCGGAACCGGGCACCGGCGTTGTGGCAAGCAGCGTGGCGCCGTTCAGCACCTTCTTCACCGCAGACCAGGCGGATAAGTACGGCCTCTCGGTTGCTGACTCCGCAACGGCGGCAGACAATGCGGCGCTCCGAAGAGCGGGCTACTCCCTGAGCTTCCAGTATGTGGATGCACACGGTGATCCGGTCACGGGCGCGGAAAACCGCGCGGCAAAGAGCATCGCGGCAGGAGAACCGGTTGACGAGCCGGCACCGACCGTAACGCCTCCGTCTTATCGTCTTTCCAGCATTGACACGGATGAGACCTCTGTCGGCGGCGCAGCGCTCAAGCTCACGCCGGACAGCACGGCGACCAGCCCGAACTTCGGTAAGGTCACCGGTGTCATGCCGAAGCAGGATACGGTCATTACCTATCATTATGTAAGAGATAACAGCACCATCACCTTCGATGCAAAGGGCGGTACTCCGACCCCGGCACCGCTCAGCGGCCTTGCGGGCGATCCGACCAACGCACTTGCACCGACGGTCACGAAGTACGGCTACGATTTCCACGGTTGGAACAAGAGAGGTTCGGCTACGGTGACCCCGGTTCCGATTCCGTCGACCTTCCCGGCAACCCCGGAAATCTATGATGCAATTTACAGCGTCAACCATAACATCAAGTTTGCTTACACGACTTCCTATGAGAACCAGAACGGAAGCATCGTGTTCCAGACGAGAACCACACCGGCAGCAAGCGGCTTCTCGGTTGAGGATCCGCTGAGCGGTAACCTCAAGGTTGTTCCGGGTTATGTCTGGGCTCCGGTGGATTCCTTCACGAACCCGAGCACCTATCAGTTCAGCGATCAGACCGCTCCGGCACCCTTCGGTACCTTTGATACGGTCGCAGGCAGCGCGAACTACGGTAAGTTCACGGGTCGCTTCCCGGGTCAGGATGCGGCAATCACCTGGCGCTATCGCGTGGACCCGTCTCACGCGGGCTTCCAGCTCAAGGTGAACCATGTTTCCCCGGCGGGCACGGTTGTTGCGCCCTCCACCACCACGATGGTGAAGCCGGAGGATCCGATCAGCATCAGCCCGGTGAGCACCTTCGGTTACACCTATGACCACTACGATGTGGTTACGGGTAACACGGCAAACGACACAGATCCGAACCCGCTTGTGTTTGCGCTCAGCGGCAGCGCGGATGCGGCAGGTAACTTCACCGGCGTGATGCCGAACCAGAATGTCGAGATTAACTACGTCTACACCGGTGCAGGCACCGGCCAGGAATTCACCCTGGCGCACGAGGACCTCGGCACGAACGACAGCCTCTTGAGAAACATTGTTGCTCCGGTGGTGACGCCGAAGGCAACGGATGATACGGTTGAGGGCGATCCGCTCAATATGCCGGAGCTCTACGGCTATATCTACAACAGCTACAATGACAATCCGGTGGGTGTGCCGATTGCGGGCGATGCAACGACCTTCAATACCGCAAACAACCACTACAGAGCGAAGATGCCGACCGGCGACTTTAAGCTCAGCTATCGTTATAACAGAGATGCAAGCGCTTGGAGCAACATCCAGTTCTACAGCGGTAAGGACACGGTGGGCGGCACGGAACTCGGTACCCTGAGCTCCGATAACATGGCACCGGCAGACGATCCGACCAAGCTTGTCTCCCCGGATGTGCTTGCAAACGGCACGAACTCCTTCAAGGTGAGCGTGCTGAAGGACAACGGCGCAGGTCTCGGCTACACCTATGCGGATCTTAAGGCAAAGCGCCTTCTTCCGATTGTCACCGCAAACGACTACCACTACATGCTCGACGGCTGGTTCGTGGATACGAACAACAACCGCGTCATGGACGGCAGTGAGCACCTCCTTCAGGATACTGATCGCTTCCAGGGCGGCGAGAATCTCGTTGCTGCATTCAAGGAAGATCCGGCTTGGTGGATTGACATTAACTTTGCACCGTTTGACAACCATGTCACCTGGAATCCGGCTGTTCCGACCACGCTTCACACTTGGAAGGACAAGACCTGGGGTCAGGTTGAGCCGGCAGCGACGAGCTACACCGGTGAGGTCAACTACCTCTACAAGGGTTGGTTCCACAACGGCGCAATGATGAACGCAGGCGATGCAATCGCAGACGGCGAGACCTACCTCGTCAAGTTCTATCCGGATCCGGCGGTCTTCGGCACCAACGTGCACCCAGTGGATGCGGGCGGTAGCCTTGATACCCAGGGTAAGGGCGTTGTGACGGCTTACGACACGAAGCCCGGCTACAAGTACATTGTCGTGGATCCCTACGGCAAGGTTGTGGGTGTCGGCGACGGCAGCGTGACCGGCAGAACCTACTTCAACAACCTCACGCCCGGAACGACCTATCAGGTCTACGAGGCAGAGGGCGATAACACGGCACAGGTCGGCGATGACATCTCGAACGTGCCGGCACCGATCAGCAGCCCGAGCGATGCACATGTTCCGGCGGTTGATACGAACAAGCAGATGACTTACAACCCGGACGATGAGACGAAGGTTGACTTAACGATCGATCCCTCCGACAGAGATGCGGACTACGCACTCATCGATGAGAACGGAAACGTCGTGACGACGCCGGAGACCCAGGCGGACGGCTGGCAGGCGGGAACGCCGGGAAGAATTACCTTCTCCGGTCTCGATGCCAACAAGACCTATACCGTGGTCGCAAGACCGCACGGCAGAAACGATATCACCGCGCTCAGCAAGCTTCCGGACGGAACCCCGGTTACCATGGATCCGGGCGGCGAGCTTGAGATTCCGAAGTTCAGCATCACGACTACGGACGGCGAGAGTGAAATCACGACTGTTAACGGCAACGCAATCAACACGAACTACTTCGACGAGGCACACAAGGACGAGACGGTTGTCCTGACCGCACCGGCAACGAACAGCGCGGGCGAGACCTTCAAGGAGTGGAGAGTTACGACCGGTATCATTCCGGGCATCACGAGCCAGCTCGGCAACGCGACGCTGACCTTCACGATGCCGGATACGAACGTGGTCCTGACCGCTTACTATAACCGTAACTTAAACGGCAATTCGCCGGTCACGGATGAGGTTCGCGGCGGTAACCCGGGCGAGATGGCGCTGGATCCGAACGAGATTCCGGGTCTTGAGAATGACCTGACCACTCCGGATGACCGTGTCATCATGAACGTGAACCATGCGGATGTTTCCTACAAGGTGGTCTACCAGAAGAAGAACGTCCCGGCGGCGGTTGCTTCGGCGCTGAAGAGCGATCCGGCAACGGTCGATGCGGCAAACCACCCGACTGCATTTACGGCGGCTTGGGAGGTCCAGACCAACATTGAGCGCTATGTAAACGGCAGACTTGTGCCGCGTGCAACCGCTTCCAATGCAATCTTCCGCACCTATGTACAGCTTGACAAGGAAGATGTGAATAACCTCGACTACCAGCTGCTTCGTTACGATACGGCTACGTCGACATACGTTCCGGAGACCCTGACGCCTGCGGATATCTACGCGAGCGGCGGCCTCTTCCAGTTCACTGCGCAGGAAGGTGTTAAGTACTACCTGGTTTACTCGAAGGCTTACAAGGTGACCTTCATCAACGATAAGGACACCGTCGCACCGTGGCCGCAGTACAGCTTCCCGGTGAGAAAGGGTGAGTCCCCGAGCGATGCAGACTATTCGACGCAATACAGCACGGTTCTCAACAACACGCCGACCGGCAGTGCAACACACTTTGTCGATCCGGCAACCGGCGTTGAGTACGACTGGCAGGGTTGGAGCCGCAAGGCGGATAAGTACAGAGCGTTTGACGATACCGCGCCGATCAAGAAGCGCACCATTGTCTACGGCTACTGGAAGGACAACAAGGAAGAGGTTGATAACGCGAGAAACGGCCTCGATGATGCAATCAAGAAGGCAATTAAGCTTGCGGATGATTTCTTCTTAAAGCGCAAGGAGACCGCTGCTCTGATCAACGGTGTTCCGGGCGTACACACCGGCATCAACGATGCAATCGCAGTCTTTGAGCGCACCAATCCGAGAGCAACGGCGGCTGAGCTTCAGCAGGCACTCGACGATTTGCTCGATGCAATTCAGCGCTATGAAAACACGCTGAACCCGCGTTATGACCACTACGGCAGAATTTCGAACGATGCCCTTTCGGGCGGCGGAATCGGCGGCGGCGGTCGCGGTAACGGCGGCAGCAGCGGCGGCGGAAGCGGTCGCAGCAGCGGCGGTAGCGGCGGCGGCGGTGGTCGCGGCGGCAGCAGCCGTGGTCGCAGCGGCGGCAGCGGCAGCATCAGCGCAGGTGTCGGCAGCACCTTCGGTAAGCCGAACCTGATCGGAAACGAGGCCTTCATTGCCGATTACGAGCCGAGCTACACGGTCGGTACGAACGGCAACTGGGAGCTCATTAACCCCGAGCACAGCGAGTGGATCTTCACGCTGAACGGCGGTATCCGCTTGGTGAGCCGCTGGGCTAAGCTTGACTACGCAAACGGCGATGTCAACAAGAACGGTTGGTATCACTTCAACTCGCACGGCATCATGGACTTCGGTTGGTTCCGCGATGAGAAGCTGGATTGGTACTACTGCAATACAGAGCACGACGGCTGGCTCGGAAAGATGCAGATGGGCTGGCACTACGACGAGGCGGATAAGCACTGGTACTACCTGGATCCGGCTACCGGCATCATGCAGACCGGTTGGCAGCAGATTAACGGAAAATGGTACTACTTTGCACCGACCACTTCTGCAAACACCTATGAGTATGACTCGGTGAATGAGAGATGGTTCTACAAGTCCAACTCCGTTGTGAGACCCATGGGTTCCATGTACCAGAATGAGACAACGCCGGACGGTTACCGCGTTGACGCGAACGGCGCGTGGATTCACTGAGGAGGAATGAGATGAGATTGAGACATAATTTCAAGTCTCGGATCGCCGCGGCGATGGCGGCTGTCATGGTATTTTCCGTGGCAGCCCCGGCGCTGCCGGTTTATGCGGCAACGTCAACGATTACCTTTGATACCGGTGACGGTCCGGGGGTTACGTACGGCGGCTATACGAGCAACTCTGTTTCGGGCGAGACCGGTACTCTTTTGAGAGACGTTCCGGGCTTTGCGGGCATTCCGCTGACTCACTCGGACGGCACTCCCGCTAGCGCAGGCGATTCCGATGCGAGACCGGCGTTCCCGAATTTCGGAGGCGTATCCTATCCGGGCTACACCTTTGGCGGCTGGTACGATGCTTCCGATCCTTTGAAGTATGTTGAGCCGGCGCTGCCGATTGCCATGCCGGGTGCTAGCAAAACGTACGCACCGAAATGGGTTCCGAGCGGTGTGGCGCAGAACTTTGACTACACGGTGATGCACTACCGTATGCTGGACGGTAGCACTACCGAGCTTCCGGCGACCGATAGCGGCAGCTTCTATTCCGGCAATCACATTGCCTTTAACCCGAACGGGGCTCCCTGGGTTTCCGCAACGCAGAAGGCTATGGGCGATACGGTCACGGCAGTTCCGCTCTCCCCGACGGCGGTCCCGGGCTATAAGGTCGGTTCTGTCATTGTAAAGAACGAGAAAAAGCGCAAATTCGGTGAGAATTCCGGTGCCGGCACCGGCGCTGCACAGGTCAATGTAATCGCCGGCAATGTCGTGAGCGGCGTGATGCCGAACGATAACCTGACCATTCGTTATCTCTATGTTGTGGATACGAGCAAGTTTTTCACCCTCCGCACGGAGTATGTGGATCAGACCGGTACCACGATTAAAGCGTCAACCTCTGAGAACAAGAATGCAGAGGAGTCGGTCGGCATGACGCCGCCGACCATTGCGGGCTTTGTCTACGACAGCGTGCAGGTTGTGAGCGGTGATGCGGATAACCAGAACGCTTGTGTATACGGCACAAACAAGCTTGCTGCAAACGGCGAGTTCCAGTTTAATTCGAACGGCGTGCTGACCGGCAAGATGCCGAACCAGAATGTCAAGATTAAGTACACCTACAGACGCGATCCGGCTTATCAGATTCGCGTACAGGTGAAGTTCTTCGATAACCACGGCAACAAGTTGGACGGTCAGGAGGGCAGACCGAATCTTCCGGACATCGATGAGCCGAGAGCTGTCGGTGCGACCGGCGCACAGACGGTTGCGGTTCCCTTCCTTCCGGGCTATAACTACCAGCCGAATATGAACCCGGGCACCAACGGCGGTGCAAGCAACCCGTCCGGTATGGTTCAGGGTACGGATGAAAACCTGCACTTTAACCTGCAGGCAGGTTCCGACGGCCAGGGTGCCATCATCACGATTACCTATGTCGAGAACTTGAACGATGCGAGCACCTGGGCGCGTGTCAGCTACACTTCTACGGCAAACGGTGATATCAACGGAAACACGGCGCCGCGTTCCATTCGCGTCGGTTCCTACACCTGGAAGGAGCTGGTGGGTCTTGACTCGCTCGGCAATCTTGCAATCAGCGCGGATCCGGTCCCGAACTACAAGCTCGAGGGTTGGTATGTGAAGATCAACGGTGGCGCGGAGCAGAAGATTTACGACGGAGACACCGACAGTTCCACGATTACGACCGCAGATCAGAAACTCGCGATTCCGGCCGGCACGACCACCCCGACGGCGGTCAGTGTCTACCCGAAGTTCGTCGAGGATCCGAACAAGTGGTATACGATTAACTTTGCGCACAGCGCAAACGGCAGCCTGACCGGCAACACGACGGTGCGTGTCGGTGAGCAGACCAGGGATACTGCTTCCGGTATGTGGCGTGCAACCACTTGGGCGGATGTTCCGAAGCCGACACCGGTTCCGGTAAACTCGAACTACATGGCACAGCCGTGGACCAGCAGCTCCGGTTCTCAGCCGATGAACTCGACGGTCATCAACGGCAGCGAGACCTATACGACGGTCTTTACCCGCATCGGTATGACGGATGACGGCGTGCTTGCAATGCCGAACGCAAACGGCGAAGTTGCAAACAACGGCACCGGTACGGTTAAGGTAAACGGCGCAAACAGCCTCAGAAACTACGCAATCACCGATATGAACGGAAACGTGATTGCAACCCTTCCGGGTACGGCGCTTCAGAGCGGTGCATTTACGGGACTTCCGGTCAACGCACAGTACCAGGTATACGAACTCACAACCGCACAGAACCCGGCAGCGGGCACCCCGATTACGAGCGTAGTCGCAGCAGATCGCAGCCAGCCGACCGTGGTAAATGTGCCGGCAGCGGGATCGAACGCAACGGTCGGTACCGATGCCGCAAACGCAGGCCAGAAGACCATTACGGTCAGCCCGACCGCACCGAACACGGAGTACTCCCTGATTGATGCGAGCGGCAATGTGGTTCCGGCTTCCGGCTGGGTTACCCCGAGCACGCCGGGCGCAGCGATTGTCTTTGACAACCTCGACCCGAACACGACTTACACCGTGGTCGCAAGACCGGTGGGCGGCAGCCAGACGCCGCAGGATCAGCTGCCGCAGGGCACCGTGATTCCGGTGACCGGCACCCCGTCCGCAGCGACGCAGGAATACACGCTGAAGCTTGAAAACGGCGGTAAGGTTGTCGAGATCAAGAGAATGGTTAACGGTACGGAACAGATTATTCCGATCGGCGCCGACGATACGAACGTTACCTTCCGGGAAGGCGACAAGATTAAGTTTGACGCGGATGTGCCGGCAGGAACAACGTTTAAGCGTTGGAACGTACTCCTCGGCAATCTGAGCGGACTTACGACAACGGGTCAGCGTATTGTGATGCCGGCCGGCTCCGTAACCGTATCCGCAAGCTACAACGGTCAGTCCATCCTTCCGGCTCAGCCGAAGGCAGACCTTGACTATACGCCGAAGGACGGCCGCTTTGCACTGGATCCGGCAGACAATGTAAGACTCCTCACCGAGCTCATTGACAACCCGGATGATACGGCAGCGCTTGCAAACCCGAGCGTTGACACCATCACCTACATCGCGAAGTTCAACCGCGGTACGGTGGCAAGCAACTATGCAAATGAGCTGAAGACCCAGACGGGCGACAACGAGATGAAGCTCCCGTGGAGCCTGCAGGTCGGCCTCGCAAGAGACGTGGACGGCGTCAACAAGATGGTTCCGGCGACCAACAGCAACGCGACCATGCGCGTGCTTGCGCGTCTCGATGACAGCATTAAGAACAACACCGATTATGAGCTCTGGAAGCGCACCATCGATTTGAGCGGAAACGTGAACTACGTTCCGGTTCCGATGAATCCGGCTGACCTCAGCGCAGCGGGCTTTGACGGCAACTTCAGCTTCGAGGCGAAGAACGGTGATTACCTCGTGCTGAGCTATAAGAAGGCACACACGGTCACTGTGATTGACGCAATGCGCGGTACGCCTTACACCTTCCGTATCGCACACGGCAGCGACCTCGCAAGCCATCCGGACTACACGACCATGCGCGGCGCGCTGGCGATGAACTACACGGATCCGGCAACCGGCATCGAGTATGAGTTCGATCAGTTCCGTAAGGCGAACAGCCAGACGGCACCGACCTTTGCGGACTCCGATGCTGTGACCCGCGATATGACGCTCTATGCAATGTACATTCCGGCGGATGACACCGCTTGGCAGAATGCGAGAAACAACCTGATCGGCGAGATCAACAGAGGCAACGCAGTGATGACGGATCCGCGCATCATTCCGCACCTCACGCCGACCGAGCTCGCAGATCTCAACAACGCGGTGACGCAGGCAAATGCGCTTGCAAACCGTCTCCCGAGACCCACCACGGCGGAGCTTGTTACGGAGCACGCGAACCTCAAGGCGCTGATTGACGGCATCCTTGCGAGAATCGCAGGCATCGTTCCGGCACCGACTCCGGGCGGTAGCGGCGGCTCCGGCTCCGGCTCCGGCGGCGGCGGCAGCCACGGCGGCGGCGGCGGTGGCGGCGGCAGAGGCCGCGGCGGCAGCAGCAGAGGTGTAACGGGCAGTACGACGCCGTCCGGCACGGGCAACCGTGTCTACCAGAACGGCGCAGAGGGCAACTGGGTGAACTTTGACCCGGCAGGCCACGGCTGGTACTTCGAGCTCGGCAACAGCCGTAAGCTCACGAACACCTGGGCGGATGTCGCTTACACCTTTGACGGCCAGACCAAGATTTACAGCTACCACTTCGATGAGAACGGTGTCATGGACAGCGGCTGGTGGAAGAACGACCAGGGCGTTTGGTATCACCTCTCCACGAACCACGATGGCTGGTTCGGTTCGATGGATAAGGGCTGGTATCACGACAGCGCGGACGGCAAGTGGTATTACCTGAACATCATGACAGGTTCCATGCTGACCGGCTGGCAGGAGATTGACGGCGTTTGGTACTACCTGAACCCGGTAACGCCGGCACCGACTTGGGACTGGGATGCAACTCAGAACCGTTGGGTGTACGGAAACCGCGGCGGCAGACCGTACGGTTCCATGTACGCGAACGAAGTAACGCCGGACGGCTACCATGTGGATGCTTCCGGTGCTTGGATTCGCGAGACGCCGTAAGGCAAGGTAAAGCAAAAACGAGACTCCCCTAATTCTCGTATATGCGGGCGGGGCGGTGAAGACTCTAAGTCTTCACCGCCCCGCCTTTCTGTTCGGTAAAAGTATGCACAGCATTGTCGCATTATCTTTGCATGCCGTCGGTTCAAGCAATGTGCGAAGAAATCCCGGGTTGAACACAAGACAAAGTCTGCACGGAAGGAAAGGTGGCAACGCTGTTGCGATCTCTGCACAACATGAAAAATGGAAAGGCTTAGAGTGGGTTTCTTCAAGCCGGTGTACCCGAGCGGATACAGGTTGGTAGTTCCCTTTGCTTGCGCCCGGGAATCCATGGGTCGGAGCATTTCTTGACAGCCGTGGTACGGCTCGCTAGGATATTGTGAGAAAGGGAGGGGCGTATGAAGGTTTTGATACCGATATTAAAGAAGTATAGGAGAGAGGCGGTACTCGCGCCGTTCTTTAAGCTGGTGGAAGCGTTGCTTGAACTGCTTGTCCCGCTCATTATGGCGCGGATCATAGACCGCGGCATTGCGAGCGGAGATCGGCTCTATGTGTTGCAACAGTCCGGGCTGCTCTTACTGCTCGGCGCTGCGGGGCTTGGTTTTTCGATTGTAGCGCAGTACTTTGCGGCCAAGGCCTCAATGCGGCTCGGCGGCGAGTTAAGGCATAGGCTCTTCTCGAAGGTGCAGGAGTTAAGTTTTTCCCAGCTGGATCTGTTCGGTGCGGACACGCTGATTACCCGCATGACGAGCGATGTGAACCAGGTGCAGTCCGGAGTCAACATGGTACTCCGTCTGTTTTTGCGTTCTCCCTTTATCGTGTTTGGCGCCATGGTCATGGCGTTTACCATCGACGGTCCTTCGGCGCTCATCTTTGCGGTCGCAATTCCGGTAATCGGAGCGGTGGTCTTTTGGATTCTCTTGACCACCTTGCCGCTCTACAAGCGGGTGCAGGGAAAACTGGATGAGATTATGACGAGCACGCGCGAAAACCTGACCGGTGTCCGTGTGATACGCGCCTTTCGGCAGGAGGAGACAGAGCGGAAGCGCTATGCCGCGCGAAATGCGGCACTTTTGGCAGAGCAGCTCAAGGTGGGGCGCATTTCGGGTCTCATGAATCCGCTGACCTATGTGCTGATTAACCTTGCCGTTGTCGCGTTGATTCAAACGGATGCCGTGCGGGTGAATACGGGTATTTTGGAGACCGGACAGGCGGTTGCGCTTTTAAACTATATGTCGCAAATTCTGGTGGAGCTCATCAAGCTTGCAAACCTCATCATTCAGGTGACGCGTGCGGCTGCCTGCAGCGAGCGTGTCGCGGCCGTACTGGAGGTGCATAGCGATATGCAGGACGGCAGCGAAAATGCAAGCGAGGTCTTTTTAGGAGAGGCCGAGAGCAAAGAGAACGGGCGCAAAAAGGCGGTCGAGTTTCGGGATGTCTCTCTTCGCTATGACAAGGAGAGCGGAGAGGCCCTGCATGACATCAGCTTTACTGCCTATGCGGGCGATACCATAGGCATTATCGGCGGCACGGGCAGCGGTAAATCCTCCCTGGTGAACCTGATTCCCCGCTTTTATGACGCGAGTGCCGGGGAGGTTCGCGTTTTCGGTGAAGATGTGCGCCGCTTAACGCTGGAGAGTCTCCGTGCAAACATCGGCATGGTGTTGCAGAAGGCAGAGCTTTTCCGGGGCAGCATTGCGGACAATCTCCGATGGGGCAAGGAGGATGCCGACAACGCGGCGTTTTGGGATGCCCTCACAATTGCGCAGGCGAAAGAGTATGTGGAGACCAAGCCCGGGAAGCTCGACTTTTACTTGGAGCAAAATGCGAGAAATCTCTCCGGCGGGCAGAAGCAGCGTCTCACGATTGCACGTGCGCTCATGAAAAAACCGCAGATTCTGATTTTGGACGACAGTGCCTCGGCGCTCGATTTCGCAACGGATGCGGCGCTTCGGACCGCCATACGCGAAAGCGCCTGGGATATTACCTGCTTCATTGTGTCGCAGCGCGCGGCTTCGGTGCAGTATGCGGACCGGATACTGGTACTGGATAACGGTACGCTCGTTGGCAGCGGCACACATGAGGAATTGTTACGGGACAATGAAGTGTATCAGGAGATCTACTACTCCCAGTTTCCGAAGGAGGCCTGAATGGAAGCAAAGAAAAGGAATGATTTGCAGTGGCGCACGGTAAAAAAGGTGTTGCGCTACATCGGGCGCTTCCGGCTTTGGCTGGCGGCCTCCCTGCTGTTTGCGTTTCTTACGGTGGTGCTGACCCTGCTCGCGCCGCGTCTCACGGGTGAGGCGGTGGACCACATGATAGGGGCGGGGCGCGTGGATTTCCCGGGGGTACATCGAGTCATACTGAAAATAGCACTGGCTGCCGCCGGAGTAGCGTTGTTCCAATGGCTCATGAATCTCTGCAACAACCGTCTGGCCTACTCCGTGGTGAGGGACCTCAGAAACGAGGCGTTTCGAAAGATTGAGCGCCTGCCGCTCAGCTATTTGGATGCCCACCCGGCGGGAGAAATCGAGAGCCGCGTGATTGCGGATGCGGATCAGTTTTCGGACGGCCTATTGATGGGTTTTACCCAGCTTTTTACGGGCGTTTTGACCATAGTCGGGACTTTACTCTTTATGCTCTCCGTGAGCTTAAGTATAACCCTCGCCGTGGTCTTGATTACGCCGCTCAGCTTCTTTGTGGCGGGTTATATTAGTAAGCACAGCTACCTCTTGTTCCGCGCGCAGTCGAAACTGCGCGGAGAGCAGACCGGCATGATCAACGAGATGGTTGAGGGGCAGCGCGTGGTCAAGGCCTTTCACCGCGAAGAAGCGGTCATTCGAAACTTTGACGAACTGAACGAGAAATTGACGGAAACTTCCTTAAAGGCGACCTTTTACTCGTCGCTGACCAATCCGACGACGCGGTTTGTCAATGCCTTGGTCTATATGATAGTCGGCGCGGTCGGGGCGCTCTCGGTGATCGGCGGAAGTTTAAGTGTCGGTGAACTCACGGCTTTTTTGAGTTATGCGAGCCAGTACGCAAAGCCTTTTAACGAGATTTCGGGCGTCTTAACGGAACTCCAGAACGCCATTGCCTGCGCGGCGCGGCTTTTTGAGCTCATTGAAGAAACGGAAGAGGTTCCGGACCGGGCAACGGCGCTTGCACCCGAAGGGTTTCGCGGTGCGGTTCGTTTTAATCAGGTGGATTTTTCCTATGTGCCGGAACAGCATTTGATTGAAGATTTTAACTTTGCGGTAAAGCCGGGACAGAAAATCGCGATTGTCGGTCCGACCGGTTGCGGCAAAACAACGCTCATCAATCTCTTGATGCGTTTTTACGATGTGACGGGCGGGGCCATAAGTCTCGACGGGACGGATCTTCGCGATTTAACGCGTGCGTCGCTGCGCGGCGGTTTCGGCATGGTGCTCCAGGAGACCTGGTTAAAGAGCGGAACCATACGCGAAAACATCACCATGGGAAATCCCGGCATTTCGGAAGAAAAGATGCGTGAAGTGGCGCGCGCCTGCCACATTGCAGGCTTTATCGAGCGGCTTCCGGACGGCTATGATACGGTCATTGCCGAGAACGGAGAGGGCTTCTCGCAGGGACAAAAGCAGTTACTCTGCATCGCCCGCGTTATGATGAGTAACCCATCCATGCTCATCTTGGACGAGGCGACTTCTTCCATTGACACACGAACGGAACTCAAAATTCAGGAGGCCTTTAACCGCCTGATGGAAGGACGCACGAGCTTTATCGTGGCGCATCGACTTTCGACCATACGCAATGCGGATGTAATCCTTGTCATGAAGGCGGGACACATCATCGAAGAGGGAAACCACGAGGAACTCATGGCAAAGCAGGGCTTTTATTATACGCTCTACGAGAGCCAGTTCCTCGGAAAGGCGATTTAGTGGAAAAGTGAGGCTCTGTTTGCTATAATAGCGGCATTGACTGTTTTTTTAGGAGGCGGCACATGAATATTGTTTGCTTGGATCTTGAAGGTGTATTGGTTCCGGAAATCTGGATTGCGTTTGCGGAGGCGACGGGCATTCCGGAGCTCAAGCGTACCACCAGAGATGAGCCGGATTACGATAAGCTGATGCGCTACCGCATCGATATTTTGAAGGAGCACGGCCTGGGACTTAAGGAGATTCAGGACACCATTGCTACCATCGACCCGATGCCGGGTGCAAAAGAGTTCCTCGATGAGCTCCGGAGTTTTACCCAGGTTATCATTTTGAGTGATACCTTTACGCAGTTTGCGGCGCCCCTCATGAAGAAGCTCGGCTATCCGACCATTTTCTGCAATTCGCTCGAGGTCGCGGAGAACGGAGAGATTACGGGCTTCCGCATGCGAATTGAGCACTCCAAGTTAACGACCGTGCGCGCGTTCCAGTCGATCGGCTACGAGACCATTGCGAGCGGTGACAGCTACAACGATCTCGGCATGATCGAGGCGAGTAAGGCGGGCTTTCTGTTCCGCAGCACCGAGGAAATCAAGAAGGCATATCCGCAGTTCCCGGCTTTTGAGAGCTATGAGGAACTCCTTGCGGCAATTAAGGCGGCACAATAAGAGAAAAGAGACAGCTTCCCGCCGGGAGGCTGTCTTTTCGGTACGGTAAGAAACACAAAACGCCTGAGACAAGATGATATAGCGTAAAAACGCAAAACGAAGCGCGAACAAGCATAACGCGAAGAGCGAGAAGCCGGCAGTAAATGCGAAGTGAAGAAACGCGGAAGTGAATGCGGAGCGTAAAAAACGATGCGGCAAACGCGAAGTGATAAAACGCGGAAGCGAACGCAAAGCGAAAAACGCAGAAGTAAGCGAGAAGTGCGAAAAACGAAGCGACAAATGCGAAGTGAATCAATCGAAGAAGTACATGTGAAGAGATGTATAGTCAGGAAAAGGACGTAACACAAGTCTGAAAAAGAGAAATCGATTGCGAAATCAAAGCACAAATGATGAAAACTCGTGCGCGAAGGGAGAGGAAAGATGACGGAGGCAATTTTTGACCGCGATTCGCGGGAACTTAGTTTCAAGGCGCGCGTTCTTTCCTGCGAGGAGAGGAGAACGGCGGCGGGAGAAAGCCGCTTCGCTGTAGTCTTGGACCGCACGGCTTTTTTTCCGGAGCAGGGCGGTCAGAAGGCAGATCGCGGCACACTCGGCGGTGCAAGTCTTCTCGACGCGGAAATACACGAGGGCGTGATTACCCATATTTTGGATGCCCCCTTGGAAGCGGGAAGCGAGGTCGAGGGAGAAGTGGATTGGCCGCGCCGCTTTGACTTTATGCAGCAGCACACGGGAGAGCACATTCTGTCCGGACTTGCCAATCGCCTCTACGGCGCGGAGAACGTGGGCTTTCATCTCAGTGAACGGGAAGTGCAGTTGGATTTCAGCGTGCAGCTCTCGGAAGCGGAACTTGAGGCACTGGAACACGCAGCGAACCAAGCCATCTTCCGCGATATTCCGGTGAAGGCTTATTACCCGAACGCCGAGGAACTGGCGGCGCTGAACTACCGGCAGAAAAAAGAACTCACGGGAGCTATACGCATTGTCGAGCTTGAGGGCGTGGATTGCTGTGCCTGCTGTGCACCGCATGTCGCGCGGAGTTCGGAGGTGGGGATTCTCAAGATTCTGAGCACCATGAACTATAAGGGCGGCACGCGGCTCTACATTGCCTGCGGAATGCGCGCGGTGCAAGATTACGCGGCGCGGATACGGGAGGCGCAACAGCTGTCGAAACTGCTCTCCGCGCCGCAGGGTGAACTGAGCGCTGCGGTAGTACGTCTGCAAGAAAAGGCAATGGCTGCGGAACAGCGCGCGGCAGAGACGGCGCTTGCCCTGATTCTTCTGCGAGCGGAAGCGGAAATCCGTGAGAAGGAACAAACACAGGGCCGGGAGCAAGCGGAAGCGGATGGAATCTGCCTCATCTTACCGCCGCTCCCGGAGAGCGCCCTCCAGCGTGCGGTGAAGCCGCTGAAGGAGCTGTTCTCCGGTGTGGTTGCGCTTTTCTCGGGCGATGAAGAGAGCGGCTATGCCTTTCTCATGTTCGGAGACGGCGTGGATTGGAAGCCCTTTCTCGCGGAACTCCGAACGCGCGGCGGCAAGGGCGGCGGCGGAAAGGACCGCGTGCAAGGCAGACTGCTTTGTCGCGCAAAAGAATTACATACAATATTTCATGATTTTGTAATAAAACAGAATTGATCTTGTGATAGAATTAAAAGAAAAAAGACAGAATTACGTTCAAAAAGGAAACACGGAAGGGAGGAATTCGTCCATGCCGGAGGGAATCAAACGCTTGCGGGCCGGTCTGCTGGCTCTGGTCGTGCTGTTGTTCAGCACCGCGGCGTCGGGAAGCGCAGAGGCGGCGAATGCACCGGAAATTGCTTCTGAGGGCGCTGTGCTCTACAACGCGACCAGCGGGAAGTTCTTGTATGAGAAGAATGCAAACCACCAGTACTATCCCGCTTCCATCACCAAGTTCATGACGGCACTTCTGGTATTGGAGAATGCGTCACAGGATGACACTGTGGTGTTCTCGAGTGCGGCGACGGAGAATCTGGAGTCGGGCGCCGTCAACCTGGAACTCATGAAGGGAGACCGCGTTAAAGTGCGCGACTGTCTCTACGGGCTCATGTTGAAATCCGCGAACGAAGTCGCAAACGGGCTCGCCGAGCATGTCTCCGGTTCCGTTCCTTCGTTTGCGAAGAAAATGAATCGACGCGCACAGGAGCTGGGCTGCACCAACACGAATTTCGTGAATCCGAGCGGACTGAACAACGCGAACCATGTTTCGACGCCGCATGACATGGCGCTGATTGCGAAGGCCTGCTTTGACCGCGCGGATTTTCGCGCCATCGACAAAACGGTGAACTACCATTTCCCGGCGACGCAGAAACGCCCGAACGGCACGGATATCGTCATGGGACATCGCATGATTTCGAGTGGGAATGCGGACTACTACCCGGGCATTCTGGGCGGGAAGACCGGTTATACGAGCGCGGCCGGCAATACACTCGTGACCTGTGCGGAGCGAAACGGCGTGCGCCTCATTGTCGTGATTATGAAGAGTCGAAAGACCCAGTACATGGATACCCGGGCCCTCCTTGACTACGGTTTTCAGCTCGCGGAGGAAAACGGCGGAAAAAAACCGGAAGCCGTGGGCGGGGAAACGGAGACACCACAGGCAAGCGGCAGAGTTCAGGCGCTCACGGCAAACAGTCCGACACAAAACCGGCAAGCAGCAAATCAAGTAAGTCCGGCGGAAAATCCGCAAGCGGCAAATCAACAAAATCAAGCGGAAAATCCGCAAGCGGTAAATCAAGCGGGAAGTCAGCAAAGTCAGGCGGAAAGTCGACAAGCGCTAAAACCGGCGGGCAGTCAAAGTCGAATCGTAAGTCAACGAAATCGAGCGGTAAATCATCAAAATCAAGCGGCAAGTCAAGCAGCAAGTCAACAAAATCAAGCGGTAAGTCAACAAAGTCAAGCGGTAAATCCGGCGGCAAGCGGAAGTAGCTGGATTCAGAGAAACGGCGTCTGGGCCTACCGCGAGGCAAACGGTGCGCTTGTCCGCAACGCGCGCCGCGAGATTAACGGCAAGCAGTACTGGTTCGATGAAAACGGCAATATGCTCGAGGGCTGGCGGCAGGACAGCGCCGGTGCCTGGTACTATTTAACGCCGGGACAAGGCTCGCTTCAGACGAACAGTTGGCTGCTCTACAAGAATCAGTGGTATTATCTGGGTAGCGACGGCAAAATGCTAACAGACAGCAGAACGCCGGACGGTTATCTGGTCAATAAGGAGGGCATCTGGATTGGATAAGAAGAAACTTCTCTTCTCGTTCAGCCTGGCGGCGGTCGGCATTGCGGCTGCCGCCCTTTTTGAATCGGAGCGGGAACGGCGCAGTTTGATTGTGCGACACTATGCGCTCCGAAGTGCGAAAATCAAGCGGGCAAGGCGCATCGTATATCTCTCGGACTTTCACGAGCGTCGGCTCGGAGAGATTGAAGAGAGACTCACGGCCGAGACAAAGCGCCTGAACCCCGACTACATTTTCCTCGGCGGAGATATGGTGACCGCAAAGCACGGAGCTTCGATCGAAGCGACTTTAGCGCTCACCGAGCGCCTGGTAAAGCTGGCGCCTGTCTTCTACGGGGAGGGCAATCACGAGGCGAGGCTGGACCGCGACCGCGGTCGCTACGGTAATCTTTTCGACGAACTGCAGGAGGGACTGGTATCGCAGGGAGTGCGCTATCTGAGCGATGAGACGGTACTGCTCGGTGAGGATCTTGCGCTCTCCGGACTGCACATCACCGAAAATTTTTACCGCAGAGCGCCGCACGACGAGATGCAAGCGGACTATCTCCGCGCGCATCTGGGCGAAGCAAATACGGAGCGCTTTCAGCTCCTGTTTGCGCACAGCCCGGCCTTTTTCGAGGCCTATGCGCGCTGGGGGGCGGACCTTAGTTTATCGGGACACTGGCACGGCGGAACCGTACGTCTCCCGGGCAACATAGGCCTCATGACGCCGCAGATAGAATTCTTCCGGCGGCCGGCAAGCGGTCTCTTTTCCCGCGGTCGGCATGCGATGCTCCTAAGTCCCGGCATCGGAACGCACAGCATTAACCTGCGCTTTTTGAATCTGCCGGAACTCATGGTACTGGATTTAAAAGAAGGAGTTTAAAATGGCGGATGAAGCGCTTTCTCTTCGACTTGAGAAGTATGAGGGGCCTCTGGATCTGCTCCTAAAGCTGATTGAGAAGAACAAGGTAAATATCTATGACATTCCGATCGCCGAGATAACGGAACAGTATATGGCTTATCTATCGGAACTGGAGCGAGAGGACTTGGATTTACTCTCCGAGTTTCTCCTGATGGCGGCAACTTTGCTCGATATTAAGGCGCGTATGCTGCTGCCGCGCGAGTTGGATGAGGAGACGGGAGAGGAAGTAGACCCGAGAGCGGAACTGGTGGCCCGCCTCCTGGAACATAAGAAATATAAGCTCATGGCGGAAGAACTTGCGGACCGCGAGTTCGATGCCTACCGGGTTTTTTACCGGGAGCCCTCGCTCCCGAAAGAGGTGGCGGAATGGACTCAGCCCGTTGATTTGGATGAGCTGTTTCAGGGGGTGGACCTGCAGCGTCTGCAAGCGGTATTCCGGGATGTCATGCGGCAGCGGGAAGACCGCATCGATCCGGAGCGCAGTCGCTTCGGGACCATCAAACGGGAGCCGGTCAGCTTAAAAATGCAGATTGAGGCGGTGCTTTCTTACGCGCGGAATCACAAGGCCTTTTCTTTTCGCGAATTGTTGGAGAGACGGAAAAACAAGCTGCTCCTGGTGGTCACCTTTCTTGCGGTGCTCGAGCTCATGAAGGCGGGCATCTTGCTTGCCGTGCAGGAGAGCCCCGCGCAGGATATCTTCCTCGAGGTTTCGGAAGAAGAGTTGGAAAACAAGCGCGACTTCGCGGAACTTTTCGACAGCTGACTTGCCGTCGGACGCCATGCGTGTTATGCTCTCCTTGTATTGATTTTTGTACATTGTTTTAAATACAGGAGGTATTCTATGGCATTTCGGCATATCGTAGTCGCGGGCGGCGGCGTTCTCGGCGCACAAATCGCCTTTCAGACTGCGTTCAAGGGTTTTGATGTGACTATTTGGCTCAGAAGCGAGGGCTCGATCGGCAGAACCGAACCGAAGCTCGAGCGGCTTTACAATGTTTACCGCGCGGAGATTGCGCGCGTCGAGGCAGCGCTTCGGGCCGGTGAGCCGCTTGAACTGCCCCGCGGTTTCGGCGCAGCAGACAGCGTGAAGAGCGAAGCGGATATTCAGCGACTCTACGAGGCGGTTGAGCGCGCAAAGAAGAACTTAGAGCTTTCTCTCGATTTGGAGCAATGCGCAGAAGAGGCGGATTTTATCATCGAGAGCATGGCGGAGGACAGAGACGCAAAGCGCGAGTTCTACGCAAAGCTTGCGCCCTATCTGGATGACAAGACCATAGTCGCAACCAATTCTTCGACCATGATCCCGAGCATGTTCTCGGATCTTTTGCCGCATCCGGAAAACTATCTCGCGCTGCACTTTGCCAACAATATATGGCGCAGCAATACCGCAGAGGTCATGGGACACAGCGGTACTTCGAAAGAGGCTTTTGCCGCGGTGCTCGCGTTTGCGGCGGAAATCGGCATGATTCCGCTCGAACTTCACAAGGAGCAGCCGGGTTACATTCTGAACTCGATGCTGGTTCCCTTCTTAAGCTCCGCGGAAATGCTCTGGGCAAACGAGGTCGCAGATCCGGAGACCATAGATAAGACTTGGAAACTCGGCACGGGCTCCCCGCTCGGCCCCTTCCAGATTCTCGACATTGTGGGGCTTCAGACTGCTTACAACATTGTCTCAATGAATCCGGAGTCCAAGAACCCGGAGAGCACGCCCGGCAAGATAGCGGCGGGACTCAAGGCAAAGATCGATGCGGGCAAGACCGGCATTAACGCGGGAGAGGGCTTCTACCGTTACGAAAAATAAGAGGCGGCAAGGCTTTTTCCATGCTATACTAGAGCGGAAAAGAGTTCTTTAACATTCATTTCGGAAGTGGAGGAACCAATATGTTGACACATCTTGCAATTGAGAAGGTTATCGGAAGAGAGATCATCGACTCCAGAGGAAATCCGACGGTGGAAGCGGAGGTCACGCTGACCGACGGTACGGTCGGCAGAGGCGCGGCTCCGAGCGGCGCTTCGACCGGTGAGTTTGAGGCAATCGAGCTTCGCGACGGCGACAAGTCCCGTTTCGGCGGAAAGGGCGTGAAGAAGGCGGTTGAGAACATCAACACCGTGATTAACGACGTGCTGCACGGCATGGATCCGCAGAACATCTACGCGGTGGATGCGGCTATGCTCAAGGCGGACGGCACGGAGAACAAGTCGAAGCTCGGCGCAAACGCAATCCTTGCGGTTTCGATTGCGACGGCAAAGGCTGCTGCCGAGTCTCTCGGCATTCCGCTGTATCGTTTCCTCGGCGGCGCAAACGGCAATAACCTGCCGGTGCCGATGATGAACATCTTAAACGGCGGCGCACATGCGACGAACTCCGTCGATACCCAGGAGTTCATGATTATGCCGGTGGGCGCACCGAGCTTCTCCGAGGGCCTCCGTTGGTGCACAGAGGTCTTCCACAGCCTGCAGAAGCTTCTGAAGAACGAGGGCAAGACCACGGCAGTCGGCGATGAGGGCGGTTTCGCACCGGACCTTAAGGACGATGAGGATACGATTGAGCACATTCTCGCCGCAGTCCGCGATGCGGGCTATGAGCCGGGTAAGGACTTCGTGCTTGCAATGGACGCTGCTTCCTCCGAGTGGAAGAGCGAGAAGGGCATCGGCTTCTATCATCAGCCGAAGTCCGGCAAGGACTTCACTTCGAAGGAGCTCATTGCACACTGGAAGAGCCTCATCGAGAAGTACCCGATCTGGTCCATCGAGGACGGCCTCGATGAAGAGGACTGGGAGGGCTGGAAGGAGATGACGAAGGAGCTCGGCGACAAGGTTCAGCTGGTCGGCGACGATCTCTTTGTCACGAACACCAAGCGCCTCAAGAAGGGCATCGAGCTTGGCTGCGGCAACTCCATTCTGATTAAGCTGAACCAGATCGGCTCGGTTTCCGAGACGCTGGAGGCCATCAAGATGGCTCACAAGGCAGGCTACACGGCAATCAGCTCCCACCGTTCCGGTGAGACCGAAGATACGACGATTGCCGATCTCGCGGTGGCTCTCAACACGCGCCAGATTAAGACCGGTGCGCCGAGCCGCTCCGAGCGCGTTGCGAAGTACAACCAGCTGATTCGCATCGAGGAAGAACTCGGTGTCGCGGCAGAGTACCCGGGCAAGAACGCATTCAATCGTTAATTCGATTCGGAACATTGAAAAACAAGGGCAAGGTGCCCGGTGTGATGCCGGGATAATCGGGAAGCAAGTAAAACTGCGCGAACTCGTCACCGTATGCGGGGAGTCCGTCTGTCACTGCGAAAGCGGGAAGGCAGACAGGGGACATAGATCCGCGAGCCGGGAGACCGGCCTTGCCTTTTAAGTACCTTCCTGTGCACGAGTGCCTGTGCGGGAACGCGAGGAGGAGGCTTAAGCCTCTTCTTTGCGTGATAGCAAGAGGCTCTCTGCGAAGACGAGCCTCTTTTCTTTGTTTTATTTGGCTTTTTATCGGTATTGTGCTACAATAAGGCGACAATATTGTCACACAGGGAGGATACTATTATGAAGAAGAGACAGTTTGGAGCAATTTTGGCGGCAGCGGCACTTGCAGCGGTTCTTGCAACCGGTTGCGGCAGCAAGAAGGAAGAGACCAAGGCAGCTTCCGACGTTGCTTCCGAGGCGGTTGACGCAGCTTCCAGCATGGTGGAGAGTGCAAACGCAGCGGCTTCCAGCGGTATGGAAGAGGCAAACAAGGCAGCTTCCGGCGCGATGGAAGAGGCAAACAAGGCAGCTTCCGACGCAGCGAAGGCGGGCCAGGATGCAGCTTCCGCAGCAGTGGAAGGCGCAAACAAGGCAGCTTCCGATGCGGCTAAGATGGGCGAGGATGCAGCGAAGGCAGGCGCAGAGGCGGCTGAGAAGGCAGGCGCAGCGGCTGAGAGCGCAGGTGCGGCAGCTGAGAAGGCTGGCGAGACTGCTGAGTCCAGATAAGTAAGGATTTGCTGAAAAGCCAGAGGCTCTCCGAAAGGACGGGCCTCTTTTTATTGGTAGAAGAGGATTGAATCAAACAGAGGAAGAGGGTATTGTATGAAGAAGAGAGTCTATTCGTTTGCATTGGGAATGGGCCTTTTGGCCGCGATTTCGATGACGGCTTGCGGCGGCAAGAAGGCGGAGAGTCAGGCGGCTTCGGCCGTTGAGACCGCAAGTTCGGCTGTTGAGAGCGCAGCATCCGCGGCATCTTCCGCGGGCGAGAGCGCGGCAGAGAGCGCAGCTTCCGAAGGGGCCAAGGCGATTGCGGACTTTAAGGCGGCCGATTTTAAGGCGACGGACGAGCTTCAGGCACAGGCGGATGCAGCGGCACAGATGCTTGCGGACAAGCACGAGAAGCTGAGTCTTGCGGACGGTGTCTACGAGGTCAATGTAACGCTTGCGGGCGGCAGCGGCAGAGCAAAGATTGCAAGTCCGACCGAGCTCACGGTGAAGGACGGCAGAGCAACGGCAAAGATTGTCTGGAGCAGTGACAAGTACGACTACATGGAAGTGGATGGAATCCGTTTTACGCCGAATATCGAAAACGGTCATTCGGTCTTTGTGATTCCTGTCACCGAGCTCGGTGCGCCGCAAAACGTTGTCGGAGATACGACCGCGATGAGTAAGCCGCATGCAATCGACTATCAGCTCACGTTTGAAGTGGCCGAATAAGCCACAAAATCAGTCGGAACAAGAGAAAAGCAGGAGGGCGTTATGAGAAAGGCAAAGTTGGCGGTTTTGATTCTGGGTGCTGCGCTGGCCGTGAGTGCTTGCGGCGGCAAGGACAAGGGTAAGGAGACCATCGCAACGGAAGCGACGCAGGAGACGGCTGCGACCGAGGCGACCGAGCCCACCACCCTGGCGCCTGCGACGGACGAGGAGAAGGCGCAGGCAGCGGAAGTCGGCAAGAAGATTGATGCGATTTACGTGCAGCAGTGGTCTGAGGACACGGAGCGGCTCTGCAAAGAGGCAAAGGAGGCTTGGGACGCATTGAGCGACAGTGCAAAGGCAGAGGTGAGCGGCGAGCACGCTTCACCGGAATATTTCGGTCTGGACACCGGAGATGTGAGCAAGGATGACCCGCGCAATCAGGACGAAATCGGTGAGAAGGAAATCCTGGTTGTGAGCTTCGGCACCTCCTATAACGACAGCCGCGCAAAGGATATCGGCGGCATTGAGGGTTACCTTGCAAAGGCATTCCCGGATTACAGTGTGCGCCGCGCGTTTACCTCGCAGATTATTTTGAATCACATTCTCGCGCGTGACGGTGAGAAGATCGACAATGTGGAGCAGGCGCTGGAGCGCGCCAAGAAGAACGGTGTGAAGGAACTCATTGTGCAGCCTACGCATCTCATGAAGGGCAAGGAGTACGATGAGCTGAAGGAGACGCTCGACAAGCACAAGGCTTCTTTTGAGAAGCTGGAACTCGCGGAGCCGCTGCTCGGCGAGGTCGGCAAGGATGCCGAGGATGTGAATGCGGACAAGGAGAGAGTCGCAAATCTCATTGTGCAGGCAACTGTCACGGGCGGCGGCTTTGACAGTGTGCAGAAGGCAGCGCAGGACGGTGTGGCCTTTGTATTCCTTGGCCACGGCACTTCGCACACCGCAGCTGTCAGCTATTCCGAGATGCAGACCGCAATGAAGAAGCTCGGCTATGCAAACGTGTTTATCGGCACCGTAGAGGGCGAGCCGGAAGAGACCGCTGTCGGAGCAGTCATCGATGCGGTGAAGAAGGGCGGCTATAAGAAGGTCACGATTCGTCCGATGATGGTCGTTGCCGGCGATCACGCACACAACGATATGGCGGGTGCGGAGGAGGATTCCTGGGTTCAGAAGTTCATGAACTCGAAGAGTTTTGATCGCATCGAGACGCAGATTGAGGGCTTGGGCGGTGTTTACGACATCCAGAAGCTCTATGCGGAGCATACACAGGCGGCCATTAACGCGGCAAACACGGCGGCAGAAGAGACAACGGCGGCAGAGACCAAGGCAAATTGAGTGTCTGTGCCCGGAGAGGGAAGATGAAGAGACGAGGCAGATGGATTTCGCAACTTGCGCTCCTACTGACGGCGGTTTTACTGACAACGGGCTGTGCCGCGCGGAGCGGAAAGGCAGAGCAAAGCGGAGCTCAGGAGACGACGAGCGCAGCAGAGAGCGGCGCTTCGGAGAGCGGCAAGGCACAGGCAGCACTGCCGGACGGTATATACACGGCGCGCTTTGAGACCGACAGCTCCATGTTCCATGTGAACGAGGCGCTGAACGACAGGGGAACTCTGACCGTAAAAGACGGGAAGATGACCCTTCATGTCTCCCTGCAGTCAAAGCGCATCCTCAATCTCTTCCCCGGGACCGCGGAAGATGCGCGGAAAGAAGGAGCGGCGCTGTTGCAGCCGACAACCGATACCGTCAAGTATGAGGACGGTACAAGCGCTGAGGTCTACGGCTTCGATATTCCGGTCCCGGCGCTCGACACAGAGTTTCCGCTTGCCCTCGTCGGCACCAAGGGGGCCTGGTATGACCATATGGTCAAGGTGACAGATGTAAAAGCTGAAGAGGCAAGTCAGGCGGCAGCTCCGGAGATTCCGGGGCTGCGCTTTGTTAAGCGAATGGAACTGCGCTATGCGGAGACCTTTGACATCTATTTTTATGAGCGGGACTTCGCCGTCATCGATGTGCACGGCGCGGCACGCTATCTGTTGGTTCCGGAAGGGGAACAAGTCCCAGCGGAGCTGCCCGCAGACTATGTGATTCTGAAAAAGCCGCTCGACAATATTTACCTTGCTGCCACCGCAGCGATGAGTCTCTTTGAAGCAAACGGTGCGCTGGACCGCGTGCGCTTTACCGGTACGAGAGCGGAGGGATGGCATATCGACGCGCCGAAGCGTGCGCTTGAAAGCGGGGCGATGCGCTTTGCCGGAAAATACAGCGCGCCGGATTACGAACTCCTCACTTCGGAGGGCTGTGATCTGGCGATCGAATCTCTGATGATATTGCACGCGCCGGAAGTGAAGGAGATGTTTGAGCGACTCGGGATTCCCGTCTTTGTGGATTACTCGAGTAACGAAGGACATCCGCTCGGGCGCACCGAGTGGGTGCGGCTTTACGGCGTTTTGAACGACAGGAGCGAGGCGGCGGATGCCTTTTTCAAGGCCCAGTGCGATGAACTGGACGGGCTCAAAAACGTAGCGGATAGCGGCAAGAAGGTGGCCTTTTTCGCCATGAATCGGGACGGGAGCTTTGTGGTGCGTCGCCGCACGGACTATGTGCCGAAGATGATAGCTCTGGCAGGCGGAACGTATCTTGGTGTCGGACCGGATGAACCCGGGCGCAGTTCCGTGCAGCGCGTCTCGCGCGAGGCTTTTTTTGAGGCGGCGAGAGATGCGGATGTGCTTGTATACAATGCCACGGTGGAAGCGCCGCTTGCCGGCCTTTCGGAGCTGCTCGAGAAGGATGAGCTCTTCTCGGACTTTAAGGCGGTGCGGGAGAAACAGGTCTATCAACTCGGAAGTGACATGTACCAGTCAGCCGATGCGGTCGCGGGACTGACACGTGATTTTTCGCGTGTCTTGCACGGGGAAGAGGAACGCGGGCTCTCCTACCTGAGGAGGATAGAATGAGGACGGGGAGAAGGCGTACGACATCGGTGTTCATCCTGCTCGGCATCTTGCTCCTGCTACTTTTTTACTGTAATCTGGCGCTGGGTACCAGGTTTTTCTCTCCGGCAAAGCTGTTTTCCCTGTTGTCACAGGGGAAGGGCACGGATCCCGCGGTGAGCATCTTATTCAAGATACGGCTGCCGCGTGCCCTGATGGCACTGCTCCTCGGCGGAGCGCTTGCGGTCTCGGGCTTTCTCTTGCAGACCTATTTTGCGAACCCCATTGCCGGTCCCTTTGTGCTCGGTGTCTCCTCGGGCGCGCGTCTTGCGGTGGCGCTCTGCATGATGCTGTTCATGGCACAGAACCGGGCACTCAGTTCCTTTGCGCTGGTGTTCGCTGCCTTTCTGGGCTCGCTGGTATCTCTCGGCATTTTGCTCGCGGTATCGCAGCGTGTGCGGCAGATGGCCGGACTTCTGGTGGCCGGTATCATGATAGGTTATATCTGCTCGGCCGCGACCGATTTTCTCTTGAGTTTTGCCGCGGATTCGGAGATTGTGTCCCTGCACAGCTGGTCACAGGGCAGTTTTTCCGGCATGAGCCTGGCACAGGTCAGGACAGCGGCCGTCTTAATCGGGATCTCGGCCTTCGCGCTTCTTTTTCTCGCAAAGCCACTCGCTGCGGTGCAGCTCGGCGAGAGCTATGCGGAGAGCCTCGGGGTGAATGTGCGGCGCATGCGCAGCGCCCTCATTATCCTTGCGAGTTTGCTTGCGGCGACCGTGACCGCTTTTGCGGGGCCGGTTTCCTTTGTGGGGGTGGCTTCGCCGTTTTTGATTCAGAGCCTACTGAAGAGCAACAAGCCGTTGCTGGTGCTGCCGGCTTCCTTCCTCGGGGGAGCGGTATTTTGTTTGGCCTCGGATTTAATCGCAAGGACGGCCTTTCAGCCGACCGAGCTTGCGCTCAGCACGGTGACCTCCTTTTTCGGCGCGCCGATCGTGCTTTGGCTCTTGGTGAAGCGTCGGGGAAAATGAGACAGAGTCATCCAATCAGAGATTCGGATCATACACGGAGGGAATATGTCGGTCACAAGCTTTTTACATTTGAGCGAAACAGTCGGCGAATTTGACCTCAAAACGTTCTGTGAGGAGATTCAGAAAAAATATCCGGGAACGGATACGGAACAGAGGCAAAGCAGGTCTTTGGCCTACGATGTTACTTGGAGCCGATATGCGGATTGCCCACAGTTTGAATTAAGGCTCGATCGAACACGCCGCACGCTTGCGGTGGAGTATTTTAATTCTGCGGATAGAATTCGAGACTACGCAAACCTGATTTTATGGATCAGACAGTACTTTCCGAAGGAAAAAGAAGTGGTCTTGGTGGATGAAAACAATGAGGCGCAAATTCCGCTTTCCACGGAGACGGCGATAGAGGATATCGAAGCATGGATCTTGAGAGTCGGTATCTAATCGTTATCAAATCGGAAACCGTCAATATAGTTTGTATACAAACGGACGTGATAGCGCCGTGACGCCTTGTCAAGCAGAGGGCGTATCGAGAGGAGGAGCTATGCGGAATACGCAGCGGGCAAAACTCGCGGCAGAAGGGGTCAAAACGGGCTACGGCGCGCGCGTGGTGCTCTCGGAGGTCTCGTTTGAGCTTCGCCCTGGCGAGGTCATGGCCTTGCTCGGTCCGAACGGGGCCGGAAAGTCGACCCTCTTAAAGAGCGCGGCGGGGCAGCTTGCCCTGCAGGGCGGCTGCATCTACCTCGACGGAAGAAATCTACAGTCCTTTACCGGTCGGGAACGGGCGGCATATATGGCCCTCCTCTTTACCGAGCGGAGAGAGCCGGAGTTTGCCACCGCGAGAGAAGTGGTGGAGGCGGGTCGCTATCCCTACACGGGGCGTTTCGGAACCTTGCGGGAATCGGATCATACGGCGGTGGCGCGTGCCATGGCCTATGTGCGAACCGAAGAGCTCGCGGCGCGTCCTTTTGCGGAGCTCAGCGACGGGCAGCGCCAGCGCGTGCTGCTTGCAAGGGCACTCGCGCAGGAACCGCGGCTCATTCTGCTCGATGAACCGACGGCCTTTCTGGACCTGCGCCATAAGGTAGAACTTCTGAGTCTGTTGCGAGATCTTGCAACCCGCGAAGGGCTCGCGGTTTTCTTATCGCTGCATGAACCGGATTTGGCGTTGAAATGTGCAGACCGTGTCTTACTGGTGGCGGACGGCAAGGTGCTGCCGCCCGCCGTACCGGAGGAGGCACTCTCCGAGGAGAACATGCGTCGTATCTATGGGCTCGGTTCCGCTTACGATGCGCTCTCCGGCAGCGCGGAATTGCCACAGGCCGTGGAAAACACTTCGCCGAGCACCCTCGTGCTCGGCGGCGGCGGTAGCGGCATACCGGTTTACCGGCGGCTTCGGCGTGAGGGGGTAGCCTTTGCGGCAGGCGTATTCAGCCCCGCCGATTCGGATTACCCGGTTGCGTCTCGTCTCGCTGCAAAGGTGTTTGAGACGGCACCTTACGAAGCGCTCACGGCGGAGAATCTCCGCGAGGCGAGAGCCTTCCTGGAAGCGGCAAACTGTGTCATTTGGACCGAGCCGCCGCTTGGGAGCGGAAATGCGGCTCTTCTTGAACTGCGGGAACGGGCGGAAGAGAAGGGAATATTGGAGCGGTCATAAAACGATTTCGGCACAGCTTGTCAGCCGATACGGAGAGGCTCGGAAGTGTTCACACGGGCTGCCTGCCTGCATTGTGTCGGCATGGGCAGAAGAGAATTGCAGTTTAAAGCGATACGAATGCGCGGTGACAGGAAGAACGGAAGGGCCGAAAAGAGTCGCGCTTCGGATAAGACAGCGAAAATTTCGATAAGTCTTACAGAGAATTCGGAAGGAAGAGGAAGATGAACATTCAGATTTTCGGCGGTGGGAAGAATTTTGACGTGAAAAAGGCCGAGCGCTACTTCAAGGAGCGCCGCATCCCGGTGCAGCGCGTGGATTTATTTGAGAAGGGGCTCAGCAAGGGGGAACTCCGCGCCGTGTGTCGGGCACTCGGCAGTGCGGAAGCTTTGGTCGACCCCGGCGCGAAGGCAAAGGAGACCGTTATTTGGTTTCAGCACACGCCGGAAGAGGACAGGGAGCAATTCCTGCTCGAGCATCCCGAGATTATGCGGCAGCCCATCGTGCGTAACGGTGCCGCCGCGACCGTAGGATTCCGGCCGGAAGTATGGAAAACCTGGGAGTAAGGAAATTTAACCGAGCCAGCTCCAGTTTTCTTCGCGGGGCAGGGTTAGGGTCAGCATGACGGCCTCTTCCCCCTCGTCGAGACAGAGTTCGTCGAGCAGGGTGCGGGGCGGAAGCGGGTTTCCCTCTTCGAGTTCTTGGAGTATGCAATTTACGCCTTCCGTGCGTGCATCCTCCATTGCATCAAGGCGGTCGGAACCCTCACCGTAGCAGCCGGGAAAGTCCGGAAAAGTGGCGAGAAAACGCTCGCCCTGTTTCCTTAGAATGACGGGATAATCAAAAGCCATAAAAGATCCTTTCCTGTGGATTGAGACGATATTTTTTCTATTATAGCATTGAATCGATAGCTCGAATCTTCGGTTCTTGCCAAGGGGCGTTCTTTTGATGACGTTACGGGAATCGTTTCATTACAGTTCGCCGGAGGAATTATTTCAGACAATCAAAAAAAGTTGAAAAAAGTGCTTGCAATCCCCGGGGGCCTATAGTAGAATAACCGAGTACCGAGCGGGGATGCTGGAATTGGCAGACAGGCTAGACTAAGGATCTAGTGGCCACAAGCCGTGTGGGTTCAAGTCCCATTTCCCGCAGCGTATGAGAAGGGGGTGATCATCACCTCCTTCTCTTTTTGTGTAAACTTAGCTGCCGTGCGGGAAAGCCCGAGTCTACGGTGGCTGCCGAAGCTGCGCCCGTCCGGCGACGGGGCATGGAGGGCGTTCCGAAGAATCGGTGCGTGCAACTCCGCTCCTGCTTGAATTCGCCTGCTTGAATGGGTATAATAAAATATAATTGTTTTGTTTTCGACTGAGTTTTGTGTTAGGAAAAGACTGAGGGAGGTACTATATGAGAAAAGCAGGATTGTTCTGTGTCGCGGCGATTGCCGCACTTAGTATTACGGCATGCGGCGGCGGTAAGAAGGAGACTACGGCTGCGAGCAGCGCGGTCGAGACGAGCGCTGAGGCAGTTGCGGCGGATGCGACCACGGCAGCGGGCGGCAGTGTCATTGCGCCGGAGGCGGCAAAGGCAGATCACACAAACGGCGGCTTCCCGGTGCGCCTCGATGCAACGAGCTTTGACGGCAAGACCGTGAAGGCTGAGTTCTTTAACTTTGACCGCTACGATGTTGCAAAGATCAATGCGCTGAAGGAGGGCGATGTTATCCGGGTCGCGCAGAAGGATGTCGGCATCAAGACCATTGAGAAGAAGAACGCCGAGACCGGAAACTTCCCGCAGGTTATCATTAACGGCGGCGTGGAGAACGGCGGTGTGAGCCTGATTCAGGACGGCGACTACTTCCGCACCCAGAGCGCGGACGGAACGCCGCTTTACTATTCGACCGGAACCGAGGAGCTGAAGCTGGCGAGCGATGTTACCTACATGGATTACTCCGACCTGAATCAGCAGAACGGCGTGACCTATACGACGGATCAGATTAAGGAAGCGTTTTCGAAAGATAAGGACAAGGACTGGGGTCCGCAGGTCATTTCGATCGTTTTAAAGGACGGCGAAGTGAAGCAGATTTTCCGCACCTATGCACCGACTGAGGCAAAGAACTGACGGAACAGGAGTCAGGGGATATAGTTACAAGGCTTTTCTCTGCTTACATCTTCCTTGAAACAGTATGTTTGGAGGAAGATGTAAGCAGCGATCGGTATTTCTTGCGGCAAATCGTGTTCGGAATATAAGAAGCCCCGCGGCATTTGCCGCGGGGCTTTTGTTGTCGTTTCACTTACTGGGCGATGTTCTTCACTGCCTCATAGCAGCTCGGGCGCACGGAGTGCTTCTGCCACTCGGGTTGCACATCTCTTCCCATGGCGCTCAGCATGGCCCTGTCCTCTTGAATCGTAGAACCGCTCGTGGTCAGCATGTTTCCGGTAATGGTCGCGCTGACGCCGCAGGAGAAGCTGTGCGCACCGTTGTCGGAGAGCGCGGAGCGTCCGCCCGCGAGGCGTATATTTGCCTCCGGATTGATCATGCGGAAGATGGCAAGCGTGCGGAGGATTTCATCGTCCTTCAGCACTTCCCGCTCGCCGAGCGGGGTGCCTTTGACCGGCATCAGCACATTGATCGGGATGGACTGAATGCCGAGTTCCGCAAGCGTCAGCGCCATATCCAAGCGGTCTTCCCAGGTTTCGCCCATGCCGATAATGCCGCCGGAACAGACGCAGAGTCCCTCTTCCTGGGCTGCGCGTATGGTCGCAAGCTTCTGGTCAAAGGTGTGGGTCGTGCAGATTTCCGGGAAGAAGCGGCGCGAGGTCTCGATGTTGTCGTGATAGCTCGTGACGCCCGCAAGGTGCAGACGGTGGAACTGCTCGCGCGTCAGGAAACCGTGGGAAGCACAGAGATCGATTCGACACTCATCGGCCATGCGGCGGTAGGCAGCGAGTGCCTGCTCGAATTCTTCGCCGCTGAGAGAGCGGCCGGAGGTGACAATCGAAAAGCGATCTACGCCCTCGCGCTCGTTTGCCTTTGCGGCTGCGACAATCACATCTTCCGGGAGAAAGGCATACTCTTCACAGCCGGTCTTCGAGTGTGCGGACTGCGCGCAGTACTTGCAGTCCTCGCTGCAGCGGCCGCTTCTGCCGTTGATAATGGTGCAGAGATCCACCTTGTTTTCACAATAGGTTTCGCGGAGCTTATCCGCAGCTTGACAGAGCTCTTCGAGATCCGTGCTCAAAAGCTCCGTTAACTCTTCATCTCCCCGCTGTAAGCGGCGTCCGGCAATAATCTCCTCAGCAAGTGCCAATGCGTTCATATCGCATGCCTCCCTCAATCAATTCATCCCTGCTTTCTTCGATGATTCATCGAATCTTTGCCTAGTATAGCCAAGACAGAAGAAATTTGTCAACCAAAACTCTGTAACAGGTTGACAATTGCCGCTGAGGCGAGTATGCTAGGCGACAGTGCAAAAGGCACAGAGAAGAGGAGAGTAGAAGATGAAACAGTTGGATATTCGCAACATGGCTTTAATTGCAGTGATGACAGCTCTGATGTGTATCTTTGGGCCCATGTCGATTCCGATCGGCGCCGTGCCGATTTCATTGACACCGCTCCTGGTTTACCTCTCGGCCTATGTGCTCGGTATGAAGAGCGGAACCGTTGCCTACTTCGTGTATCTTCTGATCGGCTTTGTCGGTGTTCCGGTTATGTCCGGTTACAGCGGCGGCCCGGCTAAGATTCTGGGGCCCACCGGAGGCTACCTCATCGCGTTCATTCTGATGGCGCTGATGACGGGCTTTGCCGTGGATCACTTTTATAAGAACGTGCCGTTGCAGGCGGTTGTCATGCTGATCGCGCTGGTGCTCTGCTATGCGGCCGGAACCGCTTGGTTTGTCGGACAGACCAAGATGGCCTGGGGCAAAGCGCTTACCGTCTGTGTGTTCCCGTTCATTCCGCTGGACTGTGTGAAACTTGTTTTGGCCATCCTTGTCGGTCGTCCGGTGAGGGAGCGGCTGCATGTGTTCTTGCAGGACAGAAGAAGCGGCAGTCTTGCGTAAAACAGCACAAAAGAAAAGCGAGGGGAAAGTCTCCCTTCGCTTTTTTTATGCGCTGGATTCTTTTTGCCACTTTCGTTATACTAAAAACAGCTGAATTATTTTGGGCAACAAGGAAATGAGGAGGAAAAATTTATGAAGGGGAATGTGTTGGTCGGTCAGTCGGGAGGTCCCACGGCTGTCATTAATTCGAGCTTGGCGGGTGTGTTTAAGACAGCAAAGGAGCGCGGCTACGGGAAGGTGTACGGCATGCGCTTCGGCATACAGGGCTTTTTGGATGAGCAGTATGTGGATCTCTCGGATTATATTCGAAACGAGCTGGAGCTGGAACTCCTGAAGCGCACCCCCTCGGCCTTTCTCGGGACCTGCCGCTATAAACTTCCCGAGATTCACGAGGACAAGAAGGTCTACGAGCGCGTCTTTGAACTGCTGGACAAACTTGACATTGAGGTATTCATTTACATCGGCGGAAACGATTCGATGGATACCATACGGAAACTTTCGGACTACGCACTCCTCACCGGTGCAAAGCAACGCTTTGTGGGCTGCCCGAAGACCATAGACAACGATCTTGCGATTACCGACCACACGCCGGGCTTCGGCTCCGCGGCAAAGTACATCGCAGCCTCGACCAAGGAAGTGATACGCGACGCCCTCGGCTTCTCCTACAAGAAGAAAAATGTAATCATACTCGAGATTATGGGGCGCAATGCGGGCTGGCTGGTCGGCGCAACGGCACTGGCGCGTCAGGAGGACTGCGACGGACCGGACCTCATCTACCTGCCGGAACTCCCCTTTGACATTGAGGGCTTTGTGGATCGCGTCTCCGGTCTCCTCGAGGAAAAGGATGTCGTGGTCGCCGCGGTTTCCGAGGGCATTAAGACGGCGGCGGGAGAGTACGTCTGCGAGCTCGCGGACGGTGCGCGCAGCAAGGATGCGTTCGGTCATATCCAGATGGCGGGTACGGCGGCTTATTTATCGGCGCTGATTCACGAGCGCCTCGGAGTCAAGACCCGCTCGGTTGAGCTCTCGACCTTACAGCGCGCGGCGGCACATCTTGCAAGTCGTGTGGACGTGGACGAGGCCTTTGCGGTCGGCGGCGCAACGGTTAAGGCCGCGGATGAGGGCTCCAGCGGCGTGATGGTCGTCATAGACCGCGTCTCGGTCGATCCCTATCAGTCGGCCATCGGCGTCTACGATGTGCACCGCATCGCAAACGGCGAGAAGCTGGTGCCGCGCACATGGATCAACGGCGCCGGTGACTATGTGACCGATGACTTTGTGAGCTATGTGAAGCCGCTGATTCAGGGACACTATAACCCGATGATGGTCGCGGGTCTGCCGCGCCACCTTGTGATGAATCAGAAAAACTACAGCGATTATCAGGTCTGAGTGCACAGCTGCTATGCGGGGAGCGGAGCCATGGGAATAAGCGCTTGACCTGAGAACTGTGCCCTGGTATTATACTGTTACATAACAAATATAACACTAAGCGCAGAGGAGGTTTTTGAATGGCTGTTGTTCCGGTTTACAACATACTGGCAGTGCCCGGCGCAAATATTCCGCTCTCCCTGGAGCGTTTTGAAAAAATGATAGGAAGAGTCCCGGTTTCGGGCGAGCGTGTCACCCTGATTTTTATGAAAGAAGATAAGAACAGGGAGGAGCTCAACGCAGAGGATTTTTATACTATCGGCGTGAGCGGTACCGTGACGGAAGTCGGTGACCAGGGTGTGCTGGTGTTCCGCTGCAATACGCGTGTCGATTTAAAGTCAATCAACATCTACCCCGATCACAGCATCGATCTCGATGTGGAGCGCCGTCAGGACATTGAGGATCTGGACGATGCGGTCTCGGCGAAGCGCTTAAAGCACATGAAGCAGTTGATGCTGGAGGCCTACGGGGAGAATCCGCAGTTCGGCCCCATGCTCCGCGGGATGATATCCCGCTGGGCCTCGCTCGGCGACATCGCGGGCATCGTGAACCGCTGGCTCATCAATTCTCCGGAAGAAAAGATGGCCGTGCTCTCGGAGGACAGCCGCAATCTGCGAGAACAGAAGCTCGAAGAGTTGCTCCGCGAAAATCTGGAGTTTCACAAGGTAAATACCGAGGCAAACAGCGCGCAGGAAGAAGAGTATCAAAAGATGTACCGCGAAAATGCGCTGAAAAAGCAGATTGAATACCTGCAAAAGCAGCTGGACAGCCTGCACCCCGAGAAGGTCTCGGACCTCCGCCGCTTTGAGTTAAAGATTCAGGATCTCGGCATGAACGAGAGCGCGAAGGCCGAGGCCGAGAAGGTCTTAAAGCGCTTACAGCAGGAGGGGCAGCAGACGGCCGAGAGCGGTATGCTCTACGACTATCTGGACTATGTGACCAATCTGCCCTGGAAGAAAGAGAGCGCGCAGGAGATCGACCTCGCGGCGGCGGAGCAGGTGCTCGAGGAGGACCACTACGGCCTCAAAAAGGTGAAAAATCGTATTCTGCAGCAGATTGCGGTCATGTCGCTGAAGGGGCAGCAATCCGGTTCGATACTGCTCTTTGTCGGTGCACCCGGTACCGGCAAGACGAGCATCGGCGCTTCGATTGCGCGGGCCCTCGGGCGCAAGTATGTTCGCGTGAGTCTCGGCGGCGTGCGCGACGAGGCGGATATCCGCGGTCACCGGAGGACCTACATCGGCGCGATGGCGGGACGTATCATAGACGGCATCAAGAAGAGCGGGGTATCGAATCCCGTGATGGTACTCGACGAGGTCGATAAGCTCTCGACGAGTTTCCACGGCGATCCCGCAAGCGCCCTGCTCGAAGTGCTGGATCCGGAGCAGAACCACAGCTTCACGGACCATTATCTCAACGTGCCCTACGATCTCTCCGATGTGCTCTTTGTGTGCACGGCGAACAGCGCGGAGACCATCCCGGGACCGCTCTTAAACCGCATGGAGGTGATACCGTTTCAGGGATATTCGCCGCTTGAGAAGAAGGAAATTGCAAAGCGCCATCTGCTTCCGAAGGCACTCGAAGCGGTCGGATTAACGGCGGAACAGCTTGAGATCGGCGATGATATCCTGGAGACCCTGATTTCGGATTACACGCGGGAGTCCGGTGTGCGCGGCTTAAAACGCTGCCTCGATAAGCTCTGCCGCGGCGCTGCGGTGCGCTTTGTGCGCGATAAGCAGACGCTCACGGTCACAAAGGAGAACCTGAGAGAACTCATGGACAGCCACCCGCTGCCGCACCGCGCGGTGCGCGCGCACAGTACGCCCGGCGTTGTGACCGGTCTTGCCTGGACCGCGGTCGGCGGTGAGATTCTCTACATCGAGACCATGTTCACCAAGGGGAGCGGCAAGATTCACGTGACCGGTCAGCTCGGCTCCGTCATGAAGGAGTCGGCGGAACTCGCGGTCAGCAAGGTAAAGGCACTCTTTCCGGAAGAAGCACAGCGCTTTTCGGAAAACGACCTTCACATCCACGTGCCGGACGGCGCAACCCCGAAGGACGGGCCGAGTGCGGGTATCACCCTGACAACGGCGCTCGCTTCCCTTGTGACGGGCAAGCCTGTGCCCGCAACGGTCGGTATGACGGGGGAGGTCAGCTTACAGAGCGAAGTGAAGCCGATCGGCGGCCTCCCGGAAAAACTCATGGCGGCGGAGCGCGCAGGTGTTAAAACCGTCTTTATTCCGGCGGACAATGAGCAGGATTTAGCGGATGTCGCGCCCGAGGTGCTCGAGAAATTGGAAGTCATTCCGGTGCGCGAGGTGAGCGAAGTACTCACAAGACTCGGCTTGCTCGAGAAAGCCTGAGACGAAATACATTTGACGCGAAAAGCGAAGGCGAAATAATGAAAAGAAAAAGTCCTGTATTGCCGGGAAGAGTCGGCAATGCAGGGCTTTTGTTTTATGGAGTTCATCCAAACTATGTTCCCTTAAAAGGGGAGGGAGTATCCTTTCCCTTAATTTGCGATACCTTTTAAGGGAAAAGATGAAGAGGTAAAAGAATGAGAGAGTTCAACGATTCCTTAATCAGAGATAAAAGTCGGGCGCTTTACCAAACAGGACATTCGGGCGCTTTGCGCCGGCTCGTTGCATCCGGTTACTGAAGCACGAAGGCAACGGCAAAAGCACCCGCTACTATAGAACAAAATAGGGTTCTCTTAAAAGGGATGATTTTCCCCTAAAGTGAAGGAAGTTATAAGGGAAAGAGCATGCGAATACGAGAAAGCACCCGTCTTAAGCTCAGGCCGGTGCTTTTATATGTGCGAAAACGAACGACGGATCGGCCGTCCGCCAAAACAAAAAAAGCTTGTCGCAAATTCTTGCGACAAGCTTCTTTGTTTCTAAGCAATTTTTAGTTCTGATCGAGGTAGCTTGCAGCCTGCTTGCCGGCAATGCGGCCAAAGACCACAAAGTCCGCGACTGCGTTTCCGCCGAGGCGGTTTGCACCGTGCACACCGCCGGTTACTTCGCCGGCTGCGAAGAGGCCCGGAATCTTGTTGCCGTCTGCGGTCAGGACTTCTGCCTCCGAATTAATCTTGAGACCGCCCATGGTGTGGTGCACGCCGGGCGTGACCTTGATCGCATAGTAAGGCGCGGTGTTCAGCGGAGACGCAAAGCTCGTGCGTCCGAACTGACTGTCTGTCTTTGCCTCGACCGCTGCGTTCCACTCGTTCATCGTGGTCTCGAAAGCAGTCGGATCGATCTGCAGTGCCTCCGCAAGGGCAGCATAGCTCTCGCCCTGCGTCGTATAGCCCTTCTTGATATAACCCTGAATGACATTGGACGCATCGACCATGGCCTGATCCACAATGAGGTAAGCAAAGCTGCCGGGCTGTTTAATCTCGGCTGCGGAGACCGCATCGCGCGTTCCGACCTCGTCGGTGAAGCGCTGACCGTTGCTGTTCACGAGGATGGCACCGTCGCCGCGGAGACCCTCAGTAATCAGTGCCGCCGTGTTCATCTCGACGGTCGGGTGAATCTGGATCTGCTCGAGATCGACCGTAGCCGCACCGACCTCTTCGCCCATGAGAATACCGTCGCCGAGCGCGCCCTTGGCATTGGTGGTCATGAAGCCTTCGAGCTCCGGACGGTACTTGGTGACCATCTCAAGGTTTGCGCCGAAGCCGCCGCTCGCAAGAATAACAGCCTTTGCGTTCACGGTGACTTTTTCGCCGGTCGGACCCTCGGCCTCGACACCGACAATCTTGCCGCTCTCATCGACCAGGAGCTTTTTCGCTCTGGTCTCGAGGCGAAGATCCGCGCCGAGTTTCTTTGCGTTCTCCTCGAGAATCGGGAGCATAAAGGTACCGACCGAGACGGTCTTACCCTCTGCGTTCACCGGGCGGTGAATGCGCTTTACGGAAGCGCCGCCGAAGCTCGAGACAGAGGGCAGCGGAGCCCCGATGCTCTCAAGCCACTGAATCGCATCCGCCGAATTGGAAGCAAGTGCGTGTACAAGCTCCGGATTATTGATGCCCTTGCCGCCTATCATCGTGTCGAGCTCAAAGAGTTCCACCGAGTCAAAGTAGCCGCTCGGTGCAGCCTGATAGGCTGCCCACTGTTCGCGCACGGTAGCCGCGAGTGCGGTGATGGTCGCATTGTCAGCGTACTTTTCTTCCGCGGTCTTCAGGGTCTTTTCAACACCTGCAGCCTCGTCGAAGTTGTTTTTATCCTGCTCCGGGGTCTTGCCCGCGTTCATACCGCCGGTCGAGCGAATCGAGTTGCCGCCCGCCATGCCCTGGCTCTCGAGAATCACAATCTTTTTGCCCGCATTAGCCGCTTCGATTGCAGCGGTCATTCCGGCACCGCCGCCGCCGACAATAACAATGTCGGTGTCGATGGTCTCATCCGGACGCTTCTCCTTGACCTCATGCACCGCAACCGAGAAGGGGGCAGAATCAATGCCGCCGTTCTCGAGCGCCGCCTTCACCGCATCGTGAATGGCATTGCTGGTGAGCGTTGCGCCGGAGACGGCGTCAATCTCGTAGCTCTGGTTCTTAAAGATCTTCTCCGGGAGCTTCGCAACCGCGACGCTTCCTATGCCCTCGGTCTCCGTGTGGCTTAAGACCTTGACGGAGTAGATTTTTTCCGGTGTCGCGATGACTTCGACTTCCACAGGACCGTTCATACCCTGCGCGGATGCGGTTGAGGTGACTGCATTGCTCGGGATGTCCTTCTTTGCGACGCCGCCCTTATGCGCGGTGGTCTGCATGAGGTGCTGCATCAGGAAAATCGGAAGTATAATGCCGATCAAAATCAGGAGATACGGCAAAAAGCTTCGTCTATGTTTCATGTGGTATCCTCCCCCTACTGTTATTTTTTTATCATATCATAAGAGAGGCGCTCTGAACATGTGAAAACAGAGCGGATTTTTGCTAAAATGAAAGCAAAACAGACGGATGGATTGTGCGAAGAAGTGAATGTACGGCGTAAGGGCAGGAGCGCTACAGCGAGATTGCAAAAGCCCGATAACAAGACAGAAAGCGTGTAGACGCAGTATGAACAGAGTAGGAAGATAAGCATGGAAACGAATCGGACGGAGAGAAAGCAGGAAAACAAAAAACAGCGCCTGCTCTGGCTGGACTGCTGGCGCGGCTTTGCGGTCCTCAATATGTGTCTCTACCACGGTCTCTGGGACTTGGTATATTATTTTGAGATTCCGGGCTTTGACTGGTACAGCGCTCTGCCCGGCTATGTCTGGCAACAGAGCATCTGCTGGAGCTTTATTTTTCTGTCGGGCTATAGCTATGCGCTCGGGAAGAACAAGTTCCGGCGGGGCGCGACGATATTGTTTGCGGGCGCGCTCGTCGAGGCGGTCGCGGGCGCCTTCGGGCAGGAAATCCACTACGGAATTCTGAGTTTTCTTGGGCTCTGGCAGTTGTTGCTCACCCTGCCGGAGGATTGGCTTTCGCGCGAGATGCGTCTCCGCTCCTGGTGCCGGATCGGTCCCCTCGGCGCTGCGCTTTGTCTCGGCCTGTTTTTCCTGTGCCGCAATGTGAATCAGGGAAACCTCGGCTTTGAGAGCCTTAAGCTTATCACGCTGCCGGAAGCCCTGTACCGCAGTCGTTTGACAGCCTGCCTCGGCTTTCCCCCGGCTGATTTTTCTTCGCTCGACTATTTTTCACTGCTGCCCTGGGGCTTTTTGTTTCTCGCGGGCTACTTTCTCTCACAGTACCGGGCGGAACAGCGGCGCGATGCGGCGGCTGCGGCAAAATCCTATACAGTGCGCGGCATGAACGGCGATTTCGGGGGCATTGCGCCCGCGGAAGAGGGCGGCACACTCGGGGAGGTTCTGCTTCGGCGGCTTTTCGGGCAGGCGCTCTTTCGCCGGAGAGGGCGGTTGCTCGCCTGGGTCGGCAGACACGCGCTGCCGATTTACCTCCTGCATCAGCCGATCTGGATGGCAATCTTTGAAATCGCAATCCGCCTGCGGCGCTGAATGCGCCGCTTTGCTCAGACGAACACAAAGTGCTTTAGCAGGACGAGAACCGTGAGGTGCAGCGGGTAGTAGAGATAAAAAAACCACTGCGAGACGCCTGCGGCGCGCGAAGAAGCGCCCGCGGGCGTTTTTTGCTGCGGTGCTTCGGCGCGCGGGTCCGGGCGCGTGAAAGCGGGTTCCGCCGGGTAGGCGATGAGGAGCGCGAGAAGCGGCCCGGCGTTCACGGAGAACAGGCGGAAACAGAATAACGGGAGCGGCTCGTGTAAGGTGAATCCGGTCATGACAGCGTCAATCGAGAGACCGAGCATCGCAAAGAGAAAGCCGTAGAGCTTCTTTTCGCGGACACCGCGCGCGGCGAGAAAGAGGAGCACCATGGCGGGCGCAAATGCGGACCAGTCCGAGAAAAGGGTACAGACAAAAAAGAGGAGAGCGAGGAGCGGCTTCCGGTACGGGTTTCCCTTCATTTCCTCGGCGACTGTCAGAAGCAGAAGACAAAAGGTGAGCGAAAAGAGCATGTTCAGCTGAAACGGAATGCGAAACGCGAGCCAAAACGGGAGCTGCGAGAGGAGCGCCGTGATAAGGAGGCGCTTTAGGTAGCCGCGCCGCGAGTGGGTGTAGAAGTAGCCGTCCACAAGGTACATGCACATGACGGGCGCGGTAAAGTAGCCGAGGCCTGTCAGTAACATGGCGAGCGGGCTGCTGCCCGGCAAAAAAATGTGCGCAAAGTGGTTGCCGGTCATCAGTAAGATTGCGAGTAACTTTGTGAAAGCACGTCGTTTCGAAGACATGGGAGCCCCCTATCTGCGGAGTCAAAGATTTTGAAGTGTAATTATCGACATTATGGATTTTATTATAATACGGGGATACGGAGATGGCAAATCCGTAGCACGCCCCCCGCACTTGCTTGTCTCAGTCCGCTTCGCCATGCTATACTTTCAAAGGAAAGAAGGCTTGAATTCGCGCCTTGGGCGCAGAGAAGAGAAGGAAAAAAGCATGAAAGCAATGGTCATCTACTGTACCAAAACCGGCAGCACCGAGAAGATTGCAAAGCGCATTGCCAAGGACTTTAACTGCCCGCAGCTTAAAGTCGAGGCAGATGTGGTCTACGGCGGATTTTTCTCCGCCTGCGCGCGCGTGGTCTCGGATCGTCTTCAGAAGACGCTTCCGAAGGCAGTGACGGAAACACCCGAGGTTTCGGACTGCGATATCCTGTTTCTCGGCTTCCCGATTTGGTGGGACGATATGCCGGACTACTTCCGGGAGTTTCTCGGCAGATTGGATGCGGACGGCAAGCGCCTGGTTCCGTTTGCAACTTCCGGTCGTTCCGATATGAGCCGTGCGATTGAAACCTTGCGGGAACTCTTCCCGAATGCGAATATTTGTAATCCCTTCCACTACGGTGTTTTCCAGCGGGACAACTACCTGGTTTGGAAGGATGAGGTCGATGAGGATGCGGCAATGGAGAATGCGCTCCATTGAGAATCGTATTGCTCGGCATGGCGCCGGAACTTTTTGAAAGTTATCTGGCTTCTCACGCGGTGCAGCTTGCAAGGAAGCAGGGACACAGCGTGGAGGTTGCGGATCTCCGGGACTATGCGGACGGAAGTTTCAGACAGGTCAGTGATTCCCCCTTTGGGGGAGGCAGAGGGCTGGTTCTACGGGCACTCCCGATTTTTCGCGCGGTCGAGGCCTTGACCGGGCGGCGCTTACAGGATAATCCGGGGCAGGCGGGTGGCGAGTGCGGCGTGCTGGTTGCCGCGCTTGCGCCGGCAGGCAAACCCTTCGTTCAGCGGGATGCCCACCGCTATGCGGCACTCGATACTCTGGTGTTGCTCTGCGGACGCTTCGAGGGCATTGATGAGAGGGCGCTCCGTGCGGTGGATGAGCGCATTTCCGTCGGAGATTTTATCCTGACCGGCGGCGAGATTCCGGCGATGGCGGTCGCGGATGCGACCCTTCGTCTTTTGCCGGGCGTCTTAAAAGAGGGGAGCGCGGAAGAAGAGTCTTTTGAGACCGGGTTCCTTGAATATCCGCAGTACACGCAGCCAGCAGAGCTGTTCGGACAGAGTGTACCGGAGGTCTTACGGAGCGGAGATCACGAGAAAGTGGAAGCGTGGCGCAGGGAAGAGGCATATTTAACGACGCTTCGTTTCCGACCGGACTTACTGGAAAAGATTGACCCGGATGCAAAAAAGCGATAATATTTAAGAATATGACTATCGAGAAACTTCGCTTTTCTTCGCCTCGTGAGCGAATGCTCACGGGGCGTTTTTTGGCAAAGCTTCTCAAGACGAAACACAACAGGGGAGGATTTACAATGAAGAAGAGAAACGTGGCGGCGGCAGCGCTCCTTGGTTTTATGGCTCTGGCTCTCGCAGCTTGCGGCAAGAAGGGTGAGGAGACGAAGGCGAACAGCAATGCAAAGGTGTATAAAGTGGGCATCCTTCAGTTCATGGATCATCCGTCCTTAAATCAGATTGAGGAGAACATCGAGAAGGAGTTCGATGCGCTTTCAAACGACGAAGTTCGCTATGAGTACAAGCCCTACACGCTGAACGGCCAGGGTGACTCCGCGACGCTGAACCAGATGGCGGCGAAGCTCCTCGACGACAAGGTCGATGTGATCATTCCGCTCGCAACGCCGGCGGCACAGATTGTGCAGTCCACGGTCGAGGGTCATTCCGAGACACCGGTTGTCTTTTCCGCGGTTTCCGACCCGGTCGGCGCAAAGCTCGTGCAGGATCTGAATGCACCGGGCGGCAACATCACCGGCACCTCGGACAGCCTGAACACGAATGCAATCATGGATTTGATTCTTGCGACCAACCCGGACACCAAGTATGTGGGCCTTCTGTATTCCAAGAGCCAGGACAGCTCCGAGAAGCCGATTGAGGATGCCAAGGCTTATCTCGACGAGCACGGCATCCGCTACATCGAGAAGACGGGTACCACGACAGATGAGATCAATGCGGCGGTCGATGCGCTGATTGCGGAGAAGGTCGATGCGATTTTCACCCCGACCGACAACACGGTGCAGAACGCGGAGCTCTCGTTCTATGAAAAGCTGATTACGGCGAAGATTCCGCACTTCGGCGGCGCGGATTCGTTCGCGTTAAACGGTGCGTTTGTGGGCTACGGCGTCGACTACGCGCAGCTTGGCAAAGAGACCGCCGACTTAACGGCGGAGGTGTTGAAGGCTGGCAATGCGGGCAGCGTCCCGGTCAAGACTTTTGACAACGGCATCGCGACCGTCAACACCGAGACCGCGAAGGCACTCGGCTACGATCTTGAGACCCTGAAGAAGGATTTTGCGCCGCACAGCACGGCGGTCAATGAGATTACGACCAAGAAAGAGTTTGATAAGAAGTAAGGAGGCGCTGTGGGTAGTTTTTTGACGCCGGTCATGGTGCGGACAGCGCTGGATGTCGGTTTGATTTATGCGATTGTCGCGCTGTCTCTCTTTATCAGTTTCAGCATCCTGAATATCTGCGATCTCTCGACGGACGGCTGCTTTACCTTGGGCTGCGCCGTCGCGGCGGTTGTGACCATGGCGGGACACCCGCTGCTCGCGATTCCCGCTGCTATGGCGGCGGGCGTGCTCTCGGGTTCCGTGACGGCACTCTTACAGACCAAACTCGGTGTGCCGAGCATACTCGCGGGTATCATCGTGAACACGGGCCTCTATACCGTGAATCTCGGTGTCATGGGCTTTTCCTCAAACATATCCATCTTCGGAACGGACACGATATTCTCTCTCTGGGGCAAACTCTTTGAGAACACCCCGCTCAGCGAGTGGTCAAGAAGTATACTCTTGCTGCTTTTGATTGTGTTGATTTGTCTTCTGCTCAACTGGTTCTTAAAGACCCGAATCGGTCTCTCGATTCGGGCGACCGGCGACAGCATGGACATGGTGCGGGCTTCCTCGATCGATCCCTCGTTTATGATTATCGTGGGACTCTGCTGCTCCAATGCGTTGACGGGACTCGCGGGTGCTCTCTTTGCGAACTACAATAAGTCCGCGGATATCAACCTCGGCACCGGTATGGTCACGATTGCGCTTGCGGCGCTGATCATCGGCGAGACCCTCTTCGGAAAGCGGCGCATGCCCTTCCGCATCGCGGGTGTGGTGATCGGCTCCTGCCTCTACCGCTTCATGATTTCGATTGCGCTTCGCCTGAATGCGCCGACCGAGGCGTTTAAGCTGGTTTCGGCCCTCATTGTCGCGATTGCGATTGCGGCACCGGAGGCAAAGCGCGCCCTTGCCCTGCACCGCAGAAAGAAGGCGGCCATGCGGCGTCGCAAGGAGAAGGGAGGCAGCGCATGCTGAGAGCGGTACAGTTAAAAAAGACATTCAACGAGGGCACGGTCAACGAGAAGCTTGCCCTGCAGGAGCTCTCGCTGAACTTGCCGGACGGTGATTTCGCGGCCATTGTCGGCTCCAACGGTGCGGGAAAGTCCACCTTTTTCAACGCGATTGCGGGCAGCTTTTATGTCGATGAAGGCTCGCTTTACCTGGATGACTTGGATATCACCTTCATGCCGGAGCACAAGCGCAGTCGCATGATAGGGCGGCTGTTTCAGGACCCGCTGCTCGGGACCGCACCTCACATGACCATAGAGGAAAATCTGACCATCGCGTATCTGCGTGCCTCGGGTCACACAAGTGCCTTTAGCCGCAGTGCGGAGAAGGAGAGACGCTTCTTTCGGGAGCAGCTCCGTGAGCTCGATATGGGCCTTGAGGATCGCATGGAGCAGCCGGTAGGCCTTCTCTCGGGCGGACAGCGCCAGGCGCTTACCCTTTTAATGGCCACGGTCGTGACACCGAAGCTTCTTTTGCTCGATGAGCACACGGCGGCTCTGGATCCGCAGACCGCGGCAAAGGTGCTCGCACTGACCGCGCGCATTGTACGGGAGAGAAACATCAGCTGCCTCATGGTCACGCATAATATGCACCAGGCGCTGGAGCTCGGCAACCGCACAATCATGATGGACAGCGGACGCATTGTCTTTGATGCCTCGGGCGAGGAGAGAGCCGCTATGACGGTGCAGGATCTGCTCGACCGCTTTAAACAGGGTGCGGGCAGTGAGCTGAACAACGACAGAATTCTGCTCTCGGAGTAATCCGGACGGCGAAACACAAGCTTTAGAAACACCAAAAAAGAGGAGCGTCGGCTCCTCTTTTTTTGGTGCGCTGCGGATTGAAATACGTTTGGGACACTGAAAGTCGATCGATTCGGAAGGCGCTCAAGGCTTGGCTGTAGCGCCGAGCTGTCTTTTGAGCTGTGCCTTCACATAGAACTTTGCGGAGCAGGAAATCAACACGTTTTTCAGGAGATAGAGGGTGTCATCCGCGGCGAGCACCGTGGCATAGTCCTTCTTCTCGCGGGTGCAGACCAGTATCTGCTCAAAGAGGGTGCAAAAACGATCGTAGGCCTTGGGGAGCTCCGCACTGTCCAGGGCGAAGGAGATGAGCGCTGAAATCTCCGAGATACTGTATACCTGCTTTAAGACACAGAGCACAATCGCGGTCGCGACCTGTTCCCGGGTATATTGCTTCTTGATGGGGGCGCTTAGAATGCGGAGCTTCACATAGTTGTTCAGCATGGAAGCCGTGAAAGGCAGGCTGTCTTTTTTCTTGTCGCCTTCCTCTGCGGGCAGCAGGGGAGACAGCACTTCGTTCACGAGTGTTACGACCTGATCGGAGTAAAGCCCGAGCTGCGGCAGTTCGCGAAAGCGAGGTAGAAGAAATTCGGTCTCCATGGCGCTCAGACCGTATGAATGATGCGCCGCGACGCGAAGCGAGACAGTCGGGTTCTCAGGAAACGCACGCCGAGTGTCAGTTCATAGACCGCGACTGCCTTGTCCGCGAGCAGAAGATGAAGGGCGAGCTTGGAGCTCGGAAGATGCACACTCAGCGGAAACATATGCGCGCGTATCGCCTTTTCTTCGCGGCGGCTTAAGCCGAACTCCCGATTTGCGTTGTCTGCGGCTTCTTCCGGGTGATAAAAGCAATAAAGTCCCGGATGATCGTTCTTACTCGTGTAGTCCACAAAGCAGAGGTCGTGAAGCAGACCGACCTTCACCGCACTGGCGGGATCCGTACCGCCTCGCCTTGCAAGCCAGGCCATGCAGACCGCGACGCGGACGCTGTGGTCGTAGGTGTTGGTATAGATGTGACGCGGATAGTGCAGAAGAGAGCGGAAACTTTTGCTCTGCAAGATGGCAGCGGCCTCCGGTGCTTCTTCCCGCAAATAATCGAAATATTTTTGATTCATTGAAATCAACTCACTTTCTTCGACGTCGAAGGTTTCTGTTTCGATGCCGTATCTTTTAGTATAGCGGAAACAAAAAGCGAAGACAATTCTTCCGCAAGCGGAAACTGTGATTTTTGAATGAACGCGGGAATTCGGATAAAACTGCGGAAAAGACAGAGCGAAGTGGGACAAAAACAGGTATACTGTTACAGGAAAGATAGGATGTCGCCTGTATAAGGAGGTATCAATGCCCAAAGTTTCTATTATTATTCCCGCGTATAACGCAGAGAAGGTATTGGCGCGTTGCATTGACAGCGTGCTCGCGCAGACTTTCACGGATTTTGAACTGTTGGTGATGGATGACGGCTCGAAGGACGGTACGGCGGCGCTCTGCGATGCCTATGCCGCAAAAGATGCGCGCATTCGCGTGGTGCATAAGGAAAACAGCGGGGTCTCCGACACAAGAAACCAAGCGCTTAATCTCGCGACCGGAGAGTACCTCCAGTTTCTGGATGCGGACGACTGGATTACCCCGGAGGCAACCGCGCTATTTGTACATGCTGCGGAGGAAAACCGGGCGGACCTTGTGATTTCCGATTTTTACCGCGTTGTGGACGGCTGGACCGCGAGAAAGGGTTCGATTGATGAAGAGGGTGTACTGAGCCGCGAGGAATTTGCGGCCTGCATGGCAAAGAGCCCGGCGGACTACTACTACGGTGTCATCTGGAACAAGTTCTTCCGGCGGGATTTGGTTGAGAAGTACAAGCTTCGCATGGATGAAAAGCTCCGTTGGTGCGAGGATTTCATCTTTAATCTGGAGTACATCCTGCACACGGAGCGTATCTTTGTGCTCCGCGCACCGACCTATTATTATGTGAAGACCGAAGGTTCCTTGGTACAACAGGGGCTTGAAATCGGAAAAATCGTCAATATGAAGATGAATGTCATCGAGTATTACACGGCCTTCTATAAAAAGGTATTTTCCGAGGAAGAATACCTTGCGCACCGCTCGGAGATTTACGGCTTCTTAATCGACTATTCCCACGACGACGCGGTGATTCCCTATCTGCCGGGATCCAAGCGGCTCGGCGAGGAGAAGGCCTTTACGAGCCATGCGCCTCTCTCGGCGGACGACAGTTGGGCGGAGGCCTACTATATGGCGCGGCTCATTCGCCGCTATACGGAGACAATCGCGGCGCGCTTTGACCTTGAGCGGAAGGAAGTGGAGGTTGTACAATTTCTGGTCAATTTCCGGCACATCGAGAGCATGCAGGAGTTTGCGGAATATTTGAATCTCCTGCCGATTGCGGCGGCGGCCCTGATCGAGTACCTCGCAATCAAGGGCTATGTGAAGACGGAGTTCGGAAAGCCGGAGAGTGCGGAACTGACCGAAAAAGCGGCGGAACTCAAGAAAGCCATCTTGCAGGCCTCGGAAGAACTGGAACGAAGCATGTTCCGCGGTTTTTCGGAGGCGGAAGTCGAAACGCTGCGCACAGGCAGGGCGCGCATCATCGAAAATCTGCGCTCACAATTGGAGCACTGAGGGATCTACACCAGAGGAGGAAAATCAAATGAAACTGGAACTCAAACCGCGTGAGAACTGTCGCTTTGATGCAGTGAGCCTCGGCGAAATTATGCTTCGCTTCGATCCGGGTGAGGGAAGAATTCGCACCGCCCGCAATTTCCGCGTCTGGGAGGGCGGCGGAGAGTACAATGTGGTGCGCGGTCTGCACAAGTGTTTCGGCTTAAAGACGGCGGTCATCACGGCGTTTGCGGACAATGAGGTGGGAAAACTCCTGATTGATTTTATCGAGCAGGGCGGTGTCGCGACGGATTTTATCCGCATGGTGAAGACGGACGGCATCGGCAGAACTTGCAGAAACGGACTCAACTTTACGGAGCGCGGCTTCGGCGTACGCGGCGCAATCGGTTGCTCGGACCGCGCGAATACGGCAATTTCGCAGATGCGCCCGGAGGATTTTGACTTTGACTACATCTTCGGCGAGCTCGGCGTGCGCTGGCTGCACACCGGCGGCATCTATGCGGCACTCTCGGAGCGCTCCGGTGAGACCGCGATTGCGGCCTGCAAGGCGGCGCACCGCTACGGCACCATTGTCTCCTATGACCTGAACTACCGTCCCTCGATGTGGAGTGCGATCGGGGGCAAGGCGAAGGCACAGGAAGTCAACCGAGAGCTTGCGCGCTATGTGGATGTGATGATCGGAAACGAAGAGGACTTTACCGCCTGCCTCGGCTTTGAGGTGCCGGGCAACAGCGAGAGCCTCGATAAGCTGAACTTGGAAGGCTACAGGGCCATGCTCCGCACGGCGGCGCAGGAATTCCCGAACTGGAAGGCAGTTGCGACGACCCTCCGCACGGTGCATTCCGCGAGCGTGAACGACTGGAAGGCCATCTGCTTTGCGGACGGCGAGCTTGTCATGTCGAGAGAATATGAAAACTTGGAGATTATGGACCGTGTGGGCGGCGGCGACAGCTTTGCCTCGGGTCTCATCTACGGTCTCATGACGAGCGGTGACCCGCAGCGCGCAGTCGAGTACGGCGCGGCGCACGGTGCGCTCGCGATGACCACACCCGGCGACACCTCGATGGCAAGCGTCGGTGAGGTTGAGGCTCTGATGGCGGGCAAGGGAGCACGCGTGCAGCGCTGACCCCCTCTTGCTATTTTGCGCGACTTGTGCTAAATTCAGCCACTTGAAGAGTTTTGTGTTTGTTTGAAGGTCTCACGAGAGACGCCAAAGGAGAGCATTTTGAGAAAGACAAAGATTATTTGCACCATCGGACCGGCGAGTGACAGTGAGGAAATGCTGAGAAAGCTCATGCTTGCGGGCATGAATGTGACACGTTTTAACTTTTCGCATGATACCCACGACGCACATGCCGAAAAATTCAAGCGGGTGGTCAAACTCCGCAGAGAACTCGGTCTTCCGATTGCGACCCTGCTCGACACCAAGGGGCCGGAGATTCGTCTCCGCGATTTTAAGAACGGCTCCGAGGAACTTGTAAAAGATGCGAAGTTCACCTTGACCACGCGGGAGTTGCTCGGTGACAACACGATTGTCTCGGTGACATATGCGGATCTCCCGAAGGATGTCAAGGCGGGCGGCAGCATTCTGATTGACGACGGCCTGATTGAACTTCGGGTCGATGAAGTCGACGGCACGGAGATTCACTGCACGGTTGTGAACGGCGGCAAGGTCTCGAACCACAAGGGTGTCAACATCCCGGGGGCGGATCTCTCCATGCCCTTTATCTCCGAGCAGGACAGAAGCGATATCGAGTTCGGCTGCAAGCTCGGTTTTGACTACATCGCTGCCTCCTTCACGAGAACAGCGGATGATATCCGCGCGATTCGCGAGATTCTGGATGCGCAGGGCAGCAAGATGAAAATCATCGCAAAGATTGAGTCCGTGCAGGGTGTGAAGAACATCAAGGAGATTTTCAAGGCTGCGGACGGCGTCATGGTGGCGCGCGGTGACCTCGGCGTTGAGGTTCCGGCGGAGGATGTTCCGGCAATTCAGAAGGACATCATCAAACTCGGCGCAAAGATGGGCAAAATTGTCATCACCGCGACCCAGATGCTCGACTCCATGATTCACAACCCGCGGCCCACGCGCGCAGAGGTCACGGATGTCGCAAACGCGATTTACGACGGCACGGCGGCCATCATGCTATCGGGTGAAACCGCTGCCGGCAGCTATCCGGTCGAGGCGGTCGAGATGATGAGTAAGATTGCCGAGAAGACCGAGCAGGAGATCAACTACAGCGAGCGCAGAAGAAGACTGGAGAGCGAGAAGCAGGAGGATGCGACGACCGCAATCAGCCACGCGACCTGCACACTTGCGGAGGATGTGCGTGCCAGAGCCATCATCACGGTCACCATTTCCGGCTTCACGGCGAGACGGCTTGCAAAGTATCGCCCGGAGTGCACGGTCATTGCCTGCACGGTGAGCCAGACCGTTGCCTGCCAGATGAATCTGCTCTTCGGTGTGATTCCGGTGTTGATTCCGCAGGAGGACAATGCCGACATGCTCTTTGATGCGGCACTGCATGAGGCGAAGAAGCGGGAGTTGGTTTCGGAGGGAGATACGGTTATTCTGACCGCAGGCCTGCCGCTCGGTGTGAGCGGAAACACGAATATGATTCGTGTGATGGAAGTGATTTAATCGAAAACTGTTGCACTTGCAACGGAAATCAGGAGACGCCCTGTGGTAGACTGCTCGAGAACGAACAGATGCCTAAGGGCGTCTCCTTAAATACAACCGCAGATTTGCGGAGAAATGAGGTTTGATATGAGTTTATTTTTGGGACCGATTCACCACTGGCTTTATCGGAAAATTCGCCTGCAGGAGGAGCTGATTATGACGCTCGCGGAGCAGGAGGGCGCAAAGCGCGGAGACAGCGGAAAGTACGAGAACTTTGTAAACCGGGAGCTCCGTCCGCTTGAGGAGCTCATTGATACGGATAACATTCACGGCTGGCTCCAGGCGCGCATCCACGATGCGGAGGGACGCTATGCCGCCCTGGTATCCGCGATTCTAAAGGAAGACAGCGGAGCGCTGCCCCGCATCAAGGAGGAAGTATTCGCCTTCGGCGCGAGCAATGCGGTCGAGGCGGATGCAAGCCCTGCCGAGGCTTATCGCTACTACGGGGACAATCTGGTTAACGGCATGCCCTGCGACCATGTGGACCGAGTGACCGAGCAGGCGGAGGATCATATTTCCTGGACCCTCGATCAGGATTTGCACGGCGAGTTTTGGATTGAAGCGGGACAGAGTCCGGCGCTCTATTATGAGCTTCGCCTTGAGGAGATGCGCGGTATGTTGTCCGGCACGGCGCTCACGCTTACCATGCCTTCGGAAATGAGCTACGAGTTGAGGGCAAAGGCATGAACGAGAGCATCGTCCTCATGGTCGAGGAACACGAAAATATAAGACGCATGCTCAAAGTGGTTCGCAGCATGTGCCGCGGTCTCCTGCGGGGCGAAGAAGTGAATCAGGAGGATTTTTCCGCAGCAATCGATTTCATTCGGAACTATGCGGATCATCACCACCACAAGAAAGAGGAGGACTATCTCTTTAAGGCGATGGTCGCAAACATGGGGCGCATTGCGGAGAATCTGGTGAGCCACGGCATGCTGGTGGAGCACGACCTCGGCAGAGGCCATGTGCTTGCGCTCAGCGAAGCGTTACAGCGCTACCGGGAAAATCCGAGCGATGACAACAAGCTTGACATCATTGCCGAGGCTATGGGCTACGCGGCCCTCCTGGACCGCCACATCGAGAAGGAAAACACGGTGGTCTACCCGTTTGCAGAGCGCAGTCTGCCGGTAGAGGTCTTTGCCGAGGTGAATGCTTCTTCCGCTGCCTTTGAGGCAGGGGAAGCGGAACGCGCGGCGCGCGAAAAGTATGAGAAACTGCTGGACACCCTTGAGGCGAAGTATCAACCCGCGGCCTGAGACTTGTCGAAATCCCGGAACTGTGCTAGGCTTTATTCGTTCACAGTGTTTCGGAAAGGACAAGATATGAGCATTTACGATTACAGCGTGCCGTCCGTCGGCGGCGGAGAATTGAATTTGGCGGATTACAAGGGTAAGGTTATGCTGATTGTCAACACGGCAACCGGCTGCGGCTTTACGCCCCACTATGAGCCCCTGCAGGCCATGTATGAGGCGGATCACGAGAAGGGACTTGAGATCATCGACATTCCCTGCAACCAGTTCGCGGGTCAGACCCCGGGGACGGATGAGGAGATTCACGAGTTCTGCACCCTCAACTATCACACGAGCTTTCCGCAGCAGAAGAAGTCGGAGGTAAACGGCGAGAACGAGCTTCCGCTCTATACCTTCCTGAAGAGTCAGAAGGGCTTCGAGGGCTTCGGCAAAGGACCCAAGGCGCTCATGATGGCGGCGCTTTTAAAGAAGCAGGATTGGAACTACGCCGAGAAGCCGGATATCAAGTGGAACTTTACGAAGTTTGTCGTAGACAGAGACGGAAACGTGGTAAAGCGCTTTGAGCCGACCGCGGATATGGCAGAGGTTCGCGCTTTTGTGGAGAGCCTGCTGTAAAAAGAATGAGACGCACAGTCCGTTTGTGACTGTGCGTTTTTGCGTGAGAGAGGGGCAGAACGGTGCAACTGTCCGTGCAATAAACACAAATGTACGCACTGCGCGAAAACATACTTGCCAAGTCGGAAAAGACGGAGTATAGTTATGAGCCATACGGAAACGGTTTGGCGCGCGGGGCGCGCACGGAGGTTTAAAGAATGAGTAAGGAATTTCACGCACCGGAGAAGAAACTGAAGGTCGGCGTACTCGGCGCGACGGGCATGGTCGGCCAGCGCTTTCTGACGATACTGGAGAACCACCCCTGGTTTGAGGTGACCACGCTCGCAGCGAGCCCGCGGAGCGCCGGTAAGACCTATGAAGAAGCGGTCGGCGACCGTTGGAAGTTGGACATTCCGATGCCGGAAGTCTATAAAAAGATGGTTCTCCACAATGTGAACGAGGTCGAAGAAGTGTCCCGCGAAGTGGACTTTGTGTTCTCGGCGGTCGATATGACGAAGGAAGAGATTCGCGAAATTGAGGATGCTTACGCGAAGCACGAGACGCCGGTCGTCTCGAACAATTCCGCGCACCGCTGGACCAAGGATGTCCCCATGGTCATCCCGGAGGTGAACCCGGAGCACTTTGAGATTATCAAGGCGCAGAGGAAGCGTCTCGGCACCGAGAGAGGGTTTGTCGCGGTAAAGCCGAACTGCTCGATTCAGAGCTATGCCCCGGCGTTCGCGGCCTGGAAGGAGTTTGAGCCCTACGAGGCGATTGTCACGACCTATCAGGCAATCTCGGGCGCGGGTAAGAACTTTACGGATTGGCCGGAGATGCTCGGCAACATTATCCCGTACATCGGCGGCGAGGAAGAGAAGAGTGAAATGGAGCCGCTGCGCATCTACGGCAAGGTAGAGGGCGATGAGATTGTCCCCGCAAGCGAGCCGAAGATCAGCAGCCAGTGCCTCCGCGTGCCGGTGCTGAACGGCCATACGGCGGCTGTCTTTGTGAAGTTCCGCAAGAAGCCGAGCAAGGAGCAGCTCATTGAGAAGCTCACGAACTTCCGCGGTCTTCCGCAGGCGTGCAAGCTGCCCAGCGCACCGCAGCAGTTCATTCGCTATATGGAAGAGGACAACCGTCCGCAGGTCACGCTCGATGTGAATTACGAGGGCGGCATGGGTATTTCGATCGGCCGTCTCCGCGAGGACACGGTTTACGACTGGAAGTTCGTGGGTCTCTCCCACAATACGCTCCGCGGCGCGGCGGGCGGCGCGGTGGAGTGCGCAGAGGCTCTGACCGCACTCGGCTATATCGCTGCGAGGTAAGCAGAAGGCAGACGCCGAATTGTAAGAACCGCAGATGTCGAATTGTTAGAACAAAGGAAAGAGTCGCTCCCCCGTTTTGAGGCGAGCGACTTTTTTGTGCTGTGGCTGAAACCGGGTGCTTACGGTAGAATAGAAGCGGTATGGAAGCGGAATTTGGTAGCTGCAAAGCGCGGCATAGCAGAGCGCAAAGAGAAACAAAGAAAAAGAGAAAGCCAACAAAATAAAAGCGACAAGCTGACGGCAAAGGCATACCATAGAATCGCGGAAGATACAGAGCGCTGAGCGGAAACGGTATCACAAGGGACAGAACTTGAAGGTAGCGCAAAGGAGAAGGGGGTAGGCCGGTGAGAGCAAAGGAAATCGACGGAATGAAGGGGGCACTGATTTTTTTGGTGGTGCTCGGGCACTTTCTCTTGCCGCTGCTCGGGTTCGGGGCAAGGAGCATCAACCTGCCCTTTGATTTGATCTATAGTTTTCACATGCCTGCCTTTGTCTTTCTCTCGGGGCTCTTTGCGGGCCATGCGCTCAGAAGTCCGCGGCACTGGTGTAAGCGCTGCCTCACTTTACTCTGGCTCTATCTCTGCTTTAAGTGGTTGGTCTTCTACCCGGAGCGGGCGGCCTATCAAACGGGCGGAACCTGGCCGGATTTTTGGCATGAGAGCGGCACCCCTTGGTTTGTGCTCGCGCTCTTTCTCTGGACGCTCGCCTTGCCGCTCTTTGCTCTGTTACGGCGCGTCTTTCCTACAGCGCCGGTGCTGCTTTTAATCCTTGCGCTCAGTCTGCGCCTCGGTGACCTGGACGCTCGTTTGCAGCTCATGGACTTTCTCGCTCTGGACCGTGTGATCGCCTTTGCGCCCTTCTTTTACGGCGGCGCCTTTCTCGGGGAAAAACGCTTCTCCGCATGGGTAAAGAGGGGCGGATTCCCGCAGTGGGTGCTCCTATTTGTCGCTGCGGGCCTTGCCCTTTATTTTGCCTTCCATAGCGGCGGATGGCTGCATCCCTATCAAAATCTGATTTACGGCGTCTGGTACACACGCTTGGATACTTCCGCGATGCCGGAACTGTTTCGGACGGCGCCTTGGCTTTTGCGCCTCTTCTGGTATTTGGTTTCGGGAATGATCGGTGCGGGCTTTTTTGTGTTCGGGAAGCTGCTCGTCAGAGTTCCGAACTTCGGTGCGGGGCTCACCGAACGCGGGGAACGGAGCCTGCCGATTTATATGTTGCACCGCCCTGTGCGGGACATAGGTCTTTTGCTCGGCTACCCGGCTTATTTTGTGACGTGTCCGCGACTTGCGTTCCCGCTGCTTTTTTTGCTCTCCCTGCTTTTGGTCAGGATTTTTGCCGCGGAGCCCGTGTACCGGCTCTTTCTTGCGGTGCAAAAGCTGCCGGGGAAAGTCTTGGACACCCTTTTCGGGCTATCGGAAAAACGGAGAAAAGCATCATAAATGTGCTAAAATAAAAAGATTGAGAATTGAAAGCGCAGTGCCCGCGGGCCGGGCATTCTGACAGCGGAGGTGAGAAAATGGCAGTGAAACAGAGAAGTTTCGGTACCTTCTCGGAGGGCAGGGAGGCAAAGCTCTATGAGCTCAGCAATCAAGCAGGTGCTTGCGCGCGCTTTACGGATCTCGGCGCGGCTTGGGTCGGCATGGAGCTGCCCGCAGGAGACGGAAAAACGGTCGATGTGATACTGGGCTACGACGATCCCGCGATTTACGAGAGAAATCCGGGCTGTCTCGGCGGCATTGTCGGGCGGCATGCAAATCGCATTGCCGGTGCCTGCTTTGAGCTCGACGGCAAGCACTATCAGCTCGCAAAAAACCAGGGGGAAAACAGTCTCCACTCGGGACCGGACGGCTGGTGGAAACGCCTCTTCCGCGCAGAGGTACTGGAGGAAGAGAATGCGGTCCGCTTCTCGCTGGAAGAGCCGGACGGCAGCCAGGGCTTTCCGGGCACGCTTTTCATTTCCGTGACCTATCGCCTCACGGCGGACTCCGCGGTGGAAATTCACTATGCGGCGAACTTAAGCGGAGCAAAGCACACGGTCTTTAATCCGACGAACCACGCCTACTTTAACCTGGCGGGGCATGACGCGGGGGAGGTAAGCGCGCAGGAAGTGAGGATTGACGCGGATTATTTCACGCCGACCGATGCGGTCTCGATTCCGACCGGAGAAGTTCGGGCGGTCGCGGGCACGGCCTTCGATTTTACGATAGAAAAGCCGATCGGGCGGGACATTGACGCGCCGGAAGAACAGCTTATTTTCGGGCACGGCTACGACCACAACTTTGCCTTAAACGGCTATGACGGCAGCCTGCGCTTTGCGGCGAGTGCCTTCGACCCGGCGAGCGGCAGAACCCTCTCGGTCTTCACGGACCGTCCTGGGCTTCAGTTCTATACGGCGAACTGGCTCGGCGATGGCACGCCGATCGGCAAGGGCGGTGCGGTCTACCAAAGACGCGGCGGCTACTGCTTTGAGACCCAGTGCTTTCCGGATGCATTACACCACCCAGACTGGGTGCAACCTGTTATCGGCGCAGGCGAGAGCTTCCGGACGACCAGCATCTACCGCTTCGGCGGCTTTTTGAAGACGGAGGGAGCAAACTGAAGCGGCTGTTTATTGCGGAGAAACCGAGTGTAGCGCTCGAATTTGCCCGGGTACTCGGTGTGTCGGGGCGTCGGCAGGACGGTTATCTCGAGTCCGGAGACAGCATTGTGACCTGGTGCGTGGGACATCTCATCACGATGAGCTATCCCGAGGTTTACGATGAGCGCTATAAAAAGTGGTCTCTCGACACCCTGCCCTTTTTGCCGGAGCCCTTCCGCTATGAGGTGATTCCGGAGGTCAAAAAGCAGTTTGAGATTGTGAAGCGCCTGCTGACGCGCGCGGATGTAGACACCATCTATATCTGCACCGACTCGGGGCGAGAGGGAGAGTACATCTACCGCCTGGTCGATCAGATGGCCGGGGTTCCCGCGGAGAAAACGAGAAAGCGCGTCTGGATTGACTCCCAGACCGAGGACGAAATACGGCGCGGTGTCGCGGAGGCAAAGGATTGGAGTGCCTATCAAAACCTCTCGGCGGCGGCCTATCTCCGCGCGAAGGAAGACTATCTGATGGGCATCAACTTTTCCCGCGTGCTCACCCTGCGTTACGGTTCCGCGCTCGCTTCTCTTTTAAAGCAGCGCTACATTGTAGTCTCGGTGGGACGGGTGATGACCTGCGTGCTCGGCATGGTCGTGAAACGCGAGATGGAGATACGCGCCTTTCAAAAGACCGTGTTTTACCGCATTTTCGCAAAATTCGAAGTGGCGGGGCAGCGCTTTTTCGGCGAGTGGCGCGCGGAGAAGGGCTCGGCTTACGAGGGCTTTTCGCGGCTCTATAAGAACAACGGCTTCTTAAAGCGTGAAGATGCCGAGGAATTTCTGCGGCAGCTCTCCGCGGCACTCCCGGGCACTGCCGAACTCTTAAAGAACGAAAAAAAGAAGGAAGTCAAGCGGCCGCCTCTTCTTTATAATTTGGCGGAACTGCAGAACGACTGTGCGCGGCGCTTTAAGATTAGCCCGGATCAGACTCTTAAAGTCGCGCAGGAGCTCTACGAAAAAAAGTTGATCACCTACCCGAGAACCGATGCGCGCGTGCTTTCTTCGGCGGTCGCAAAGGAAATCCAAAAGAACCTGAGCGGGCTCACGCGGGTACAGGCGGTCGGCGGCTTCGCGCAGGAGGTGCTGACAAACGGCAGTTACAAGGGCATCGCGAAGAGCCGCTATACGGACGACAAGCAGATTACCGACCACTATGCGCTGATTCCGACCGGGCAGGGACTTGGGGCCCTCTCCGGGCTTTCCCCACTCTCCGCTCAGATTTATGAGATGATAGCCCGCCGTTTCCTGGCCGTTTTTTACCCGCCCGCGGTCTATGAAAAGCGCTCTCTGGAGCTCTTGTTCGGAAAGGAGCACTTCTTTGCCGGCGTGCGCTCCCTCACGGAAGAGGGCTGGCTCAAGGTATCCGGCGAGAAGAAGCAGAAGGACAAAGAGGAGAAAGAGAAGGAAGAAGAGGGCGAGGCAGAGAACAGCGGCTCAAAGGCGCTCGCCGAAGCCCTTGCGGCCTGCAAAAAAGGAGAGCGGATTGCTGCGGAGCAGTTCGAACTTCGGGAGGGGGAGACCTCGCCGCCGAAGCGTTATACCTCGGGCAGCATGATACTCGCGATGGAGAATGCGGGACAGCTGATCGAGGATGAGGAGCTCCGCAGCCAAATTAAGGGCTCCGGCATCGGCACCAGTGCGACGCGCGCGGAGATACTCAAAAAACTGGTCGGTAACCGTTACCTTGCGCTGAACGGAAAGACCCAGATTATCACGCCGACCCAGCTCGGCGAATTGATTGCGGTGACAGTTAATCTTTCCATGCAGCCCCTACTCCGCCCGGAGCTCACCGCGAGCTGGGAAAAGGGGCTCACCATGGTACAGCAGGGCGAAATTACGGAAGAGGCCTATATGGAAAAGCTCCGCGACTTTGTGGCGAGGCGAACGGAGCAGGCGGCGGCGCAGAGTGCGAGCTACCGGCTTCGCGAGGCCTTTGAGGCGAGTAAGCCGTATTATCCGGCGGAGAAGCCGCGCGCGCCGCGGCGAAAAGGAGGCAGTAAGTAAATGAAAGCAAGGGAAATAGAAGTAAAAGCGCTGTTTGACTTGACGCACAGCATGGCGGGGGACTTTCTCGCGCAGTTTCGTTATCCCTATGAGGCGCTTCCCGCCCTGGGGGAGTGGATACGTGCGGTAGGCCCGCAGCTTTCGCCGGACGAATACGAAGAGCGGGGCGAGCAAATTTGGATTCATAAGAGCGCCAAAGTTGCGCCGAGTGTGAGCCTCACGGGTCCGCTGATTGTCTGTGCGGGAGCCGAGCTTCGCCACTGCGCGTTTTTCCGCGGCAATGTCGTAATCGGTTCGGGCAGTGTGGCCGGCAATTCCTGTGAATTCAAGAATTCGCTGCTCTTTGATTCGGTGGAAGCACCGCACTATAACTATGTGGGCGATTCCATTCTCGGCTACCATGCGCACATGGGCGCGGGTTCGATTACGAGCAATATCAAGTCGGACCGGAAGAATATCGTAATCCGTACCGACGAGGGTCCGCTTGAGACAGGCCTTCGAAAAATCGGCGCCATACTCGGCGACTATGTCGAAATCGGTTGCGGTACGGTCTTAAACCCGGGATCGATAGTCGGTAAGAACACGATGATATACCCGCTCACCTCGGTGCGCGGCCCCGTGCCCGCGAATTCAATTGTGAAGAGTGCGGAGAACATCGTCATAAAACAAAATTGAGAGTTGCCATCCAATACGGCAAGCACACTAAGGCACACGGACAGTATGTGAATCGGATGGGGAAAGCGGGAGGGAAAGAAAATGATTGACACCAAAGCATTTTTTGCGATTGTGGGTGGCGTATGGCTCCTGCTCTCTGCGATTATGACGAGCATCCGGAAGAAGCGTAACAGTAAGGTGGAGGCCTACCTGACAGCGAACGCGGACAAGGCGCTCCTGCAGCTCTGCGGGAAGAAGTTTTGGATTGACGGTCGGGATCTTGCCCTCTTTGAGACGGTGAGCGCAAAGAAGCTTCAGGAGATTGTTGCGCTCCCGGAGGGTTCGCACAGAATTGCGGGTATTTATGAGAGCCCTGAGGTCCGTGCGCCGGGAAAGAACATCAAGCTGGAGAGCGAGAGGGTGGAATTTGATTTGGAGCTCGAGAAGGGACGCCGCTATTCGATTGCGATGTATGCCTACTCCCCGGATGAGCGGAGAGAATATTGCAAAGGCGATGTGCCGCGCGATGTGCTCAGCATTCCGCTGACGCTGGTCAAGGGGAGCGAGGATGTGAAGGCGTATATCATTGTCTATCAGGATAACGTAGACGAAGGGGAAGAGTCATGACTAGGAAGCTGAGCGATTTAACGCAGGAAGAGCTTTGGCAGCTCTTCCCTATCTTTTTGACAGAGCCGAAGCCGCAGTGGGCAGCGATCTATGCGGCGGCGGAAGCGCGATTCAAAGAGGTCTTGGCAGCCTATGTTCCGTTTCGCATCAGCCATGTCGGAAGTACGGCCATACCCGGAATTTGGGCCAAAAATATAGTCGATGTGATGATTGAACTGGCCCCGGGGACAGATATGGAGGCCGTGGCGCAGGAGATTGAGGCACAGGGCTTTACGCGGAAGTACACCGAAGAAGGCAGAATCTTTCTGCACTTGGGTTACACCGAGCAGGGCTTTGCGGATGAGGTGATTCATTTACACCTCCGTTATCGCGGTGACAACGACGAACTCTATTTCAGAGATTATTTGCTGGATCATCCGGAATGTGCGCGGGAATACGAGGCGCTGAAAATGCGACTTTGGAAACAGTATGCGCATAACCGGGATGCCTACACGGAAGGTAAAACCGCGTTTATTCGGAGGCAGACAGAGGCGGCGAAGGCGGCCTATGGCGCGCGGTATGTGTGAGGCCGCGCGCGCCGATGCATTCGCTTGACCTGCTTGCACAGTCGATTTACACTTGAAATCAAGTGTAAGCCCCGTCGCTTTTCCGCGGATGACAGTTGCATAGGCTGCGGCAAGTGTGCGAGAAGATGCCCGGTTTCGGCTGTCTGCACCGCTGTCCTGTCTTAGGCAGGCAATACGGCAGGCACAGAAAGGTGCACGGTCAGTCTGTGAAGCGAAGGGGAAGCGGTAAAACAGGGGTTTCAAAAAAGTAGCTACAACGCATTCACTTTTGGAGGGAGAGAAAATGATTGACACTAAGCTGATTGTTGCGATTGTGGTGGGTGTCTGGGCGCTGCTCTTTGTGATTATGATGAGCGTCCAGAAGAAGCGCAAAAGTAAGGCAACGGACTACCTGGCGTCAAATGCGGACAAGGCGCTCCTGCATCTCTACGGAAAGAAGTTTTCGATTGACGGTCGGGACCTGGCTCTCTTTGAGACGGTGAGCGGAGAGAATCTTGAGAAGATTGTCGCGCTTCCGGAGGGCTCCCACAGAATTGCGGGAGTATATCAGAGCACGGAAGTCAGCGCTTTGGGACAGAACATCAACCTCGAGAGCGAGAAGGTAGAGTTTGATGCAGAGCTCGAGAAGGGACACAGCTACTCGGTCGCAATGTATGCCTACTCCCCGGAGGAGCGGAGGGAATATTACAAAGGCGATGTGCCGCGCGATGTGCTCAGCGTTCCGCTGACGCTGGTGAAGGGGAGCGAGAATGTGAAAGCGTACATCATCGTCTATCAGGAGAGCTGAGACGAAAGGGGGAAGAGCTTTGACGGCTCTTCCCCCTTTTTGGCGGAGACAGAGCCGCAGCGGGCGGGGAGCCCTGCCTTGCTTTTCAAAAAACGCTATGTTACGATAATATTGCGGAGGAAGTCTCATTTGAGAGAGACTTCGTCGAGAAGCGCCGCGCCTGCGGTTTGATGACAGAAATACGGCTACGGAACGCATTGGATTCGATCACGGATGTGAAGACGGAGGAAATGCATGGAAAGCATTTTTGAGGGCTCGGGTGTTGCCCTGATAACACCGATGAATGACGATCTCACGGTCAATTACGAGAAGCTCGAGGAGCTCATTGAGGAGCAGATTGCCGAGGGCACGGACGCGTTGATTGCCTGCGGAACCACGGGAGAGGCATCGACACTCACGCACGAAGAGCATCTCCGCGTGATTCAGCGCAGCGTTGAAATTGTAAACCACAGAATTCCGGTTGTCGCGGGCAGCGGCTCCAATTCGACGGACACGGCAATCGAGATGTCAATCGAGTCCGAGAAGTACGGCGCGGACGGTCTCTTGCTGGTTTCCCCCTATTATAATAAGGCGACGCAGAAGGGCCTGATTCACCACTATACGCAGATTGCGCATGCGGTGAAGATTCCCTGTCTGCTCTACAACATCCCGAGCAGAACCGGACTCACGATTCAGCCGGAGACAGCCGCCTACCTCGGAAAGACTGTTTCGAATATTGTCGGCATGAAGGAAGCGAGCGGCAACTTTACGAATATTTTGCGCACGCTCGAATTTTTGGACGGCCACGAATTTGACCTCTACTCCGGCAACGATGACCAGATTATTCCGCTCATGTCGCTCGGCGCAAAGGGCGTCATTTCGGTGCTCGCCTGTGTGGCACCCCGAAAGACCCATGAGCTCTGCCGCGCCATGCTGGACGGAGATGTCAAGAAGGCAGCTGCCATGCAGATTGAGGCGGCGGAACTTATCCATCAGCTTTTCATCGAAGTGAATCCGATTCCTGTAAAGACCGCGATGAACCTGATGGGCAAGGAGGTCGGACCGCTGCGTCTGCCGCTCTGCGAGATGGAAACGGCTAATTTGGAGAGCCTTAAGAAGGCAATGAAGGAGTACGGAATCCTGTGATCAGAATTTTATTAAACGGATGTTCCGGCCACATGGGCCGGGAGGTCAGCGCTTTTGCGGCGTCCGATGAAACAGTGAAGATTGTTGCCGGTGTGGACCGCGCGGAACTTGCGACGGAATACCCGGTCTATGCGGATTTTTCGAAGCTTACCAAAGAGTGCGCGGATGTCTTAATCGACTTTTCGGTTGCGCCGGCGGTGGATGCCGTGCTCGATTTTGCGGAGCGCACAGGCATGCCCGCGGTCATCTGCACGACGGGTCTCAGCGAAGCGCAGCTTACGCGCATTGCGAGCCTTCAGGAGAAGGTTGCGATCCTTCGGAGTGCGAATATGTCGCTCGGAGTGAATCTTTTGATGAAGCTTGCGGCGGAAGCGGCAAATGTGCTCGCGGCGAAGGGCTTTGACATTGAGATTGTCGAGAAGCATCACAGAAGAAAGGTGGATGCTCCGAGCGGAACCGCGCTTGCAATTGCGGACGAGATTAACGCAGCCTGCAATGAGCGCTTTCACTACGTCTATGACCGCGAGCCGCGGCACACGGCGCGGGAACAGGACGAAATCGGCATTTCCGCGGTGCGCGGCGGCACGATACCGGGTGACCACGATGTGCTTTACGCCGGTGAAGACGAGGTGTTGAGCTTAAGTCACCGCGCGTATTCGCGACGCATTTTTGCGCAGGGTGCAGTGGAGGCAGCAAAGTTTCTCGCGGGACAGAAGCCGGGACCTTATACCATGGCGGATGTGATTGCGGCGAGTTTAGAGGGATAAGAGGAAAGAACGGGATGGAGAAGAGAGAGAGCATCGGCGGCACTGCCGTGACGCGCATGTATGCGACGGATGACACGGCGGTGACTCTGGTCGAATGGCTTGACATCGTGGCGGATGCGGATGGAAACGAAGAGACGGTTGCGGACAAGGGCATCGTCGCAAGCCGCATGACGGCAAGTCTCTTTCGCTATCTCGAGACCAAGGGAATTCGAACGGCATTTCTGGAAGAAATCTCGGCGCGGGAATTAAGTTTCCGCGCCGTGCATCGTTATCCCTTTGATCTCGTGGTGCGAAATTTCAGCGCGGGCAGCTTTGCGGAGAAGACCAAGGTTCCGGAGGGCAGAGCACTGGCACGCCCGTCGGCGGAACTTCGGAATCGCCGTGAGGGCGAGGCGCGCTACGCCTTGAACGGCTATGAGGCGCTGGCCCTTGATTTGGTCAAAGAAGAGGATTTGCGAAAGATGATACAGACGGCCTTTCGCATCAACGAAGTGCTGACGGCCTATTTTGCGGAGCGGCGGGTGGATTTGATTGACCTCTCGCTTTCTTTCGCTCGGAATAAAGAGGAGTTGCTTCTGACCGGCGCTTTGTCGCCGGACAATATGCGGCTCTGGGACCGGGATACGCACGAGCGTCTGGACGCGGATCGTTTCCGGCGGAGACTCGGCAATGTGCGCGAGGCCTATCTTGAAATTTATAAGCGTCTCGGCATCGGCTCCTTAAAGCCGGAAGAACTGCTCGGCTGAGTGCGGAGAGAGGAGGATACGCATGGAAGCGGAACAGACCAGAATTGCCGTGATGAGCATCATTGTCGAGGACAGGGAGAGCGCGGAATCCCTGAATCGACTTCTGCATAACTACGGAAACTATATTATAGGGCGCATGGGTCTGCCCTATGAGAAGAAGAAACTCAGTCTCATGTCGGTCGCCTTGGATGCGCCGGAAAACATTATTTCGGAGCTCGCCGGCAAGGTGGGCAACCTTCCGAATATCAGCGTGAAGACAGCCTATGCAAAACGCTGAGACAAGAGCGCTCGCCCTGCTCGACAAATTGGAGCGGGAGCGGGGGCTTCAAACGGAAGAGTACATTGAATTATTGGGGGCGCACACGGAGGCGCTGCAGCAAAAAGCGGCGGCGCGGGCGGTGCACCTTCGAAAACAAATTTACGGGGATCAGGTGTTTACAAGGGGGCTCATCGAGTTCACGAGCTACTGTAAGAACGACTGCCGTTACTGCGGCCTGCAGCGGAGCAACTCGGAAGCGGAGCGCTACCGGCTCTCCGAGGAGGACATACTGCTCTGTTGCATGGAGGGCTACCGGCTCGGTTTTCGCACCTTCGTCTTGCAGGGCGGGGAAGACCCGTACTTTAGCGATGACAGGCTTGTCCGTATTGTCCGCGCAATCAAGGCGCAGCACCCGGACTGTGCGCTCACGCTTTCCATCGGCGAGCGCTCACACGAGAGCTATCAGCGGCTCTTCGATGCGGGTGCGGACCGCTATCTCCTTCGCCATGAGACCGCGGATGAGGCACACTACCGAAAGCTGCATCCGCCGGAGCTTTCGCTCCGTCATCGCCTGGCTTGCTTAAGGGACTTAAAGTCCATAGGCTTTCAGGTGGGCTGCGGCTTTATGGTGGGTTCTCCCGGACAGACCCTTGCTACCCTCGCGGAGGATCTCCGCTTTATTCAGGAATTTAAGCCTGCCATGTGCGGCATAGGCCCCTTTATTCCGCAGCACGCGACCGTGTTCCGGGATGAGAAGCAGGGAGATTTGAATCAGACCCTGTTTTTGCTCTCTTTACTCCGGATTTTGCAGCCGAATCTCTTATTGCCGGCTACGACCGCTCTCGGCACCATTCACCCGCTCGGCCGGGAGATGGGCATACAGGCGGGGGCAAATGTCGTGATGCCCAATCTGTCTCCGGTCGAAGTCCGGAAAAAATATCTCCTTTACGACAATAAAATCTGCACCGGAGACGAGTCGGCAGCTTGCCGTTCTTGTTTAAGCCGGCGCATGGAATCCATAGGCTACCGGCTGACCGAGACCCGTGGGGACGCGATACCGCTCCCTTCGCCATCGGCGCTCGAGTAGTACCTCAATCATATTTCAATCTGAACGGAACGGAAAACACCGAACCGCAAGAAAGGAAACCCTTCATGGCTACATCTGCAAGCACATCTTATAACCCTGCCTCTCTTTTGGCAGAGGAGTTTATTTCCCACGAAGAAATCTTAGAGACCCTTCGCTATGCGGAGGAAAACAAGGACAACGAAGAATTGATCGATCGCATACTCGAAAAGGCGCGCCCTAAGTATGAGGGCGGGAAAGTCCGCTGTGAGGGACTCACGCACCGAGAGGCCTCGGTCTTATTGGCGTGCGATATTCCGGAAAAAAACGCCGAGATGATGAAGATGGCGGAGGAAATCAAGCTCGCCTTTTACGGAAACCGCATCGTCCTCTTTGCGCCGCTCTACCTCTCGAACTACTGTGTGAACGGCTGCACCTACTGTCCCTACCATGCGGAAAATAAGCACATCAAGCGGAAAAAGCTGACACAGGATGAGGTGCGACAGGAGGTCATTGCGCTCCAGGATATGGGGCATAAGCGCCTTGCGCTCGAGGCGGGTGAGGATCCCCTGCACAATCCGATCGACTATATCTTAGAGTGCATCCATACCATTTACGGCATTCATCATAAAAACGGCGACATCCGCCGCGTCAATGTGAATATCGCTGCGACCACGGTCGAGAACTACCGGAAACTTCGGGACGCCGGCATCGGCACCTATATCTTATTCCAGGAGACCTACCACAAGGAGAGCTATGAGGCGCTGCATCCCACCGGCCCGAAGCACGACTATCGCTACCACACCGAGGCCATGGACCGTGCGATGGAGGGTGGCATCGACGATGTGGGAATCGGTGTGCTCTTCGGACTCGACAAGTATCGCTACGAGTTCGCCGGCCTTTTGATGCATGCGGAACATCTGGAAGCCGTGCACGGTGTGGGTCCCCATACCATCAGCGTGCCGCGCCTCAAAAAGGCGGACGATATCGATCCGAGCAAGTTCGAGAACGGCATTGACGATGAGACTTTCCTGAAGATCATTGCCTGCATCCGCATTGCGGTTCCCTATACGGGCATGATTATCTCGACCCGTGAGTCGGAGGCGGTGCGCGGCAAAGCACTCCGGGTCGGCATCTCGCAGATTTCCGGAGGCTCCCGTACCTCGGTGGGCGGCTATGCCGAGGAAGAACGCGTGCATGACACCGAGCAGTTCGATGTCTCGGACCAGAGAACCTTGGATGAAGTTCTGCTCTGGCTTATGCGGGACGGCTTCCTGCCCTCGTTCTGCACGGCCTGCTACCGGGAGGGGCGCACGGGCGACCGCTTCATGAGTCTCTTAAAGAGCGGTCAGATTCATAACTGCTGCCATCCGAATGCACTCATGACGCTCGCGGAATACCTGACCGACTATGCGTCCGAGGAGACCAAGGAAACCGGTAAGGCCTTGGTGGAAGCCGAACTTACGAGCATTCCGAACGAGAGAAGCCGCGCGATTGCAGCGGAGAATATCAAAGAGATCTACGCCTCGAACCGCAGAGATTTCCGCTTCTGAGCCGCAGCGTTTCGGGAGAAAAGAGCAGGTTCTGCTGGACAAGAGAGAGAAGTCGGGATAAGATGGTAGTTCGGTAGTTATAGCTAATCTGAAACAAAGGAGGTATACGCCACGAGACAAACAAAA